>NZ_JBMRGI010000016.1:0-107038 GCF_049384345.1 Stenotrophomonas sp. CASM110
GGCACGTGGCCGTCGATGCGGGGGAATGATCCCCGGCATCGACCGGTGTCAGGCGCCCTGGCCGGCGCGCACAGGCTCCGCCGGAACCGGTGCCGCAGCGGCGGAACGGTCCGGGAACAGCGACGGCAGCGTTTCCACGAACCGGGCCAGGCACTGGTCGCTGTAGCGCTCGGCCGTCTGCTTGACCAACGCATAGTCGCCGGCCTGCCAGGCTTCCAGGGGTGCGGCCACCGGTGCGTCGACCTGGCACTGCACGCCTTCGCCACCGACCAGGCGCAACAGCTTGCGGGTATACGGGAAGCCGACGTGCTGGGTCTGGCGCAGCTCGTACTGGGTATCGGCATCGCCCAGTTCCTTGTAGATCAGGGTGAAGCCATCGGCGGTGATCTGCACCGGCCGTACCTCTGCCGGCACAGCGCCCGGATGCGCGGTGAAGTACTCCGCCAGGCGCATGCGCACCTGGTCCTGCAGGTAACCGAAGGCCGGGTTCGGAACGGTCTCCACCCGGGTTCCCTTCAG
The DNA here is from genome assembly GCF_049384345.1 of Stenotrophomonas sp. CASM110. Taxonomy (NCBI): domain Bacteria; kingdom Pseudomonadati; phylum Pseudomonadota; class Gammaproteobacteria; order Lysobacterales; family Lysobacteraceae; genus Stenotrophomonas; species Stenotrophomonas sp. CASM110. The sequence continues at coordinate 520 of NZ_JBMRGI010000016.1, forward strand.
CTGGTCCTTCTTGAACGAGCTGCCGCCGAGCGTGCCGGAAAACAATGACACGGCAACCTGCGCGGCCACCAGCTTGCCGGTGGTGGAACGCTGCACCAGGCGCAGCGTCTTGTCGCCGACTGGCTGGCCATCCGCGCCCATCTGCAGCTTCACGCTCACCGGCACCCGGCTTTCCCAGGCAGGCAGCTCCGCCACGGCGGCGACAACGCCGGCATCAGCGGCGGGAACGTCTGCAGCCGTCGCCGTGTCGGACGGGGCGGTCGGGGGTGGCTCGTTGGCCAGCACAGGCGAGGCGATGACGAGGCTGCCGAGCAGCGCGGCCGCCAGCAGGGGTGGGTTCGATTTCATGGGGGATCCTTGGGTCGTGTCGGGCCAGTGCAGGCGATTCCGTTCGGCATCGATCATCGCAATGGCACCGCACTCCCTTCCATGTCCTTCCCCCTACCGCGATCCATCGCGGTCGACATGCCAGATCGCCTTACCCGTGCGGATCGACCGGTACCCGGGATCGCGTCGAACCCACCATCGGCAGCACGCCGGGAATCTTTAGCGCGGAGGCGCCGCCAGTTCGCGCGCATCCAGGAAACCATCACCGTTGGCATCCTGCTTGTGGAAGCGCTGCACGATCACCTGCCGCTGCTGCTCGCGGCTGATCGCCCTGCCCTTGCCACCGGGCAGCTCCTCGGCCGTCAGCACACCATCACCGTTGCGGTCCATGCGGTCGAAGGCATACAGCATCCACTGCACGTACTCGGCCTCGCTGACCCTGCCGTCGCCATCGCTGTCCATCCGCTGCAGATAGCTGGCGGTGTCGGTGACCTGGGCCAGCGCCGCGCCCGGCAGCAGTGCCGCCAGCAGAAGCCCGTACCCTGCCCTCACGCGCCCACCAGGCTGTAGCCCTTCAAGCGTGCGGCGTAGGCCTGCAACGCCGCGATACCGCTTTCCTCGGCCTCGCGGCACCACGCCTGCAACTGGTGCAGGCGCTCGGCGGCGTCGTGGCCTCGGGCTTCCAGCAACGCCGCCAGCCGCGCGCGGTACTCGACCAGGGTGCGGATGCGCGGGCGCTGTGCCACCCATGCGCTGAGCTGGGCACGGCTGTCCGGCTTCAGCCAGCGACCATCGTTGACCAGTCCACGGCGCAGCCGGCGCGGCAGCAGGCGGCGCAGCTTGGCTCCGGCCTGGGCGGCTTCCTCGCGCAGGGCCGGCATGAACACATTGCGCTGGTAGTCGGTCATCGCCTGGAAGCGGTGCGACAGCAGCGCCTTCAGGGTCTCGGCATCGGGCACGGCGATGTTCGGACGCACGTCCATGGCCGGTGCCACCCGCAGCACCTTGGCCAGGCGCAGCGCCTGCAGCAGGCGGATCGCACTCCAGCCGATGTCGAATTCCCAGCGCCGCATCGCGAAGCGCGCCGAGCTGGGGAAGGCATGGTGGTTGTTGTGCAGCTCCTCGCCACCGATCCAGAACCCCCACGGCGTGAGATTGGTGGAGGTATCGGCAGACTCGTAGTTGCGGTAGCCCCACCAGTGGCCCAGGCCGTTGACCACGCCGGCTGCCCAGAACGGGATCCATGCCATCTGGATCGCCCACAGGGCCACGCCGGGCAGGCCGAACAGCACGCTGTTGATCACCAGCAGCAGCACCGGGCCCAGCGTGGCGTGCGGGGTATACAGGTGGCGCTCGATCGCATCGTCCGGGGTACCGCGCCCGTACTGTTCGATGTCCGCGCGCATGCCGCGTGCCTCCCGGTACAGCTCCACGCCGTGCCAGAACACCCTGCCGATGCCGCGGGTGACCGGGCTGTGCGGGTCGTCCTCGGTCTCCACCTTGGCGTGGTGCTTGCGATGGATGGCCACCCACTCGCGGGTGATCATCGAGGTGGTCAGCCACAGCCAGAAACGGAACACGTGGGCCAGCGCCGGGTGGAAATCGACCCCGCGATGGGCCTGGCTGCGGTGCAGGTACAGGGTCACCGAGAAGATGGTGATCTGGGTGAAGACCAGGAGCACTGCCAGCATGGCCCACCACCCCAGGCCGAGCACACCACCGGTCAACAGGGACATCAGGGCATCAGGCATGACGGCTCTCCGGATCGACGCGGGGATGGCAGACATGATGGCCGCTTGCGTTGCAAACTGCATCCCTGCGGCGATGTATCGCATCGCCATCCGTGGCACCGTTCACAGTTGGGGACCTGAGTTGTCGAGCCTTGATCCACGCGCCAGCGCCATGACCGCCGCCCCGCCCGTCGCGGAGCTGCCCCCCTTGATCGAACTGGACCGCGCCACCGTGGTGCGCGGCCAGGTGAAGGTGCTGCACGGGCTCAGCCTGCGCATCGCGCAGGGCCAGCACACCGCCCTGCTCGGCCCCAACGGCTGCGGCAAATCCACCTTCATCAAGCTGATCACCCGCGAACTGTATCCACTGGCCCAGGGTGACGGCACGGTGGCGGTGAAGGTGCTGGGCCAGAACCGCTGGCAGGTGGACCGGCTGCGCTCGCAGCTGGGCATCGTCACCGGCGACCTCAGCAGCAACCTGGCCGACATGCCCGGCCTGACCGTGGAACAGGCGGTGCTGTCCGGCTTCTTCGCCAGCTACGTGGTGCCGGCCTTCCGCGAGGTGACCGCCGACATGCGTGCACGCGTCGGCGAAACGCTGGCGATGACCGGTGCCCTGTCGCTGCGCGAGCGCGCCTATGCCGAGCTGTCGGCCGGCGAGACCCGCCGCGTGCTGATCGCCCGCGCGCTGGTCAATCGACCGCAGGCACTGCTGCTGGACGAACCCTCCACCGGGCTGGACCTGGTCGCCCGCGAGCAGCTGGTGGCGACCATGCGGGTGCTGGCGCAGCAGGGCATCACCCTGGTGCTGGTGACCCACCACATCGAAGAGATCATCCCCGAGATCGAGCGCGTGGTGCTGCTGCGCGATGGTCGCGTACTGGCCGACGGCACCCGCGCCGAGCTGCTGCGCAACGAACCGCTGTCGGCGGTGTTCGGCGGCGCGATCACCGTATGCGAGCAGGAAGGCCGGCTGACCGCGTACGCGGGGTGATCGACATGCCACTGTAGAGCCGAGCCGATGCTCGGCTGCTCCTGATCACGGCAGACAGCAGCCGGGCATCGGCTCGGCTCTACAGGATGCAATGCAGCGGGCCGGATATCCCGGCCCGCCACCGCCGTGCTCAGAACCGCAACGCCAGCGCGCGCGACTCGATCGGTGCCATCCGGCTCTGGTCCTGCAGCTGCAGGTCGCGCAGTTCGTACGGCGCACCGAAACCGGCCGGCAATGCGGCCTGGTCGAACGGCAGCACCAGCTGGCCTGCGCCCGCGCCATCGAACCACGCCGCCGCATGTGCCTGCGCGACCGGCTTCAACTGGCCATCGCGGGCCGTGGCGTACAGCGTGCCGCGTGCTTCGTAGCGGCCAGCGGCGGCCACCTGCAGCGGCAGTGCCACCTGGCGGCTGGACGGGTCCGGTGCCGCCTGGCCACTGAAGCGCGCGGTCGGCCGTGCCACCGCGAAAGCCACCTTGCCGTCGCGCAGCACGCCATCGGCCTGGGCGAACACCTGCAGTTCCCACAGCCCCTGCACGCTGCCGAGATCGGCGGGGATGCGCACCTGCGCGCGCAGGCTGCCGTCGGTGGTGCGCAGCAGGCGCTGCGGCCAGCTGCGGCCATCCGGTGCGACCAGCAGGGCTTCACCGCCCAGGCCGCCACGGCGCGATGCCAGCTGCGCGGTGGTGGCGCCGTCTTCCAGCAGGCGTGCCTGCAGCTGCACGTTGCCACCAGCCAGCACCTGCGCCTGGTTGGCCTGCACTTCCAGCCGCAGCGGGCTGTTCGGCTCAAGCACCTGCACCACATAGCGGCCCTGCGCCTGCGTGCTCTGCAGCGTGTACGCACCGGCCGAACTGGTCGCGCCGGTGCGCAGCATGCTGCTGCCATCACTCACCGGCATGCCGGCATCCTGCAGCGCGCGCGCATCGACACTGCGGGCCACGCTGCTGCGGCCGGCCGGGTCGCGCACCTGCAGGGTGTTGGCCGGCAGCGCGCGGGCACCTGCGGCCGGGCTCAGCTGGATCACCGCATCGGGCGCCGTCAGCGGCAGGTCCAGGCCGCGTTGCAGCTGCGTGCCATCGACCTGCTGCCAGTAGCTGCGGCTGACCGAGGCATACGGCGTGGCCGCCTGCAGCGGTTGTGCCGGGTCCAGCGCCCAGGCAAAGGACAGCGGCGCGTGCTCGCTTTCATCGGCGGGCAGCGGCGCGGCCACCAGTGCGGCAGGCACCTGATCGCCCGCGCGGGCGGCCTGCAGCGGCTGCGCGGCCTGCGCTGCGGAAAGGGACAGCACGGCCAGCAAAGCACTGGCCAGCAGGGTGGAATGGTTCGTCATGGTCATCTCCCTCACTGGTTCAGGTCGTTGCGCAGCAGGGTGCCGAGGCCGAAGCACTCGCGCCGGCTCTGGTTGTGGCTGAGTGGTTCGGCGCCCTGGGTGCGTGCCTTGTCGGTGAACCAGGTGGTGCCGGCAGCCTTCTGGCTGCTGCACTCCAGGAAGCCATCGGAGCAGGACGACAGCCAGTTCTGGGTGAACTCCAGGCCGACATTGGCGGCGTAGCCACCGCAGTAGCTGTTGCTGTCCCACACCGCCGATTCCACATCGCTGCCGACCACCGCACGGAACGGTTTGGGCAGCGCCGGGCGACCGGCCGTGCCGTACAGGTTCTGCGCGTTGTAGGTGGCCATGCTTGCCACCTGCTGCTGGCGTACCGCGTCGTTCTTGTAGCCCAGCAGCCAGCCCAGCGACGTTTCGAAGGTATTGCCGTTGAGCACTGCATCGGCCAGCGGTGTACCGGCCGAGGACGGAGCCAGCGCATTGACCTTGCGCACCGTGCGGATGATCTTCGGATAGCGGCTGTCGTAGGTCGGGTTGGACAGGATCCAGCGCATCACGTTGCCGCCGTTGGAGTGGGTGATCACCACCAGCTGGGTGATGCCACGGCTGTCGATGAAGCCGGTCAGCTGGTTGGCCAGGCAACCGGCCGCTTCCGGTTTCCACATGTACTGGGTGAAGTCACAGTTGATGACGACGTAGTTGCTGCTGTTCGGCAGGCCCTGGCGCACGGTGTCGATGATCGCCGGCTGCCAGTAGTCCTGGGTGGCATTGGTCTGCGCGCCGGTGCCATGCACGAAGGCCACGCCGACCACGTCGGCGGCCTGCGCCGGGGCGGTTGCCAGCCCGAGGAGCAGGGCCAGGACGGTACTTCCTGTTGCGGTGCTGCGCATCGCTTCTCTCCCTCTGTCAGTGGATCCCCCCGACCCGGCTGGAACTGGACGGCCTCTCGACCCCGTTGTGTCGATGCTCGCGGCGCAGGCGCGTGAAAGTCCGTGCGCTGCGCCCGGATTCAGGAGACTGACGACACTCGATGACGTTTTTCATACTGCCCCGATGACCATGCCGGGTCTGGCCGTATGACCGATGGCCACTGCGGTGTCGCATACGGGCTGCGATCATGACGCGATGTTTTTCCTCTGGAGCCGTCCATGTCGCTGATTTCCCACACCCCCCGCCCACTGCTCGGTCTCACCGTTGTCGCGGTCCTGGCTGGCTGCGCAGCCACCGCCAGCAAGCCGACCGCCGTCGAAGCCAACATCACCACCAAGGCGGTGGGCTATCTGGACACGAGCGCGGTTCCGGCCAGCCTGGACCTGGTGCCGGCACCACCGGCGGCCGGTTCGGCCGCCCTCGCCCTGGACGAACAGGTCAGCCGTGAAGCCCGCGCGCTGCGTGGCAGCCCGCGCTTCGCCCAGGCCGGCGTCGATGCGGAACTCGGCTTCCCCGAAGGCGCGAACCACTTCTCCTGCGCCGCCGACATCGACGTCGATGCAGTGAAGACCCCGGCGCTGTACCGACTGCTGGAGCGCAGCCGGATCGACGCCAGCGCCGCCACCAAGGCGGCCAAGAACCACTACCAGCGCCCGCGCCCGTTCATGGTCAACGGTGAGCCGACCTGCTCGCCGAAGGACGAGGACGGCCTGCGCAAGAACGGTTCCTATCCGTCCGGCCACACCTCGATCGGCTGGGCCTGGGCCCTGATCCTGTCGGAGATCGCGCCGGACCGCGCCGATGCCATCCAGGCCCGCGGCCGCAACTACGGCGAGAGCCGCCTGGTGTGCAACGTGCACTGGCAGAGCGACATCCTCGAGGGCCGCTTCATGGGCGCGGCCGCCGTGGCCCGCCTGCATGACAACGCTGCCTTCAACAAGGACCTGCTGGCCGCACGCAAGGAGATCGAGGCGGCGCGCAAGGCCGGTCGGCACTCCAGCCGCGACTGCGCCACCGAGAATGCGGTGCTGAAGGTGCGCCCGCAGAGCGCGCTGTAGGCCACGCCTCTGTAGAGCCGAGCCATGCTCGGCTCAGAGCAGCCGAGCGCAGGCTCGGCTCTACACGAAGCAGGAAACCAGAAGGGCCGGCATTGCGCCGGCCCTTCTGCATTGCATCAACGCAGCCACCGCATCAGAACTTCGCGGTGAACTCCACGCCCCAGGTACGCGGCTCGTTGAGGAAGCCGGTCAGGTTGTTGAAGTCGATCGCGCCGACCACGCGGGTCTGGTTGGTCAGGTTGCGACCGAACACCGCCACGTCGTACTGGCCGTAATCCCAGTTGTAGCCCAGGCGCAGGCCGCCTTCCAGCGAACTGCGGCCGCGGAATTCCGGCGACTCGTAGATGAAGAAGTTCACCGCACTGCGGTAGGCCCAGTCGGTGTAGGCGTACAGCTCGCTGCCATCGCTGAGCGGGAAGCCCACGCGCAGGGTCGCGTTGTGGATCCACTTCGGCGCCTGCGGCAGCGGGTTGCCGTTCACCAGCGCATAGGTCTGGCCGTTGATCACCGTGGTCGGGTCGGTGATGGTGCAGCCACCGCCGCAGATCGCCACCGCCAGGTTCTTGTCCTTGATCTCGGTGTCGTTGTAGCTGCTGCCGAAGGTCAGCAGGACGTTGTCGGCCAGGTAGGCCTCCAGGTCCAGCTCGACGCCCTGGCCGATGGTCTTGTCGGCGTTGAGCAGGGTGGCGGTGTTGTTGCTGCCGCCCACCGCGATCAGCTGCTGGCCATCGACGTTGTAGCGGAACACGCTCAGGCCCAGGCGCGCGCGGCGCTCGAACAGGTCGGCCTTGATGCCGGCCTCGTACGAGATCACCTTCTCCGAATCGGCCTGCGACAGGCCTGGCGCGAAGGCCAGGCGGCCCTGGATCGACGGCGCGCGGAAGCCCTTGGCCACACGGGCATAGGCGTTGATGTCGTCGGTCAGCTTGTAGACGCCGCTGAGGTCCCAGCTGACGTCGTTGACGTCGGTGTTGGCCAGGTACGGGCCACTGACCGGGGTGCCGAACGGAACGGCCTGCAGCACGCTGGCGCTGAAGTCCTTCTTGTCCTGGGTGTAGCGCACGCCGGCACGCAGCTTGAAGCGGTCGGTGACATCGAAGTCACCCGAGGCGAACACCGCCCAGGCCTTGTTGCGCTGGTTCTGCACCACGTGGCCGGTCTGCGGATTGCCCGGGGCCAGCGAGTCGTAGTTGAAGTTGTTGATGGTCACGTCTTCATCGAAGTAGAAGACGCCGGCCTGCCAGTCGAAGCGGCCCCACTCGTTGGACTCGATGCGGACTTCCTGCGTCCACTGGCGGTGATGCGGCAGGCCGTCAGCCGACTCCGACGAGAACGGAATCAGGCCGGGGCCGTAGTTGCCGGCGCCAAGGAACGCCGCGCCGTAGCCACCGTCGATGTCACCGCGGTTGAGCGATTCGGCGGTTTCGTAGCCGGTGATCGAGTGCAGCGTCACCGAGCCGAGGTTCCACTGCAGGCGCGCGCTGCCACCCCAGGTCTTCAGGTCGGAGAAGTTGACGCCGTCGTTGGCCACCTTGTCGCGGTCGAAGTTCTCGACCAGCGAGTTGCCACCCTTCTCGATGATGTTGGCGCGGAACAGGCGGGCGGTGCCATTGAGCTTGCGCTTGTGCAGGTTGAACAGCGCTTCGAAGTCATCGCCTTCGTACAGGAACTGCACGCGGCCGGCGGCTTCGTCATAGCCTTCGAAGCCACTGTTGGGAGCGCCGACGCGGGTGTTGTCGACCCAGTCATCGCGGCGCTGGTAGATCGCCGAGACGCGTGCCGACCAGCGATCGGTCAGCGGGCCGCCGTAGGCGCCCTGCACGTTCCAGCTGTTGTAGCTGCCGTAGCCCACGCGCACGTAGCCGTCGGCATCCTGCGACGGTCGCGCCGAATCGAACTTGACCACGCCGGCCGGGGTGTTGCGGCCGAACAGCGTGCCCTGCGGACCACGCAGCACTTCCACGTTGGCCAGGTCGAACAGCGGGAAGCCCTTCAGCAGCGGGCTTTCCTGCACCACGTCGTCGTACACCAGCGACACCGGCTGCGACGCATTGAGGTCGAAGTCGGTGTTGCCCAGACCGCGGATGTAGAAGCGCGGGAAGGCACGGCCGTAGGACGACTCGATGTTGAGGCTGGGCACGCGTGCGGCCAGGAAACGGATGTCATCGCCGGCCGAACCGAGCACATCCAGCTTCTCGCCCTGGATCGCGGAGAGCGCGACCGGCACGTCCTTGGCGTTCTCGACACGGCGCTGCGCGGTCACCTGCAGGGCGTCGAGGGCAACCGGATCCTTGGCAGCGGGGGTTTCCTGGGCGGCTGCTACCAGCGGCAGCAGGGCGGAAAGAGCGGCAACGAGGGGGCGCGCGACCGGAAATCGGCCACGGGAAGTGCGGGTCGGGGACATGGCGGTAGGCTGTGTTTGGAGGGGTGGTAAAACGGCGCTACCAGATAATTGTTGCAATACAGCACCTACGCCGCAAATGCCCGCCGTTCATGGCCCCGTCGCCGGCACCCCCGGGCGCTCGCTAGACTCGGGGTTTCCACGCGACGGACCCGCCGCCATGACCCAGTGGTACTTCCATGCCTCCGCCCAGGCCGAGCGCATCGGCCCGCTTGATGACGGGGCCGCACGCCGCTACGCGCAGGCCAATCCACGCGCCCTGGCATGGTGCCAGGGCATGAGCGGGTGGACGCCGATCGCCGAGGTGGCCGAGCTGCAGGCTCCAGCCCCGGGCATGCCCAACACGCCGCCGCCGGTCCCGGTCACCGCCGGCGCCAGCGGCCGCGCCGACGACATCGAGTTCCGCATCGTCGGCCATGAAATGCAGTTCGTGGAGATCGAGCTCGACCCCGGCGAGAGCGCCATTGCCGAGGCCGGCGCCTTGATGTTCAAGGACGCCACGGTGCAGATGGACACGGTGTTTGGCGCTGCCAACGGTGACCAGGGCGGCTTCATGGGCAAGGTGATGGCCGCCGGCCGCCGTGTGCTGACCGGCGAGAGCCTGTTCGCCACCGTCTACACCCAGAGCGGGCATGGCAAGGGCAAGGTCGCCTTCGCCGCGCCCTACCCCGGCACGGTGCTGGCGATGAAACTGGACCAGCACGGCGGCCGCCTGATCTGCCAGAAGGACAGCTTCCTGGCCGGCGCGCGCGGCGTGCAGATCGGCGTGCAGTTCCAGCGCAGGATCATGACCGGCCTGTTCGGCGGCGAGGGCTTCATCATGCAGAAGCTGGAAGGCGACGGCTGGGTGTTCATCCACGCCGGTGGCTGCGTGATCGAGCGCGAGCTGGCCGCCGGCGAGCGCCTGGACGTGGATACCGGCTGCGTGGTGGCCTACCACTCCAGCGTGGACATGGACGTGCGCCGGGTGGCCGGCATCAAGAGCATGCTGTTCGGCGGCGAAGGCGTGTTCCTGGCCACGCTGACCGGCCCCGGCAAGGTCTGGCTTCAGTCGCTGCCGTTCTCGCGCCTGGCCGGCCGCATGTGGATGGCCGCACCGCAGGGCGGCGGCCAGAGCCGCGGCGAAGGCTCGGTGCTGGGCGGCCTGGGCCGGATGCTGGATGGTGACAACCGGTTCTGACCCACTCATTTGGTAGGTGCCAACCTTGGTTGGCACATTCCTTCAGCGCGCGACCAGGCATTTGTGCGGACCAAGGTCCGCACCCACCAGAAGCGATTCACGTTTTTTTTGCTGAATAGGGAGTTCCCCCCACCCTGCCCGCCCCGCCACGGCTTCGGTATGCTGGCGCCCTTTCCTGAATCCGGCGCCGCGAGCGCACTGCCGATGAGCCTGTTCCGCCCCCGCATGCTGCTGTCCGTCGCCCTGATCGGCCTGCTGGCCGGCTGCGGTGGCGACCCGGTCCGTCCCACGCCGCCGCCGGCACCGACCGTGGTGCCGCAGGCCAAGCCGATCAGGATCGGCATCGCCCTCGGTGGCGGCGCGGCCAAGGGCTTCGCGCACATCGGCGTGATCAAGATGCTGGAAGCCAACGGCTTCGAGCCGGCCGTGGTCTCCGGCACCAGCGCCGGCAGCGTGGTCGGTGCGCTGTACGCCAGCGGCATGGACGCCTTCCAGATGCAGAGCAAGGCAGTCGCGCTGGACGAAGCCAGCATCCGCGACGTACGCCTGTTCTCCGGTGGCCTGGTGCAGGGCCAGAAGCTGCAGGACTACGTCAACGAGCAGGTCGCCAACCGTCCCGCCGAGCGCCTGAAGAAGCCGTTCGCCGCCGTTGCCACCCAGCTGGAAACGGGCGAGCGCGCGATCTTCGTGCGCGGCAACGTCGGCCAGGCGGTGCGCGCGTCGAGCAGCATCCCCGGTGTGTTCGAGCCGGTGAAGATCGGCGGCCGCAACTATATCGACGGCGGCGTGGTCAGCCCGGTGCCGGTGGATGCCGCGCGCCAGCTCGGCGCCGACTTCGTGATCGCCGTGGACATCTCCAGCAAGGCCAGCGGCAAGGCACCGACGGACATGCTGGGCATCGTCAACCAGTCCATCTCGATCATGGGCCAGCGCCTGGGCGAGCAGGAGCTGGCGCGCGCCGACATCGTCATCCGTCCGAAGGTACTGGACATCGGCGCCGCCGATTTCAGCCAGCGCGGCACCGCGATCCTGGAAGGCGAGAAGGCCGCAATGGCGGCCATGCCGCAGATCCGCGCGAAGATCCAGCAGTTGCAGCGCGCGCGCGCCGCCGCGGCGGCACCCGCGCCGGTGGCCGCACCAAAGTGCGAGGAAGCCTCGCGCCTGGGCAAACTGATGGGCCGCAAGGACAAGTGCTGATCCATTGATGCCAGGCCACCGGGCACGCCTGGTGGCTGCTCAGGGCTCCAGCTGCGACAACGGCAACGCCTGGAAACCCTTCACCGTTCGCAGCACGAAGCTGGAATTGGCATCGGCCACGCCGCCGGCGTTGAGCAGCCGGTCCAGCAGGAAGTGCGAGAAGTGCTCCAGGTCGCGCACGTAGACGTGCAGCAGGTAGTCCATGTCGCCGGTCAGCGCATGGCAGGCCACCACCTCGTCCCACGCTTGCACGCTGTCCACGAAGTGGCCGATGGCGGCCTGGTCATGCTTTTCCAGCTGCACGCGCACGAAGGCCTGCAGGCCCAGGCGCAGCTGGCGCGGTTCCAGCCGCGCGCCATAGCCGACGATCACGCCCTCGCTTTCCAGCCGCTGCAGGCGGCGCAGGCAGGCCGAGGGCGAGAGGTTCACCCGTGTCGCCAGCTCGGCGTTGGTGGCGCGCCCATCCCGCTGGATTTCAGCCAGTAGACGTATATCCGTGCGATCGAACTGGACTTCTCCGGCCATTGTTGCCCCGCAACATGGTGAGTACGCAAGGATATTGCGCCAACAAGGCCAATCGACGCAACTTTTGCAACCCTGTTGCGCGCGCCCTGCCCTAGCATCGTGGGTATCCCGTCAAGGAGTGCCCCATGGACCTCGCCCAGCCCCGCCGCGTCGAACACCAGCAGACCGACAAGGGCTACGTGCCGGTGTATACCACCGCGCTCGTCGAGCAACCGTGGGACACCTACAGCGCCGACGACCACGCCACCTGGAGCACGCTGTACCAGCGCCAGCGCGAACTGCTGGTCGGCCGCGCCTGCCAGGAGTTCCTGGACGCGCAGGACGAGATGGGCATGAGCGCACACATGATTCCGCGCTTCGACCAGCTCAACGAAGTACTGGGCGCCGCCACCGGCTGGACCCTGGTCGGCGTTGAAGGCCTGCTGCCGGAACTGGATTTCTTCGACCACCTGGCCAACCGCCGTTTCCCGGTGACCTGGTGGATCCGTCGCCCGGACCAGATCGACTACATCGCCGAACCGGACCTGTTCCACGATCTGTTTGGCCACGTGCCGCTGCTGATGAACCCGGTGTTCGCCGACTACATGGAGGCGTACGGCCGTGGCGGCGTCAAGGCCCACGCGATCGGCCCGGATGCACTGCAGAACCTGACCCGCCTGTACTGGTACACGGTGGAATTCGGCCTGATCGATACGCCCGACGGCCTGCGCATCTACGGCGCCGGCATCGTGTCGTCGAAGGGCGAGTCGCTGTACTCGCTGGAATCGACCGCGCCCAACCGCATCGGCTTCGACCTGCAGCGGATCATGCGCACCAAGTACCGCATCGACACCTTCCAGAAGACCTACTTCGTCATCGACAGCTTCGAACAGCTGATGCAGGCGACGTCGCCGGACTTCACCCCGATCTACGCGGCACTGGCCGACCAGGCGCATCTGCCGGCCGGTGATGTGCAGGGCGATGACCGCGTGTTCCAGAAGGGCACGGGTGAAGGCTGGGCCGACGGCGGCGACGTGTAAGCGCGTAACGCACACCGCTCCGCAGTGGAAACGGCGCACCCTGGTGCGCCGTTTTCGTTGTTGCCTGCACCGTTCTGTCGCGACGGCGCAGGCGAGGGCAGGACACTCAGCCGTCCACAGCCCGGCAGGAACCGCGCACCATCAGTTGCGGATGCACGCTGGCCGCAGCCGGCGCCTCCGGTACGTCGGTCTGCACCAGCATCGCGGCAGCCATGCGGCCGATGTCGGAGACGTGGCGGCGTACCGACGTCAGCGGCGGCCACAGCCGCGACGCCAGCGGGCTGTCGTCGTAGCTGACGATCGACAACTGCTGCGGCACCGCGATGCCCGCACGCAATGCCACCTGGTAGACGCCCGCGGCGATTTCGTCGTTGCCGGTGAAGATCGCACTGGGGCGTTGTCCGCCCATCAGCAGGCGTTCGGCGGCATGCACGCCGGACTCGAAGGTGTCGCCCGCTTCCAGCACGCGCTCGCCCGGCAGGGTCACGCCGACCTGGGCCAGCCGATCAAGGAAGCCGTGGGTCCGCTCGCGGGCAGCGCGCCGGTCACCGGGACCGGCAATCACCGCGATGTCGCGGTGGCCGAGCGAGAGCAGGTAGCCCGCAGCCGCCGCCGCACCATCGCGATCGTGGGTGACCACCGCCTGCACGTCTTCTTCCGACGCATGCGCGTTGATGCGGATGTGGCGGCAGTCGATCGCGTCGAGCATCTGCGCCAGCGCCATCGATTCGGAGGCGCGCGGGCCGAGGATCACGCCATGCAGTTTCTGCTGCTGCACGAAACGGCGCACGCCGTCCGCACAGTCCGGATCCTGGCTGTTGCACGGGTGCACCACCAGCTCATAGCCGGTGCCGCGCAGCGCTTCCAGCGCGCCGTGCTGCAGGTCGACAATGCATTGGGCGCCGGGGTCGTCATACACCAGGCCGATCAGGAAGGAGCGGCGGAACGCGAGTCCGCGCGCCAGCGGGTCGGGCACGTAACCGACCTCGCGCATCAACGCCTCGACCTTGTCGCGGGTGTCTTTGCGCACCAGCGGCGAGTTGTTGATGATTCTTGAAACCGTTTTCTTGGAAACTCCCGACAGTCGTGCGATGTCGTTGATCGTGGCAGCCTTGCCTTTCGATGCCGGCAACGCGGCATCGCTCATATTTCGCACTGACATGTATAGAACCAGGTAAGTCGGAGAATTCTAGCCTTGCACCCGTCGGATGCGAAGTTGCGGAACGTCGCAGCGGATCTGAATCGCGTCGTGTTCGACACGTTTTGCTGCGCGAGGTTCCCTTGTGATTGCTCTAGTGCCTCTGCATCTGAACCGTTCTTCTGCGCGTGTTCACCCTGAATGCGGACGCGACGCGCGCGAACGCCAACATTCCCTTAACCATGCTCCGCTACAGTCAGGTGCATGGACCTGCAGACCTCTCCGTTTCCGCCGTTCCGTGGCCGCGACCGGTTGATCGCTGCGGTCGATGCGGCGGTGACCGCCGGTGATGCCGGGCGCATCACCGCCGACCTGCAGCTGGCGCTGCAGGAAGCCATAACCGACAGCCGCATCGAATTGCCCGAATGCGTGCATCGGCCGGTCAGTGATCATTACGCGCGACGTCCGCTGTACCACAGCCGCGAACACGGCTACAGCGTGATCGCCATGAGCTGGGGCCCAGGGCAGGGCACGCCGCTGCACGACCACGATGCCATGTGGTGTGTGGAGGGAGTGTGGTTGGGCGAACTGGAGATCACCCGTTACGAGCTGCTGGAGCGCGCCGGCGAGCGCTGGCGTTTCCACCGCCACGCCACGCTGCGCGGAGGCTGCGGCAGTGCCGGCAGCCTGATCCCGCCGCACGAGTACCACACCCTGCGCAACGCCAGCGACGACGCATTGGCGATTTCTGTGCACGTGTACGAGTCGCAGATGGAGCGCTCGGCGGTGTTCGACCCGCTCGGTGGCGACTGGTACCAGCGCCGCATCCAGGCACTGCAGGCCGACCCGGCCTGACCGGGGCAGGGCGGGGCGACGCTGCCAGCACCTTCGTGAGCCACGTGGCATCATGCGCCGCTGCGCTGCCGTACCCGGCGGCGATCCGCGATGCCCCGTCGGGCAAGGAGCAAGACCATGTCCAGCGCTGATCCGCGCCTGCGCGCGCTGTTGAAGCTGGCACCGGTGATCCCGGTGTACACCCCCGAAGACGTGAATGAAGCGGTCGACGTCGCCCAGGCACTGTTCCGCGGCGGCCTGCCGGTAATCGAGGTCACGCTGCGCACGCCGCAGGCGCTGGATGCGATCAAGGCGATGGTCGAGGCCGTGCCGGACGCGGTGATCGGTGCCGGCACCGTACTCGACGCCGCGCAGATGCAGGCAGCGAAGCAGGCCGGCGCGCGATTCGCGGTGTCCCCGGGTGCCACGCCGGCGCTGTATGCGGCCGCGCGTGATGCCGACCTGCCATACCTGCCCGGTGCCGCCACCGCCTCGGATCTGATCCTGGGCCTGGAGCATGGCCAGGACACCTTCAAGTTCTTCCCGGCGGTGCAGGCCGGCGGCGCTGCACTGCTGGCGGCCTGGCACGGTCCGTTCGCCGATGTGCGCTTCTGCCCGACCGGCGGCATCAGTGCGCAGACCGCGCCGCAGTTCCTGCATCTGCCCAACGTGCTGTGCGTCGGCGGTTCGTGGCTGACCACCCCGGCACTGCTGCAGACCCGCGACTGGGAGGCGATCGAACGCCTGGCCCGCGAGGCGTCCGTGCTGGCCAGCTGAACCTGCTCCGCGAATCTTCAAAGGTTTGATCGTGATCAAAGCGCCGGCCTCGTGCCGGCGTCATTCTGTGGGCAAGCGCACTACGGAGATCCGAACATGAATTCGACCATGAAGGCCGCTGTCGTGCGTGAGTTCGGCAAGCCACTGGTGATCGAGGAAGTCTCGGTACCACGCCCGGGGGCGGGCGAGGTACTGGTCAGGATCGAGGCCTGTGGCGTCTGCCACACCGACCTGCACGCCGCCGAGGGCGACTGGCCGGTGAAACCGAACCCGCCGTTCATCCCCGGCCACGAGGGCGTGGGGCACGTCGTGGCCGTGGGAGGCGGGGTAGGGCACGTCAAGGAAGGCGACAGGGTCGGCATCCCCTGGTTGTACTCGGCGTGTGGCCATTGCGAACACTGCCTGGGTGGCTGGGAAACGCTGTGCGAGACACAGCGCAATACCGGTTACTCGGTCAACGGCGGCTTCGCCGAGTACGCACTGGCCGATGCCAACTATGTCGGCCTGCTTCCGAAGGACGTGGGCTTCGTCGAGATCGCACCGGTGCTGTGCGCCGGCGTGACCGTCTACAAGGGCCTGAAGGTCACCGACACCAAGCCCGGCGACTGGGTGGCGATTTCCGGCATCGGTGGCCTGGGCCACATGGCGGTGCAGTACGCCCGTGCGATGGGCCTGAACGTGGCTGCGGTGGACGTGGACGACAGCAAGCTGGCATTGGCCCGGCAGCTCGGCGCGCAGATCACCGTGAACGCGCGTACCACCGATCCGGCCGCCTTCCTCAGGAAGGAGATCGGCGGCGCGCACGGCGCCCTGGTCACGGCGGTCTCACCGAAGGCGTTCGAGCAGGCGCTGGGCATGGTCCGCCGTGGCGGCACCGTCTCGCTCAACGGCCTGCCGCCCGGCAATTTCCCGCTGGATATCTTCGGCATGGTGCTCAACGGCATCACCGTGCGCGGCTCGATCGTCGGCACCCGGCTGGACCTGCAGGAGTCGCTGCAGTTCGCCGCCGAAGGCAAGGTCGCGGCCACGGTAAGCACCGACCGCCTGGAGAACATCAACGACGTGTTCGCGCGCATGCACGCGGGCACCATTGAGGGCCGCGTGGTACTCGACTTCGCTGCCTGACCGCCTGTGCATGGCCGCCGTCGCTCCGTCCCCCTCTCCCACGGACGCGGCGGCCATGCCGATTCATCGGTAGTGCCGGCCGCTGGCCGGCAAACCCCAGGCGGTTCGGTAGTGCCGGCCGCTGGCCGGCAACGCGGGCACTCTGGCCGCCGTACAATGCGCGCATGCCCGGCCTGCTCAAGACCCTGTTCCTGTCCATCGTCGCCCTGATCGGCGGCGTCCTGTCGCTTGCGCTGGTCAGCAGCGTCGCCAGCTGGCTGCCCCCGTTGCTGGGCCTGTCGCCGGACAACAACAGCGTGCAGCTGGGCTGGGACCTCACCTTCAGCGTTCTTGGTGGCATCGCGGGCGTTTCCTTTGCCACCTATTACGCCCCCTGCTGGCCGCGTTCGCATGGCTTCTCGATCTGGTCGCTGATCGCGCTGGGCTGTGGCTACGCGATGTGGACGGCCGGTGCGGATTTCCCGTTCTGGTTCGTCATTTCGCTGCTGGCATCGCTGCCGCTGCAACTGCTGGCCGGTTGGTGGTTCGGCCGCCGCGCCTCGCGCGACGCAGGGTAACGCCGCCTTTGTAGAGCCGAGCCCATGCTCGGCTTTCATGCACATCGACACAGGCAGCCGAGCTTGGGCTCGGCTCTACAGGTCCATGCGCGGCAGCGTCTGCTCCAACTGCGCGATGCCCTGCCATGGGTCACTCTTCAGGCGTTGCGCCCTCGCCAGCGCCTTGCCCATGGGAAAGGCGTCGGCAGCACTGATACGCGCCAGTTCCTCCCAGCGCAGCGGCACTGCCACACCGGCGGAATCGCGCGCGCGCAGCGACCACGAGCACACGCTGGTGGCCCCTCGGGTGTTGCGCAACCAGTCGATGAAGATGACGCCACTGCGCTTGGCCTTGCTCATCGTCGCCACATAGCGATCAGGTTGCTCCTTTGCCATTGCCTGCGCAAAGGCCTCGCAGAACGCCTTCGCCTCGTCCCAGCCAGCCTTGGGCTGCAGCGGTACCACCACATGCAGCCCCTTGCCGCCAGACAGCCGCACGAAGCTCTCCAGGCCCACCTGCTGCAGACGATCACGCACATCACGTGCACCCGATTTCACCTGTGCCCAGCTGACGCCGTTGCCAGGATCGAGATCGAATACCAGTCGATCCGGATGCTCGGTGTCTGCTACGGTCGCACCCCACGGATGCAGCTCCAGCGTGTTCATCTGCACCAGCTGCAGCAGGCCCCGTGCGTCGTCGATATAGACGTAGTCCTCGCGGCCGCTCTTCTGCTGCAGGGGCACCGCGTGCACCGCGTCGCCCAGGCCGGGGCCATGATGCTTCTGGAAGAAACAGGCCTTGCCCACCCCATCGGGGCAGCGCAGCAATGACAGCGGCCGTCCGGCAATTTCGGGCAGGATCCAGCGCGCCATGCGCCGGTAATAGTCGGCCACGTCGCCTTTGCCCAGTCCCTGACTGGGAAACACCACCCGCTCCGGATGCGTGATCTGGACCTCACCCCCGGCTTCAGCAACTGCCGTTGCGTTGCTCATTCCCAGGTCCTCCTTCTGCTTGTCGCTGCGCAGCCGCTTGAAACTGGCCTGGCGCAGCAGGCCTTCCTTGCCCCAGCCACGGAACGCCACTTCCGCCACCGTCACCGGCTTCACCCAGCGCACGCTGGCGGCGCGGAACGGCACATGCGCCGGAAGCTGCAGCACGGGCGTCTTTACTGCCAGTGGCTGCAATGCCTTGAGCAGCGCGCGCAGGTTCTCGTCGTCGAAGCCGGTACCGACGCGGCCCACATAGCGCAGACCCTCCTTGTCCGGCGTTGCCAGCAACAATGATCCGAAACCCACCCGCGAGCCCCTGGGGGCCGTGTAGCCGACAATCACGAACTCGTCGGTGTCTTCGTGCTTCACCTTCACCCAGCTGCGCGCGCGGGTGTTCACGTACGGCGCGTCCACCTGCTTGCTGACGATGCCTTCGAATCCGGCCTGGCCACTGGCATCGAACACCTGCGGGCCCTGGTCGATCACATGTTCGCTGAAGGCCAGGATGCCGGGCACCGGTCCGATGAGATCCTTCAGCAGCGCTTTGCGTTCCAGCAATGGCGCACGACTGATGTCCGCGTTGGCCACACCCGGAAGATCGAACACGATGTAGCGCAGCGGTTGCTTCGAGCTTCCATCGATCACGCGCTGCAACGCTGCGAAATCGCTGCGCCCTTCCTTGTCCAGCACCACCAGCTCACCGTCCAGGCGCGCATCGCGCACCGGCAGCGCCTGCACGGCCTGCACGACCTCGGGGAAGTCATCGGTCCAATCCAGGCCATTGCGGGAGCGGAGCTTCACCTCGCCGTCGTGCAGATCGGCCAGCAGGCGATAGCCGTCCCACTTGATCTCGTGCAGCCAACGCGCGCCGTCCGGCGCGCTGTCGCGATGATCGGTCAATTGCGGTTTGAACCCATGCGGGTAGGGCGTGTCACGTGCGCCGTCCAGTTTCAGCGCGCGCGCATGCCAGCGTGCATCGGCCTTGCGGGTAGCCGTGCGTGCGGCGGGCACAGCACGCCCTGCCTTCCGCCCAGTGCGCTTCATCACGGTGGATGCGCGCTTGGGCACGTGCGCATCCAGCAGATCGTCTGCTTCGGCATCGCGCGCCTGCTCGTCGTCGCGCTTGATCAGCAGCCACTGCACCTGGCGTCCCTTCATTGCAGTGCGCACCAGCTTCCAGCCACCGGCCAGGCGTTGTCCATGCAGTACGAAGTCGATCTTTCCAGCTGCCAGCGCCTGCAGTGGATCGCCTTCGCAGGCCCAGGTGCCCTGATCGAACACCTCCACGTGCCCCGCGCCGTAGTGGCCTTCGGGAATGTCGCCCTCGAAGCCAGCGTAGGACAACGGGTGATCTTCCACTTCCACGGCCAGCCGCTTCTCGCCGACGCGAAGCGAAGGACCTTTCGGCACCGCCCAGCTCTTCAGCACGCCGTCCATCTCAAGGCGGAAGTCATAGTGGCGCGAACTGGCATGATGCAGCTGGATGAGGAAGGTTGGCCGCCGCTGCGGATCACCGCGTGCGGGTGTGTCGTCAGGCTCCGGCGTCTGCCCTGTGCCTCCGCCAAGCCGGCGCTTGCGCCGGTACTGGTGCAGCGACATGGTTCAACCTGCCTTGCGCCGTGGTGCGGCCTTCTTCGCAGCCTTCTTCGTTGTCTTCTTTGCGGCCTTCTTCACCGTCGACTTTGCAGCTGCCTTGCGCGTTGCGGCCTTCTTCGCCGGCGTGCGCTTGTTCGCATCCAGGCTCTTCTGCAGCAACGCCATGAAGTCGACAACGTTCGTTGTCGCATCCTCGTGTGGTGCGGGCTCATCTTCCACCCGCGTGGTGCCGCCCTTGGACTTGATGCGCTTGTTCAGCACCTGCTGCAGGCGCTCGCGGAATTCATCGTGGTAGTGCGATGGGTCCCAATCGCCGGACATCGACTCGATCAACTGCTCGGCCATCGCCGTTTCCTTGCTGGTGATGCGGTAGTCGGACAGCTTGCCGGCAGGCAGCTTGTAGTCCTCGGGATCCACCAGTTCCTGCGGATAGCGCAGGATCATCAGCACCAGCGCGTCCGCATGCGGCATCACCGCACACAGGTACTCGCGCGTGCGCACCACCACCCGGGCAATGCCTACCTTGCCGGTACTGCGCAGCGTTTCGCGCAGGAGCACGTAGCCCTTTTCGGCCTTCTTGCCGGGCACCAGCAGGTACGGCTTCTCGTAGTAGCGCGGGTCGATCTGCGCTGCGTCCACGAAGGATTCCACCTCCACCGCTTCGTGGCTTTCCGGCGCCGCCGAGCGGATGTCGCCTTCCTCCAGCACAACATAACTGCCCTTGTCGTACTCATAGGCTTTGACGATGTCCTTCCAGGGCACTTCCTCGCCGGTGTCGGCGTTGACCCTTTCGAAACGGATCGGCTTGCGATCGCGCGAGTCGAGCATGCGGAACTGCAGGTCAACCTTGCGTTCGCCGGACATCAGCGACACCGGCACATTGAGCAGTCCGAAGGACAGCGTACCGGTCCAGATCGGGCGGGCCATGGACGCACCTCTGATGGGGCAGGGCACCCAGCTTCAGATGGGCGGTGTAAACCACCCGTGTCGATACCGTGCACGTGGGTTCCACGCAGGTGCGGTAGTGCCGGCCGCCGGCCGGCAGAGCTCGCGGCCTCAAGTGTCCTGGGGTTGCCGGCCAGCGGCCGCCACTACTGCAGCAACGGCCTCACCGCCGCCGCCGGAATATGGTCCAGCGCGCGCCAGGCGTCCTCCACCACCGGTCGCGCCTGCGACCAGCCCAGCCGCGACTGCCCGCGCATCTGTTCCCAGTGCTCGGCCAATTCCTCGCAGGTATCGGCAGCGTCACCGCGCGGCCAGTCGGCAGCATGGGTGGTCAACGCGAAGGCATAGACCGGGCACAGGTCACGCCAGTTGCGATGACTTTGCCCGCGACGTTCCTCGTAGTCACTGAGCATGTACTGCAGATAGTCCTGGGCCACCGCCTGCGGATCCTCATGGCGGCGCGTGCGGCGCTGCGCGGTACGTTGGCCGAGCGGATCGAGCAGGGCGTTGAACACGGACGGTGCGGGTCGTTCAAGACGGGGCATGGCCGGCTCCTGCAGCGGGGCGGGTGGGCAGGAATACGCGCGGTGCCGTTACCAGCGGGTGAGCGAGATGTTCATGACGCCAGGTTCGCGGCGGCTTTACCTGCGTCGCGGTGTAGTGGGAACCCCGAGCGCAGGTAGCCAGACCATGAGCCGAGAGACCTCCCGCGACCCGCTGCGCGCAAACCACCCGCCCATTCCGGGCGAGCAGCGCGGCAAACGCGATGCCGACAACGCCGACTACCGTGGCACCGGCGCACCGTTCTTCGATGCCGAGCACGGGAGCGACCATCTGCCGGTGAAGCACGAGGCTGAACAGGCGGCGCAGGACCGCAAGGATGGCGGTGACCGCCATCGCGGTGGCCAGGAAAGCCCGCTCAAGCGCCGCGAACGCAAGCAGCGCGCCAGCGACAACCAGGACGAAGCGCTGGAGGAGACCTTCCCGGCCAGCGACCCGACATCGCCGTTCGTGCCAGCCAAGGCCCCCGACTGACGGGTAGTGCCGGCCGCTGGCCGGCAACCTCCTGACGTCCTGCACGGCGCGATGCCGGCCAGCGGCCGGCACTACCCCTTCAACGCCACGACCATTGCAGGCCGACGTTGGCCCGCCGTCCCGGTCCCGGTTCGTAGAAGCGCCCGTTGCCATCGTTGACGATCACCGAGCCTATGTAGGCCTGGTCCAGCACGTTCTCCATCCGGGCGAAGGCGCGCAGCTCGCCACCCGGCAGGGCCCAGCGACGGCCGCCTTCCAGATGCAGCAGGGCGAAGCCGGGCGCGCGTTCGGTCGCCACGTCGTTGACTACGGTATCACTGCTGGCGGAGGCCTCCAGCGCCCACTGCCACTGGCCGGGCGACCATTGCAGCCGGGCAGAGGCCTGCTGGCGCGGTACCCCGGGCAGGCGGCTGCCGGCGGCAACCAGGGTGTTGGAGGTGAGGTACGGCGAACGCGCCTGCGCCTGCAGCCAGGTCCACGCCAGCTGCAGCTCCAGCTGCTCGGCCAGCGGCTGGCGATACTGCAGTTCCACACCCTGGCGGCGGGTGCGGCCGATGTTGCGATAGGTGCTGCGACCGCCGATGTTGCTGGCAACTGCCAGCTCATCGTCGGTATCTGCACGGAACAGGCTGACATCGAGCTGGGTTCCATCCTGTGCGTGCCACTTGCTGCCTAGCTCCAGGCTGCGGCTGCGGGCGGCCGCCAGATCCAGCGCCAGACCCGCCTGACCATCGGCGCGATACCCCAGCTCGTTGAAGGTGGGGGTCTCGAATCCACGCCCCACGGCGGCATGCAGGCGCCACTGCGGGCTGGCCTCGAAGCTGACGCCTGCCACCGGCGTGGTCGCCTGGTAGCGCCGGTGGCCACTGTCATCCGGGTTGCGGGTGGTGATGTAGCGATCGTCCGAGTCGAAACGCACCGCGCTGTGGCGCACCCCGGCCAGCAGCGACCAGCGCGGACTCCATTGCCACCAGGCCTGGGCGAACTGGTCCACGTTCTGCACGGTATCGATCTGGTCACGGCGCAGGCGCCCGCGCACCCCGAGGGCGCTGCCCACGAAGTTCTCGTAGCCGGTGCGGTGCTGGCGCTGGCGGTCGGCGCTGAGCCCGGCCACCAGGTCCAGCGGCCGGCCGGCGAGGTCGCCGTGCCAGCCCCAGCGCGCGTCCAGCCCGCCATACCCGCCCTGCAGATCGATCACGCCGCCGGCATGCAGCGGGCTGTTGGTCTGGGGTGCCGGCGGAATCGGCAGGTATTGGGTCACCGTGCGTTGGCCGGCATAGCCCATCAATTGCCAGCGCTGTGCCCCGGTCTCCCAGGTCCAGCGCAGGCCAGCCTGCTGCTGGCGCACCGATTTGCGGGTGTTGTACTGGTGCGCGACTGCCGTGGCCTGGCGCGGATCAGCCGCCACCTGGGCACGGCTCAGGCCCAGCGGATCCTGCGCATCGGGGGCATCCAGCGCATTGAGCAGCAGCTCCAGCCGCCCACCGCCCAGATCACCACCAATGCGTGCGTTGAGCGATTCGCGGCGCGCACGGCTGTGGTCCCGCCAGCCATCGGTGCGGAAGTGGTTGGCCGCGATGTTGTAGTCCAGCGCTGGGCCGGCACCCTTGAGCTGTGCGCCGACACTGAGCGTGTTGTCGGCGCCGGCATTCACGCGCAACCGCCACGGGTCACCGGCCTGGCCCTGCGCGCTCCAGACCTGCAGCACGCCGCCGGAGGAATTGCCGTACAGCGCCGAGAACGGCCCGCGCAGCACCTCGATGCGCTCGGCGCCCAACAGGCTGGCATGCGACAGCTGGCCCTGGCCGTCAGGCATGGTGGCCGGCACGCCGTCGATCAGCACCCGCACCCCGCGCACGCCGAAGGTCGAGCGTGCGCCGAAGCCACGAATCGACAGCTGCGTGTCCTGGGCGAAGTTCTGCCGGTCACGTGCCAGCAGTCCGGGGACCCCGGCCAAGGCCTCAGACAGCTGCGCACCGGTGCCCGCGCGGCTGGCGTCGATCCAGACCGTGTCCTGGCTGGCCGGCAGCGCGAACGGATCGATGCCCGGCACCCGGGCGGCCTGTACCTGCACCGCAGGCAGGGCGGTGGGCGCAGGCTCGGCCACCGCCGTCCAAGGCGACAGCAGCAGGGCGGACAGCGGCAGGCAACGGCGTCGTGCGGCGGGATTCATGATTCAGGTTGATGGATCGGGCGGCAACGCACGCCATGGTACGGGGCCGCGGATGACGATGGCGGCGGCCAGCCCCGGCAGGCTTTGTTACGATGGGCTGTTTCCGGCCGAAAAGCCGCGGACCGCGTAGCGCACTTCCTCCCCCTTTCCGTCTACCGAACGAGTACCGCCGTGTCCTTCTTTGCAAACGTGGAACTGGTCCCAGGCGACCCGATCCTGGGCCTGACCGAGGCGTACAACGCCGACAGCCGCCCGACCAAGGTCAACCTGGGTGTGGGCATCTACTACGACGAGAGCGGCCGCATTCCGCTGCTGCGCGCCGTCAAGCAGATCGAGCAGCAGCTCGCCGCTGAAGCCAAACCGCGCGGCTACCTGCCGATCGATGGCCTGCCGGCGTACACGCAAGCGACGCGTGAGCTGGTGTTCGGCAAGGATTCGCCGCTGCTGGCCGCCGGCCGCGTGACCACCGCGCAGACCGTTGGTGGCAGCGGTGCGCTGCGCGTCGGCGCCGACGTGCTGAAGAAGCTGCTGCCGCACGCCACCGTTGCGCTGAGCAACCCGAGCTGGGAAAACCACCGTGCGGTGTTCAGCGCCGCTGGTTTCGAGGTGCTGGATTACACCTACTTCGACCCGGGCACCCATGGCGTCGATTTCGACGGCATGCTGGCCGACCTGGGCAAGCTGGAAGCCGGCACCGTGGTGCTGCTGCACGCCTGCTGCCACAACCCCACCGGCGCTGACCTCACGGTCACCCAGTGGAAGCAGGTCGCGCAACTGCTGAAGGACAAGCAGCTGTTCCCCTTCATCGACATGGCCTACCAGGGCTTCGACAAGGGCATCGAGCAGGACGGCGCAGCGGTGCGCATCATCGCCGAAGCCGGCATCGACAGCTTCATCGTCGCCAACTCGTACTCCAAGTCGTTCTCGCTGTATGGCGAGCGCGTGGGTGCGCTGTCGATGGTGGCGCCGACCGCCGCTGACGCCAAGGCCGTGCAATCGCAGGTCAAGCGCGTGATCCGCACCATCTACTCCAGCCCATCCACCCACGGCGCTGCACTGGTGGCCGGCGTGCTGACCAACCCGGAACTGCGTGCGATGTGGGAGCAGGAGCTGACCGAGATGCGCGAGCGCATCCACGCCCTGCGCCACGGCCTGGTCGAGAAGCTGGCCGCTGCCGGTGCACCGCAGTTCGGTTTCATCAACGAGCAGGCCGGCATGTTCTCCTACTCCGGCCTGAGCCGTGAGCAGGTCGAGCGCCTGCGCGACGAGTTCGGCATCTACGCCGTCGGCACCGGCCGTATCTGCGTGGCCGCGCTGAACCAGAACAACCTGGAATACGTCGCCAAGGCCGTGGCCACCGTCGCCAAGGGCTGAAGCAACGCTCCAGTAGCTTGAGGACAAAGGCGCCGAAAGGCGCCTTTGTTTTTTGCGCCCTGGTCTCTGTAGAGCCGAGCCTACGCTCGGCTTGTGCGGCATGAAGGACGAAGAGCAGCCGAGCGCGGGCTCGGCTCTACAGAAGGAAGGCGCCACGAGCGCAACGCATCTGGAAACGATTACGCCTTCCCGCGCTCACGCACGCCCCCGCCAGACGGGCGACAATAGGCGTTTTCCCGCTGCCGAGACCTGCCCGCTCATGTCCCGTACTTCGTTGACCCGCTTCCTGATCCAGGAACAGCACGCCGGCCGCATCAATGCCGACCTGCGCCAGCTGATCGCGGTCGTCGCCCGCGCCTGCACCAGCATCTCCATCGCCGTCAGCAAGGGCGCCCTCGGTGGCGTGCTCGGCGACGCCGGTACCGGCAACGTGCAGGGTGAAGCGCAGAAGAAGCTCGACGTCATCAGCAACGAGATCCTGCTCGAAGCCAACGCCTGGGGTGGCCACCTCGCCGCCTGCGCCTCGGAGGAAATGGACCACAGCCAGCCGGTGCCGGACATCTATCCCCGGGGTGATTTCCTGCTGCTGTTCGATCCCCTCGATGGCAGCTCCAACATCGACGTCAACGTCTCCGTCGGCACCATCTTCTCCGTGCTGCGCTGCCCGACCAATGTCGAGCTGCCGGGCGACGACGCCTTCCTGCAGCCGGGCAGCAAGCAGATCGCCGCCGGCTACTGCATCTACGGGCCCAGCACCCAGCTGGTGCTGACCGTCGGCCATGGCACCCACGCCTTCACCCTGGACCGCGAGAAGGGCGAGTTCGTGCTGACCACCGAGAACATGCAGATCCCGGCGACCACCCAGGAATTCGCGATCAACATGTCCAACCAGCGCCACTGGGAAGCGCCGATGCAGGCCTACGTCGGCGACCTGCTGGCAGGCAAGGAAGGCGCGCGCGGCAAGAACTTCAACATGCGCTGGATCGCCAGCATGGTGGCCGACGTGCATCGCATCCTTACCCGCGGCGGCATCTTCATCTACCCGTGGGACAAGAAGGACCCGTCCAAGGCCGGCAAGCTGCGCCTGATGTACGAAGCCAACCCGATGGGCCTGCTGGTCGAGCAGGCCGGCGGTGCCGCCTGGACCGGCCGCGAGCGCATCCTCGACATCCAGCCCGACCAGCTGCACCAGCGCGTGCCGGTGTTCCTCGGTTCGCGCGAGGAAGTGGCCGAGGCCGTGCGCTACCACCACGCACACGACGACGCACAGGGCTGACAACCGATCGCCTGACAGCGGTCATGGCAGATCGATGACATGACCGTGGGGTGACACCGAGGGCGGCAAACGGCACCATCAAGCCGTTGCCGCCGAAGGAACGCACGCATGCACGAGCAGGGCCCGGTCGATTTCATCGAAGTCATCCACAACGCCGTCCCCAGCGAGGTCTGCGCGGCGATCGTCGAGCGCATGCGTGCGACGCGTGGCCTGCTGCCCGGTGCGGTGGGCAGTGGCGTGTTCCCGGAACTCAAGCACAGCAAGGATCTGCGCATCAGTGGCCTGGACGGCTGGCAGGATGTTGATCAGCAGCTGCAGATTGCGGTGTTCAACGGCCTGCTGACTTATCTACGCCGTTATCCACAGGCGTTGATCGCCCCACTGATGTTGCAGATCCAGGACAGCAACGGCCAACCGCGACGCCTGTCTGCCGAGGACTTCCCCGACATGCCGCAGCAGCAGCTGGCCGACCTGGCCCGCACCTGCCTGCGCCCGGGTGCGATCAACCTGCAGTGGTATGCGGCGGGCGAGGGCGGCTACCCGTACTGGCACTGCGAGCTGTACCCGAAGGATGCGCAGGCCGAGACCCTGCACCGGCATGTGCTGTGGACGCTGTACCTCAACGACGAATTCGAAGAGGGCGAAACCGAGTTCATGTTCCAGGGCCGCAAGATCGCGCCACGTACCGGCAGCCTGTTGATCGCCCCGACGGCGTTCACCCACACCCATCGCGGGAATCGGCCACAGGGCGGCGACAAGTTCATCGCGACCAGTTGGATCCTGTTCCAGAGTGCGCAGAAGTTGTTTGGAGGAGGGTGAAGCAAACTGGTCACTCGATGTTCTCAGCATCTTGTCCGGATCAAGAAGCGGGCCCCCGAGATCCTGTGCTGTCGTGCGGGCAGTTGGTGCTATCTCCTAAGGCAATCCGCTACTCGGGCTGCCCTCGCTGATAAGAGAATCTCCAGGGGCGTGCACGCCTTCCCAGGCGCCCACCTGACCCAGCGGTCTCCGGATGGCATTCAGTTCATAGCTGAGCTCGCGCATCTTGCAGTGGTCCTTCCAGCCCGCGGGGCTATCGAGATCAAAGCGCGCGTTGATGCGAAGCTGCATCAGATCATTGGATTTCCTGAGGATTTCGACGCTGCCTGAAACGGCCTTTCCGTAGCATCCAGTGCTGCCAGGTCTCAGGCTAAGGCCAGTGCTGTAGAACGCCCTGATATCACCCTCCGTCAAACTGAAGACATCGCCCTCCGCCAGATTCGGGGGAAGGATCAATGTCAGCTTCCTGTATCTTTCATTCTCAATCTTGGTCGCTGTGTACTCGCGCAATGCCACTACGACATTGTCGCCATCAACAATCCGATGGCACGCAAGTGAAATTTCCCTGTAGTCAGACCTTTCGCAGCCGGTCACATCAGAGTTGGCGTTAGACACGTAGAAGGCGCTGATCTTATGGCTACCAGGAAGCAGCGACGCGCACGCGCTGCAGCTCAAGCCTAGAACAAGCGCAATCAACAATCTCGTTCGCACAGTCGCGCTCCCCAGAAACATCTACTTGTACGGTGCGAATTTTTTATATCGCTCGCGTCGTAACCACGGCGGTCGACACCGACCAGCTCGCCCGGAACCACCGGCTCAGAATCAGGGTCTCGGCTTCCTACCTGGCCTGATCAAGGTCTTGTGCATGACCCAGGCGATCCAGCCGCAGACCAATCCGATCCCCGCGACAATGATTTCCTCTTCCTCGAAGGCAGTTCCATTTAGCCCTTGATAGGCGACGAACGCGATTGCTCTCAATGACAGCAAAGCAAATAAACCAACAGGTACCCAAAGTAGAATCTTCATCACTCTCCAAATCGCGATCGCACAAACCAGTGCTGGACGACTGGCAATCCTGGATCTCTTTTCCTGCTTTTTCGCGGTGCCATAAGTTCCTCGCACAGTCGCCTTACCGCGGATGATGTACCCAGTGCCTTGAATCCGCCGCGAGCGGTCGTCCAGTCAGAAATGATTCTGACTGCCTTGGCTCTGTGATGCCCCAGGAGAGCTCCGCCACTCTTCAAGGCTGCCATGCCAGGACCTCCAGTCAATGCTTTCTCAGCAATGGACCCGGACCACGGTCGAACGAACTCACCTCTACCGAGGGCGGCGGCGATAGAGAATCCCTCCCGCCATCAGACCAAAGAGGGCGACGCCGAAGCCCACGAGTTCTTCGTTCCCAAGCGCGTTTCCTGACATCAGCTTGGCAGTCGTCAGCAGAAGAAAGTTCAGTGGAAGCATCCAAAGGAACGCGATGCCGAGCCGGTGGATGATCTTCATTTCAGTTATCGCATTGTTCCAGATACATCGAAATAAGCCAGTATTGGGTAAAGGTTGATCCGCTCGATTATCTGGCAGGTCCAAAGGATCCCAAGAGGTTGCCGTTGCCGCCTTGCCAGGCACTGAGCTTCTCGACGGGGATCTCCTCGAGTTGACAGGTGAACTGGAGATAGAAGGAACGGTCCTCCTTTCGATAGCTGTTCCACCCAACAGCCGTCACTTTGACTTCGATCCGACTGTCGCCCTTGTGCGGCCGATGTAGTTCGATATCCGCTGAATCGGACAACCAGTAGTCTCCCTTGTGCGCGAAGCCCGCGCTGCCACTGCTCAGGCGTGCGCCGAGCACGGCCGGAATCCCTTCAGAGGACGGAGTGTATCCAGACAGGGTGCCGGTGACCTTGGTGGACTCTTGGGAATCCATCACGCCCGGTGATTCCGAGAACAGGCGAAGCAGAAGAAGGGTGTCGGTGCCCTTGCTGACCACCTGACCTGCATTTGCTGTCCACAAACGTTGTTCGAACTCGTCCAGGCCAGCCGGCATTTCAGTGACGACCGCGGCCTGCGGAACGACGATGCATTCGTGCAGGGCGCGGGCCTGGACTTGCAGGGTCGCAAGGCAGAGAAGAAGACCACTGGCACGGAAGCAGTGACTGCATTTCATCGTGTACAACACCAGGCGATGCGGCAGGGTGTGGATTGTTACCGGTGGATCGCGCTGCGGTCCAGAGCCCTAGAACAGACTGCCCTGCGGCGACTCCTTCTTCGGCGGCAGCGGCTTCTGGAACCGGCTGCAATCCAGCTTCGGCCAATGGCTGTTCTGTGCATTGAAGCCCAGACGCTTGCGTGCCAGCTTGAAGCGGTTGTTCAACAGATCGGCATACACGCCCTGGCCACGCATACGCGTGCCGAACTGGCTGTCGTAGTCCTTGCCGCCGCGCAGCTGCTGGATGGTGCTCATCACGTGCGCAGCGCGATCGGGATGGTGCGTATCCAGCCAGTCGCGGAACAGCGGTGCCACTTCCAGCGGCAGGCGCAGCAGCACGTAACCGGCGGTGCTCGCACCTGCGCCGTGCGCAGCCTCCAGCACGGCTTCCAGCTCGCTGTCGTTGATCCAGGGAATCACCGGCGCCACCATCACACCGACCGGAATGCCGGCGTCATGCAGGCGCTTCATCGCGCGCAGCCGTGCATGTGGCGCTGATGCACGCGGTTCCAGCTTCGCGGAAAGATGCGGGTCCAGCGAGGTCACCGAGAAGTGCACGCTGACCAGGTTCTCCGCGGCCAGCGGCGCGAGCAGATCGATGTCGCGCTCGACCAGTGCGTTCTTGGTGATCAGTGAGAACGGATGCCGGGTCTCCAGCATCACTTCAATCAGCTGGCGGGTCAGCTTGAACTTGCGTTCGATCGGCTGGTACGCATCGGTGTTGATGCCCAGTGCGATCGGCTGCGGCACATAGCCCGGTTTCGACAGTTCCTTGCGCAGTAGCTGCGGCGCATTGGTCTTGGCGAACAGCTTGGTCTCGAAGTCCAGCCCCGGCGACAGGTTCAGATAGGCATGCGAAGGGCGGGCGAAGCAGTACGAGCAGCCGTGCTCGCAACCGCGGTAGGGATTCACCGATTGACTGAAGCCGACGTCGGGCGAGTTGTTGCGGGTGATGATGCTGCGCGCGGTTTCGGCGCGTACTTCGGTGCGCAGGCGCGGGGCGAGGAACTCATCGCTTTCGTCGACCGCCCAGCCGTCGTCCACCGCCTCGCTGACGGTGCTTTCAAAGCGCCCGGCAAGGTGGGACGTGGAACCTCGGCCCTTGATCGCAATACCCATTGCGGCAGGGTACGTCGTGGCTGTCTCAATGGCTGCGACGGCCGCCTGAAGGGTTCAGGGCGAGGCTGAGCCGAGCATGGACTCGGCTCTACAGTTGATGCAGAGACCTTGTGGAGCCGAGCCTACGCTCGGCTGCAATGCATCAGAGCAGCGCCAGGTACCCGCGCACGGTGGCATCCAGCCCGTCATACAGTGCCTCGCCGATCAGCGCGTGACCGATCGACACCTCCAGCACCTCTGGCACGTGGGCCAGGAAGTCGCGCAGGTTGTCCTGCGACAGGTCGTGGCCAGCATTGACACCCAGGCCGACGGCCTGCGCTCGTCGGGCAGCAGTGGCGAACAGCGCCAGCATCGCATCGGCATCGCCCGCCGCATGCGCCTCTGCATAGGGCCCGGTATACAGCTCGATGCGGTCCGCCCCCACCTCAGCTGCCTGCTCCAGCAATGGGTTGCCCGCGTCAACAAACAGGCTGACCCGACACCCCATGGCCTTCAGCGCAGCCACCAGCGGACGCAGGCGCTCGGCATCGCGTTCGAAGTCGAAACCGTGGTCGGAGGTGATCTGGCCATCATCATCGGGGACCAGGGTGGCCTGCGCCGGACGGGTCTGTTCGCACAGCGGCAGCAGCCCCGGGTAGCCCTCGCGCGGCGGCGCGAACGGATTGCCTTCGATGTTGAATTCAACGCCACGCGCGCGGGTCAGCGTGGACAGGGCCAGCACGTCCTCGGCGGTGATATGCCGGCGGTCCGGCCGCGGATGCACGGTGATGCCATGCGCGCCGGCATCCAGGCAGGCCTGGGCGGCGCGCACCACGCCCGGTTCGGCGCCGCCGCGCGAATTGCGCAGGACGGCGATCTTGTTGACGTTGACGCTGAGCTGGGTCATGGAACGGGACTACTTGGAAAGAGGGGACGGGTCGTGGTCGTTGTGGTCGTCAGTGCGGCGGGCCTGGGCCTGTTCGCGCAGGCGGCGCAGCTCCTCGGCATCGATCAGCGTGGCCGGGTCGCGCTGCAGGTCGCCGAAACGGGCCACGTAGCGGCCGCGCACCCAGGCCAGCAGGAAGCCGAGCGCCGCCAGCAGGCACAGGGTCATCAACCCCGCGCTCGGGGTCTTCAGCGCGAAGGCAAAGCAGCCCAGCGCCAGCAGCAGGTACAACCAGTACATAGTCGGGCTCCCCGGATGATCGCCGCAGTGTAGCGCTGCGTCAGAGCAGCGGCGAGGCCAGCCGGGCGAAGGCCTCGGGCAGGCGGTGCAGCCACAGCGAGCGACCGGCCTGGTCGTGCACCCGCATGGAACGGTCGAATTCGCCCTGCAGCAGTTCGGCCAGCGCAGCGACGCGGTCACGGTCGCTGATCATCATCGACAGTTCGAAGTTCAGCCGGAAGCTGCGGTGGTCGAAGTTGGCGCTGCCGACGATGCAGACATCGTCGTCGGCGATGAACGCCTTGGTATGCAGCATGCGCGGGCCGTACTCGTAGATCTTCACGCCCGCGTGCAGCAGTTCGTCGAAGTAGGACCGTGCGGCCTGGGTGACGAACCAGGAGTCGCTCATCTTCGGCACCAGCAGGCGCACGTCCAGGCCGCCCAGCGCGGCCGAAGTCAGCGCCATCCTCGCTGCTTCACCGGGCACGAAATAGGGCGTCACCAGCCACACGCGCTCGTGTGCTTCCTGGATCGCCGCCACGTGCAGGCGGTGGATGGTCT
Source organism: Stenotrophomonas sp. CASM110 (assembly GCF_049384345.1). Lineage (NCBI taxonomy): Bacteria > Pseudomonadati > Pseudomonadota > Gammaproteobacteria > Lysobacterales > Lysobacteraceae > Stenotrophomonas > Stenotrophomonas sp. CASM110. Next base: position 32,859 of record NZ_JBMRGI010000016.1, read on the forward strand.
CCCAGCCCGAGTCGGGCCCGGACACCAGCACCTGGGCGCTGATCGGTCCATCCGCACGCAGCGGCATGTCGGCCGGCCACAGGCGGGCGATGTCGAAACGCGAGTGGTCCTGGCCACTGGCATAGAGCCAGTCCTCGGCGAACACCAGCTGCAGGCTGCGCACCACGTGGCCGCGGATACGCATGTGCAGGTCGCGGTAAGCGTCGGGCCTGCGGCTCTCGTCTTCCTCGTCAGTGATGTTGATGCCGCCGGTGAAGGCGAGGCGACCGTCGACGATCACCAGCTTGCGGTGGGTGCGCAGGTTCAGCCACGGGCGCTTGAACGGCTTCAGCAGCTGTCGCGGGTGGAACCAGATCGCTTCGCCGCCGGCGTCCAGCAGTGGCTGCAGGAAGCGCCGGGGCAGGGCGGAAGAGCCCACCGCATCCAGCAGCAGGCGCACCTGCACACCGGCCTGCGCACGTTCGACCAGGGCATCGCGCAGTGCGGTGCCGGCATGGTCGGGGTTGAAGATGTAGTACTCCAGGTGCACGTGGTCGCGCGCCTGCGCGATCGCGTCGAGCAGCGCGGCATAGGTGGCTGCGCCGTCGACCAGCCAGGTCACCTCGGTGGCACTGCTGGGCGCCAGTCCGGTGGTGGCCTGGGCAACCTTGGCCAGCTCGGTGCAGTCCGAATCGGGCGGGCAGACATCGCTGTAGTGCTCCATGCCCGAGCGTGCACGGCCACGACGCAGCCGTTGCCGCTTCACCTTCTGCGGCCCCAGCAGGTAGTAGATGAAGAGCCCGAGGTAGGGCAGCAGTGCCAGCGAAAGGATCCAGCTCAGCGTGGCCACCGGCTCGCGCTTCTGCAGCATGATCCAGCCCGCCAGCGCGAACAGGTAGAGCAGGTAGGCCACCGCCAGGATCGTGCCGAGGTGGGCGATGCCGTCGAGCCAATGGCGCAGGGAGTCGAAGAGGGCGAGCATCCGCCGATCATAGCGGCGCCTGCTGCCGGATGGGGTCGGATGGGGTCAGATCCCTTTCCTCAGGAAAAGGGATCTGACCCCAACCCGTGCGCCACGACGAGAACACAAAAAAACGCCCCTGTTTCCAGGGGCGTCTGCAGTCGCGTCATGACTGTTGTATTGCGGTGTAGCGTTTACTGCTGCACAAATCCGATCTTCTTCATCTGAGCATTCTTCGCGGCGGCCAGAACCTTGGCCATCACGTCGTACTCGGAATCCGGGCTGGCGTCGATGCGCAGTTCCGGCTGGTTGGTCGGGTCACGCTGGACCTCCTGCTCCATCCGCTGCTGCAGCTCGCTGGTATTGATCGGGCTGTTGTTCCACGAGACCTGGTTGCTGGCGTCGATCTTCAGCTCGATCGGCGGCGGCGGTTCGACCAGCTGCGGCGGTGGGTTGAGCACGCGCTGCGGCAGGTCCACGGCGATCGGGTACGTCATGATCGGCGCGGTCACGATGAAGATGATCAGCAGAACCAGCATCACGTCCACGAGGGGCGTGACGTTGATGTCTGCCATGGGGCCCTTGCCACCACCACTACTGAATGCCATGGCTTATTGCCCCTTTTCTTTGGTCGCAACGAAGCCGACGTCCAGCATGCCCTGTTCCTGCGCGACCTTGGTCAGGTCGTTGATGACGCGCATCTTGGTGGTGCGGTCACCACGCAGGTTCAGCGGCGGCTGCGGGGTCTGCTGTGCGGCGGTCGCCAAGCGGGACTCGAGAGTCTGCTTGTTGATTTCTTCGTCGTTCCAGTAGATCGAGCCGTCTTCCTTGACTGCCAGCGTGATCGGGTTCGGACGCTTTTCAGCATCTTCCGGCTTCTGGATCAGGTTGGCTTCCGGCAGATCCACCTTGACCTTGTGGGACATCAGGGGCGCCGTGATGATGAAGATGATCAGCAGCACCAGCATCACGTCCACGAGGGGCGTAACGTTGATGTCGGCCATGGGGCCGCCGCTGTTACCACTACTGAAAGCCATAACGGGCTCCGTCTAGATCTTGGTGACTACTTACTTCGTCGCTGGGTGACGCGCGCCGCAATTAGCGGACGCGCGAACCGGTGGCGAAGAAGTCGTGCAGGTCGTGCGCGAAGGTATCGAACTTGCTGATGGTCGCGCTGTTGATCTTGCTGAAGAAGTTGAAGGCGAACACGGCCGGGATTGCGACGAACAGACCGATCGCGGTCATGATCAGCGCTTCACCCACCGGGCCGGCAACGGCGTCGATCGAAGCGGAGCCGGTGGCACCGATCTTGATCAGCGCGCCGTAGATGCCCCACACGGTACCCAGCAGACCGACGAACGGAGCGGTCGCGCCGACGGTGGCCAGCAGGGTCATGCCCGACTGCAGCTTGTTGCTTTCGCGGGTGACGGCCTGGCGCAGAGCGCGGTCGACGAACTCCGAACGGCTCAGGTTCTCACCGACGCCGCCGGTAGCACCGCCTTCAGCGCGCTGGTGGTGGGCAGCGGCCTGGGCAGCGTCCAGGGCGATCTTCGAGAACGGCTCCGAAGCCGGCTGCTCTTCCATCGCACGGATGGCGTCCTGCGCGTTCGGGGTGTCCCAGAACAGGCTGACGACGCGGTCAGCGGCGCTCTTCAGGCGGGTGGCACGGAAGATGTTGATGACGGTCCAGTACCAGGACATGGCCGACATGGCGATCAGGGTCAGCAGCACGACCCAGGAAACCGCGAAATCACCCGGCTTGGTGGTCATTTCGTGGATCAGGTGCTCGAAGCCCATCTGCGACAGGGCGTTGGACGGATTGCCCCCGGCAGCAGCGGCGATGAAAATTTCCTGCAGCATGACGCTTACCTTTGTTGTGTGTGGTGATAAAGGGTGTAGCTAAGCTAAACAATCGAACCGGGAGCGGGGGTGGCCGGAGGGCCACCCGGACGCATCAGTTCAGCGCAAAGTTGACCGGGACGCGAACGCGACCTGCCGCCTTCTTACCGCCAGATTCAGCGGCGTTGAAGCGCCACTTGCGAGCTGCTTCCATCGCAGCACGGTCCAGGTCGCGGTTACGGCTGGACTTTTCCACCGTGACATTGGTGACGTTGCCGTTGGCATCGACATCAATGATCAGGATCACTTCGCCCTGGATACCCGCGCGGAAGGCGGCCGGCGGATAGCGCGGCGGATTCATGGCCTTCGACGAGATGTCAACGCTGGCCTCGATCGAGGTCGGCGGAGCCGGCGGCGACGGGGGCGACGGCGGGGTGACGATATCGTTCGGGCGCGGCTCCGGCACGTCCACGACCGGCGCCTGCGGCGGCGGCGGTACGGGCGACGGCTTCGGCGGCGACAGATTCTTCACCGGCGGTGGCGGAGTATCCTGCGGCGGCGGCGGCGGCGGCGGCGGTGGGGGCGGCGGCGGCGCGTCGACGATGGTCACCATGACGTTGCGCTCCTTCTCCGCGACGGCCTTGGGAGCCACGGCGGGAATGAGGAGCATCATGAAGGCGGCCAGATGCAGGGCAATTACAAACGCGATGCCGACGATGCGAGGCCAGCTCAGCCCCTTGTCATCGGGTTGTTCGTACCGGTGAACGACTAGTTGTTCCGTCATGCGCCAAGAGCTCAATAGTGGGGCCGGAATCCCGGGGGCGGGATCCCTGATCAGCGGTGCATGACACCGCAGGAACCTCCAAGCTTATACCAATCCTGAGCGCCTGCGCATCAACTGAGCAGGCATTCAGGCGTTATTCCTACTTACTTCAGGTTGATGATTTTTTTGGCATCCGCCTGGTTCTTCACGCCCTTCGCCAGCGCCTGCTGGGCGGCCTGCTTGGCCTCGGGGACGCGACCTTCGGCATGCAGGACGCGTGCCAGGTTCAGGTAGGTCTCACCGTCCTTGGAGAGCGGGGCAGCCTTCTGCCACGCATCGATCGCCTGCGGCACCTGGTCGGAGTAGTAGTAGGACTGGGCCAGCGCCAGGTAGACCTGGTAATCCGGCTTCAGGATGCCCTTCTGCAACCCTTCGTTGATGACCGCGATGACGTCCTTTTCCTTGTTCTCGGTGTTGGCATAGATCGAGTACAGCTGCTTGTACTCGCGCTCTTCGGTGAGCTGGCCGCTGCTGCGCAGCTTGTCCATCACCGCGGCGGCCTTCGGCATCTGGTCAGCCTGCATGTACATGTTGGCCAGATTCAGCTGGGCCTTCTTGTCCGTCGGGTTCTTGGCCGCCAGCGCTTCTGCGGCCTGCACGGCCTCACCGGTCTGGCCGGCTTCGGACAGGGCCGCCATCAGCAGCTGGTTCCAGTTGTCCTTCGGCTCGGCGGCGCCGGCGATGGCCTGCTTCAGCACCGGGATCGCTTCCTGGTAGCGCTCCAGCTGGTACAGCGCCTGGCCCTTGGCGATCAGCTCTTCCGGCTTGGTCGAATTGCTCTCTGCGAAGTACTTGTCCAGGGTGGCCAGGCCTTCGGCGGTCTTGTCTTCCTGCAGCTGCAGCTGGCCCAGCATCAGCATCGACTGGAAGTGGCCGTTGTTGTCCAGGCCGTTGAACTGGATCACCTGCTTCAGGTACGCGATGGCGCCCGGCACGTCGTCGGTCTGGTAGGCGGCCTGCGAGGCCAGCTGCGCGGCCAGCGACTTGTCGTACTCGTTGGAAGCGCTGTCGGCCAGGATCGCGTCAGCCTGTTCGCGCGTCTCCGGGAACTTTTCCTTGTTGTAGCTGTCGATCATTTTCTGCAGCTTGCTGCCCATCTTGGCCGAGGCCTTGGCGGTCGGCTCCTGGCGGGTCGCATTCGGGTACAGCGGTTCGGCCTTGGCCTGCTTGCTGCTACCGCCGCGGCTGCCACGGTCGGAGGAACGCGAGGACTGCGCAAAGGCATCGGTGACCACGGCGCCGGTCAGGGCGGTCGCGACGAGGACGGAAAGCACAGCTTTGTGGTTACGGAAAATCATCGTTCACCTCGATCGAACCGCCAGATAGCGGCAAAGTCGGACTGTCAGAAAAATCTGAGCCGCCAAACGTATCAGAAACAGATGGCGTGAGAAATCGTTTTATGTGCTGCAATACAGCATAGAACTGCGCACTCATCCGCACTTTGGCCGCAGCCCGGCCGCCTGCGCCTGCTGGTAGACCGGCGTCAGGCCCGGTGCATCACGTCGCAGCTCCTGGATCCGGTTGGCCGGATCGGGGTGGGTGGACAGCCATTGCGGGCTGCGACCGCCGCTGGCGGCCATCATGTTCTGCCACAGGTCCACGGCCTGGGCCGGGTTGAATCCAGCCTGCGCCATCAGCCGCTGGCCAATCACGTCTGCCTCGCTTTCCTGCGTGCGCGAACCCGGCAGCAGGAAGGCCGCCTGCGCGCCCATCCCACCCAGCTGGTTGACCGTGCTGGCGGCGCCATCGCCATAGGCGGCACCGGCCAGCGCGCCCAGCACGGCCAGGCCGGTCTGCGCGCCCATCTGCCGGGTGATGCGTTCTTCGTGGTGACGCGCGATGACATGGCCGATCTCATGGCCGATCACGGCAGCCAACTGGTCCTGGTTCTTGGCGACGGTGAAAATGCCGGTGTTCACGCCCACTTTTCCGCCGGGCAGGGCAAAGGCGTTCGGTTCTTTGTCGACGAACACGGCGGTCTCCCACCGTACGCCACGGTACTGAGGCGGCAACTGCGCGACCAACGCGTTGACCACGCACTGCACGTAGCCGTTCTGGCGGCCATCGGTGCTGATCTTCTCTTTCTGCTTGGTCTCGGCAAACGCCTGCGCGCCGAGCTGGTCAAGCTGTGCCTGCGATACGCCGCCCACCATCTGCCGTCTTCCGGTTGGCGAGGTGGTGGTCGCACAGGCACTGACCACGGTGGTGATGACTAGAGCCAGCAGCAGTTGTTTCATGGGTCCGCCCCCGTGTTCATGTGCGCAGTGTGTAGCGTACCTGCTTAATCTTTCGTCAAGCGGGCACGGCGTTACGTTGACCCCAGGAACACCATTGCGGCGAGCGCCACCGCGTTGTTCAGCGCATGCGCCGTGATCGCCGCCCACAGGGTGCCGGTGCGGCGGTACAGCCAGCAGAAGGCGGCACCCATGCCGCCGTAGACCAGCCACAGCTGCGCCATGCCCAGCAGCGAGTTCTTGCTGACACCGGGCACTTCATGGACCAGGGCGAACGCCAGGCTGCTGAGGATGAGGCCCAGCCAGGGGCGGCCGGCCTGCCACAGGCGCCCGAACAGGACACGACGGAACAGCAGCTCTTCGTAGGCGGGGGCGAGAACGACCGCAAACAGCACCAGGAACAACGGGAAGCGCGCGATCGCGCTCTGCATCAGTTCCACGTTGGTCGGCACCGGCTCGATGCCGAACTGCTTGGAAAGGAAGGCGACGCCGTTGCTGCCAACCACGATCAGCGTGGCCACCAGCAGGGTCCAGCCCCAGGTGGAAGGACGCTGCAGCGCCTGTCGCGAGGCCAGGCGTTCGCCGGCGTTCGCCGGGCGCCGCCAGAAGTACAGCAGCAGCGCGGCACCACCGGTGGCGATCAGGGCCATCAGGATCTGGGCCAGGGCCCCGGGCTGGCCCACTGCCGCGCCGGCGCTGTCAGGTGTGAGTGCACCGCCATTGGCCGCGACGTTGGCGCGGCTGACCACGATCGCACGGTAGAAGCCCCAGAACAGTCCGGTGACCATGCTCAGGCCGACCAGGGTGACGGCGGCGATGCCCAGGTCGATGAAGAAACCTGCCAACGGTGCCACGGCGCGCGGCGGGGTAGACGGCGGCGGAACCGGAGGCGGAGCGGCGGAGACCGGGGCGGATGCGGACATCAGGTACCTGCGTTCAAGGGACGAAGGCCGGTGCAGCTCCCCGCGCACCGGCCAGGTCCCGATTGTGTCAGATATCCAGGTTGGCGACCTTCAGCGCATTGTCTTCGATGAAGTCACGACGCGGTTCGACCACATCGCCCATCAGGGTGCTGAAGATCTGGTCGGCAGCGACCGCATCCTCGATGCGCACCTGCAGCAGGCGACGGGTCTCCGGGTTCACCGTGGTATCCCACAACTGCTCCGGATTCATTTCACCCAGACCCTTGAATCGCTGGATCTGGCGGCCGCGCTTGGCCTCCTCGAGCAGCCAGTTCTGCGCTTTCGCGAAGCTGTCGACTTCGATCGACTTGGCGCCGCGGGAAATCGTTGCACCTTCGCGCACCAGCCCGTGCAGCAGCTTGGAGGCCTGGTGGATCGCGCGCAGTTCGCCACTTTCGAACGCCGACAGCGGCAGCACCTGGATGTGCTCCTCGCCCATGTGGCGACGGGTCACCAGCACGGCGGCGGGGCGCTCCTCGTTGGCCTCCTGCAGTTCCAGGCTGAAACGCGGGCTGCCCAGGCTGCCCTGGTTGAGGCGCTTGGCCAGCGCATCCAGGCCTTCGCCTTCGCCCGCATTGCGCAGGCTGTCCATGTCCATCGGCACGAAATCGACCAGCGCTTCGAGCAGATTGCGGTCATAGCGGTGGGCATTGCGTTCGATGGAATCGAGCGCGGCGGCATAGGCCAGCAGCAGCTTTTCCAGCGCCAGGCCTTCGATGCCCGGTTCGCCGGTGGCCGGCACCAGCGCGGCGTTTTCCACCGCACTGCTGGCCAGGTAACTGTCCAGCGCCGGGTCGTCCTTCAGGTACAGCTCCTGCTTGCCCTGCTTGATCTTGTACAGCGGCGGCAGGCCGATGTAGACGTAACCGCGCTCGATCAGCTCCGGCATCTGACGGTAGAAGAAGGTCAGCAGCAGGGTGCGGATGTGGGCGCCGTCGACGTCGGCGTCGGTCATGATGATGATCTTGTGGTACCGCAGCTTGTCCGGGTTGTACTCGTCACGGCCGATGCCGGTGCCCAAGGCCGTGATCAGCGTACCCACCTGGTCGGAGGACAGCATGCGGTCGAAGCGTGCGCGTTCCACGTTGAGGATCTTGCCGCGCAGCGGCAGCACCGCCTGGTTCTTGCGGTTGCGGCCCTGCTTGGCCGAGCCACCTGCCGAGTCACCCTCGACGATGAACAGTTCGGACAGCGCCGGGTCCTTTTCCTGGCAGTCGGCCAGCTTGCCCGGCAGGCCGGCGATATCCAGCGCGCCCTTGCGGCGCGTCAGGTCGCGGGCCTTGCGCGCCGCTTCGCGTGCACGCGCAGCGTCGACGATCTTGCCGGCGATCGCCTTGGCTTCGTTCGGGTTTTCCTGCAGGAACTCTTCCAGGCGCGCGCCGAAGGCGTTTTCCACCGCCGGGCGCACGTCGGAACTGACCAGCTTTTCCTTGGTCTGGCTGGAGAAGCTCGGGTCCGGCACCTTCACCGACAGCACCGCGATCATGCCTTCGCGCATGTCATCGCCGGTCAGGTTGATCTTGGCCTGCTTGGCGATGCCGTTCTGCTCGATGTAGTTGTTGAGCACACGGGTCAGCGCACCGCGGAAGCCGGCAAGGTGGGTGCCGCCGTCCTTCTGCGGAATGTTGTTGGTGAAGCAGTACATCGTCTCCTGGTAGGAGTCGGTCCACTGCAACGCCACATCCACGACGATGCCGTTGTGCTCGCCGGTGACCGAGATGACGTTCGGGTGCAGCGGGGTCTTCAGCTGGGCCAGATGCTCCACGAAGCTGCGGATGCCGCCTTCGTAGTGGAAGTCATCACGGCGGCCATCGCCACGTTCGTCGGCAAGGACGATCTTGACGCCGGAGTTCAGGAACGACAGCTCGCGCAGGCGGCGAGCCAGGATGTCGTAGTGGAATTCCACGTTGTCGTGGAAGGCGACCGTCGACGGCCAGAAGCGCACGGTGGTGCCGCGCTTGGTGGTGGTTTCCAGCTTGGCCAGCGCGGTCACGGCGGCGCCGTTGCTGAATTCCTGCTGGTAGTGGAAGCCGTTCTGGAACACGTCCACCAGCAGCTTCTGCGACAGCGCGTTGACCACGCTGACGCCGACGCCGTGCAGGCCGCCGGACACCTTGTAGCTGTTGTCGTCGAACTTGCCGCCTGCGTGCAGGACGGTCATCACCACTTCGGCGGCCGACACTTCGCGACCGAGCTTGGCGCTCATCTGCTCGTGCTTGCCGGTCGGAATGCCGCGACCGTTGTCGGACACCGAGACCGAGCCGTCGGCGTGGATCGTCACCGCGACATGATCGGCGTGGCCGGCCAGCGCTTCGTCGATCGAGTTGTCGACAACCTCGAACACCATGTGGTGCAGACCGGTGCCGTCATGCACGTCGCCGATGTACATGCCGGGTCGCTTGCGGACAGCCTCCAGGCCTTCCAGGGCGGTGATGCTGTTGGCGTCGTAATTGCCGTTGTTTGCCGGGGTGTTCTGTTCGTCGCTCATTGCGCTTGCCGTAGGCTCCGCAGGTCGGCCACCGCTTGGAGCGATGCGCCGAGAATGAAAGGATTTCAACCCGAATTATACCAGCCGGGGTCGAGCGGCCCTGGTGTGCCCACTATGGCACAGCCACGATCTGTGCATGTTCCACGTGGAACCGGGCGATGTGGGTCAGTTCCTGCAGCGCCGCCGGCGTTTCGGTGGCGGTGATGAAGATCTGCGCCGGCCCACCGAGCAGGCGCTGCAGAACCCGCGCCTGGTGGGTGCGATCCAGCTCCGAGCCCAGATCGTCCAATGCGATCACCGGCCATTCGCCGCGCTGTTCCGCGTAGTCCTCGGCCTGCGCCAGCAGGCAGGCCAATGCCGTCAGCTTGGCCTGGCCGCGGGACAGCGCATCGCGACCCGGAATGCTGTGGAAATCCACGCTCCAGTCTGCCCGGTGCGGACCGACCGAGGTGTATCCGGCCTGGCGGTCACGTTCCCGGGCCAGAAGCAGCGCATCGGCCAGAGGGAGCTCGTGCCGACGCCAGCCCGGGCTGAGTTCCAGTGCCTGGATGCCGAGCTGCGGGGCCAGGCTGGAAGCCAGCGCCACGGTGCGCTGCTGCAGACGCTCCAGGTAGTGCTGCCGACGGCTGGTCAACGGTTCGCCGGCTTCAGCCAGTTCGTGATCCCAGGTATCCAGCATCCGCGACGGGCCACCTTGCTTGAGCAGGGCATTGCGCTGTTTCAGTGCCCGCGAATACCGGCGCCACAGGGACAGGAAATCAGGTTCCACGTGGAACAAGCCCCAATCGAGGAATCGGCGGCGGGGTTCACCACCACCGCTGACCAACGCATGGCTGCCTGGCTCGAATGTGACTACCGCAAGCGCTGCGCACAGATTGCCGAGCTGGGCCACGTCTTCGCCGTCCAGGCGCCCCTTCCAATCCTGACCACTGTGCCGCAGGCCGGCCTTTCGGCGGTGCGGCGGGTGATTGGCACGTTGTTCGTCCCATTCCACGAAGATTTCCAGCGCTTCCTGGCCCTGGCGCACCAATCCATCGCGGACACGACCACGGAAGCTGCGCCCATAGGCCATCAGGTGCAGGGCCTCGAGCACGCTGGTCTTGCCGGCACCGTTGTCGCCGGTCAGCAGGTTCAATCCCGGCTGGGGCGACAGCTCCACCGCATTGAAGCGACGCAGTTGGTGCAGGGCGAGGCGGCGGATAAGCATGGGGCGCGAAAGACCATCCGCACGGGGCGGCAGAGGGGCAGGGAATTCATCAGCTTACTGCATCGGTCAAGCCGGACGTGCCCGGCCAGCTATCCGGCCAGCTATGGAGCAGTTACCGCAGGTCTGCCTGCGCCCTGACCGCTGGCTCCACGTGGCGCTGTTTCCTCATCCCAGCAGATGCGGGTCTCGGCAAGCCCGGAAATCCTTCGATTCTACGAAGGGTAGCGGGGGTGTGAGCCTTGGATTTCGCCAATTTCAGGCGATGCCGTGGACAGCACTTGCCTCGTCGCCGACGAGTACCGGCGGATGAACCTGCAGATTCCTCGAAATCTACGGTCCCATGCCCTGGGCGGTTCCACAGATTTCAAAGAATTCAGACCGATCGTTCCACGCTGTCCACAGCTGCCCTGTATGACTTATACACAAGGTATGGGCAATCTGTGGATAAAAAAGCCCTTTTGCCATGCCTTCGAAACTATCCACAGGTTCCCCCCCAGGCTGGGAGGCCGATATACAGGGGGTTTCAGGTGCATAAATTTCTTTTAAATCAGTCAGATAAGGTGTTTTTCCACGAGATCTGGCTCTACCATCACCACCATGCTTTAGATTTATACCCAGATTTAGAAGCTAGGCTTGCCCCAATCTGCATCGAATCTTCCCTGTGGACAGCGGCGTTTGCAGAGGGAAGTCCATCGCGCCGCGATGCAGGATCATCGGTCCCTGTCAGGCCAGATCTGGGGACAGGCGACGAGTATCGGATCCTGCACCTGGACTTTCGATCAATCGCGACTCGTCATTGCTACGATCCAGCGATCCTGTTTTCAACGATCGAGACGAACATCCCGGAAAGGCAACGGATTTCAACCGAGCCCATCGACGGAAGTGACGTCGTCCGGAGAACTGCGTCTTCTCGATGCTCCACGTGGAACCTGCAAAAAAAAACGCCCGGGAAGATCCCGGGCGTCGTTCGGTTCCACGTGGAACAGCAGCTGTCAGAGACGCAGCGGCATCACCACGTGGCGCGACTTCTCGCTGCTGGACTCACGTACAAGCGCCGAGGAGTTGGAATCGCGCAGCTGGATGATGACTTCCTCATCGCGCAGGGCGGAGAGAGCGTCCAGCAGGTAGTTCACGTTGAAGCCGATGGCCAGATCGCTGACCGTGGTGTCGGCTTCGATCTCTTCCTGGGCTTCTTCCTGTTCCGGGTTGTGCGCGCTGATCTTCAGGTTGCCCGGCGAGACTTCCACGCGGATGCCGCGGTACTTCTCGTTGGACAGGATCGCGGCGCGCTGAAGCGAGGCGCGCAGCGCTTCGCGATCAACCTTCACTTCACGGTCGGCACCGATCGGAATCACCGCTTCGTAGTCCGGGAAGCGGCCGTCGATCAGCTTCGAGGTAAAGGTGACATCGTCGCGCTTGACGCGCACGTGGCTGCGGCCGACTTCCAGCTCGATCTCGCGATCGCCGCTTTCCAGCAGGCGCTGCAGTTCGGTCACACCCTTGCGCGGCACGATGATCTGGCGCTTGGACCCGCTGGGCTTGGCCAGATCGGTTTCACACAGCGCCAGGCGGTGGCCGTCGGTGGCAACGGTACGCAGGGCATAGCCGCGCAGGTCGAACAGCAGGCCGTTGAGGTAGTAGCGCACGTCCTGCTGGGCCATCGCGAACGCGGTGCGCTCGATCAGCTCCTTCAGGGTCGCCTCACCGATGGCCACGCGCTCGGTGGCTTCCACTTCATCCACCGACGGGAAGTCGTTCGAAGGCAGCGTGGCCAGGGTGAAACGGCTGCGACCGGCCTGCACGGTGATCTTGTCTCCGGTCTGCGAGACGGTGATCCGGCTGCCGTCGGGCAGGGCGCGGATGATCTCGAACAGCTTGCGGGCGGGAATGGTGGTTTCGCCGTCCTGGGCATCTTCAACCGCGATCCGCGACACCATCTCCACTTCCAGGTCGGTACCGGTCAGCGACAGCTGGCCGTTCTGCACCTGGACCAGGAAATTGGCCAGAACCGGAAGGGTCTGGCGGCGTTCGACCACGTTGACGACCTGTGCCAACGGCTTGAGAAAGGCTTCGCGCTGCAGTGTGAAACGCATGTGGTTCCGTGCCCCTATGCTTTAAAAAATGTGGAATAAATCAAAAGCTTGGTGGTGCTGGTAGAGACAGAATCGCTGGAAAACAATGCTAAGTCTTTGTAATTAAAGGTATTTCAGACCTCGAAACCCTCTGCATTACCGACCCCCAAGGGGTGGGGAAAGCTGTGGATAAATCTGGCGCGATTTCAAACGGCATTTTTATCCACAACGTGTCCCGCGCTTGCTACCGGATTCTGCACCGTTTTGTGCGATGACGCCTCATCGGCATCCGTGCATCATTCGCTCAGCTTCCGGATCAGCTTGTCCCAGTCCTCGCGGAGCTTGCCGTCGGTCTCCATCAGGGTCCGGATCTGGCGGCAGGCATGCAGCACCGTGGTGTGATCGCGACCGGCAAAGGCGTCGCCGATCTCGGGCAGGCTGTGCTCGGTCAGTTCCTTGGTCAGGGCCATGGCGACCTGGCGGGGACGGGCCAGCGAGCGGGTCCGACGCTTCGACAGCAGATCCTTGATCTGCAGGCCGTAGTAGTCGGCAACGGTTTTCTGGATGTTGGGAATGCTGATCGCCTGCTGCTGGGCGCGCAGCAGGTCGCGCAGGGTTTCCTGGGCGAATTCGGTGGTGATCGCGCGGCCGGTGAAGTTGGCGCGGGCGGTCAGGGTATTCAGCGCGCCCTCGAGGTCGCGCACGTTGGAGCGCATCTTCTTGGCGATCAGGAACGCAACATCATCGGGAATCTCGGCACCGCGTTCGCGCGCCTTGGCCAGCACGATCGCGGCGCGGGTCTCGAAGTCCGGCGGTTCGATCGCGACCGACAGGCCCCAGGCAAGCCGCGACTTCAGGCGCGCTTCCAGGCCCTCGACTTCGCGCGGATAGCGGTCGCAGGTCAGGATGATCTGCTGCTTGCCATCGAACAACGCGTTGAAGGTGTGGAAGAACTCTTCCTGGGTGCGGTCCTTGCCGGCGAAGAACTGGATGTCATCGATCAGCAGCGCATCCACCTGCTGGAACTGGCGCTTGAACTGATCCATGGTCTTTTCCTGCAGGGCCCGGATCATCGCGCTGAAGAACTGTTCCGAACGCAGGTACAACACCTTTGCACCTGGATTGGCCTGGCGCATGGCGTTGCCGGCGGCGAACATCAGGTGGGTCTTGCCCAGGCCCGTGCCTCCGTACAGCAGCAGCGGGTTGTGCGCCCGGTCGCCCGGCTTCTGCGCTGCCTGGAAGGCGGCGGCCAGGCCCAGCTGGTTGCTGCGGCCTTCGACGAAGTTGGCGAACGTGTAGTGGCTGTCCAGATTGCCGGCGAAGGGCACCTGCGGTTCGCTGGACACATGCGCCGACGGCGTGGAAACCGGCGCGTTCTGCGCCTCCACAGGGCGCGGGCGCGAGCCGATTTCAAGAAAAACGTCGCTGAAACCAGCGAAATGCGCCAGCAGCTCGCGGATCCGGGCCAGGTACAGCTCGCGAACCTGGTCGACGATGAAGGCATTCGGTGCATACAGCACCAGGCTGTCCACGCGCAGATCGGCCTGCAGCGGCTTCAACCAGGTATGAACGTCTTCCGGCGGGAACTCCGCTTCGAGGCGCTCGAGACTACGGGACCAGGCATCCATCAGCAATAATCGTCCGGTGGCCGGGGCATGGACGCGACAAGGCGCCCAAACACAGGCCGGAAAGGGGGGAAATGGATGGCTCAGACTACCACCGAGCGCCCGCCTTCGGAATGCTTGTCCCCTACTTATTCACAAAAACATCCACAGCTATTGCACAGCCCGGTGAATTCGCGTAGCTGCCAGGGGTTGACGCGGGGTAGGGTACCTCTCTAGAATTTCCGGTTCTTTCCGTCCCATTCATACGAGAGGCCCCCAATGGCCACGAAGCGCACCTACCAGCCCAGCAACCTCAAGCGTAAGCGCGACCACGGCTTCCGTGCCCGTATGAAGACCGCTGACGGCCGCAAGATCCTGTCGCGTCGCCGCGCCAAGGGCCGCAAAGTCCTGAGCGCCTGATTGCCATGCCGCACCCCGCGGCAGACGCAATCCCTTCGACAGTGAATACTGCAGACCCGCGCAAGCGATTCCCTCGCTCTGCGCGGGTTCGCACGCGTGCCGAATATTCAACGGTCTTCAACGGCGCCCGCCGTGTGTCCGATCCGCTGATGACCCTGCACTGGCTGCCGGCTGACCGGCCGGCCAGGCTGGGTCTGGCGGTTTCCCGCAAGGTTGATCCGAACGCCGTGGGGCGTAACCGGATCAAGCGCGTCCTGCGCGACATCCTGCGTCAGACACGTACCGAAATCCAGCCAGGCGACTTCGTCGTCGTGGCGCGTAGTGCTGCGCGTTCCGCCAGCAACGACGAGATCCGCCAGGCCTTCCTGCGCCTGCTGCGTCGCCTGCGTGCATTGCCCGCGCCGGGCGTGGACGGCACAATGCCGCCGCCTGATGGCATCGCAACTCCTTCTTTGACCGAGCCGGCATCGCGTCCCGGCCCCGCCGAGCCTGTCCGCTGATGAACCAGACCCGCGTATTCCTCATTTTTGCCTGGCTGATGGTGGCCGTGCTGCTGTGGATGGAGTGGAGCCGTGAAAAGGCTGCTCCGACCCCGGCACCGACGACCACGTCGGCCCCGGCTGCTGCACAGAGTGTTCCGGGCGCGACCCCGGGCAGCATCCCCAGCGCGCAGGTCCCGGGTGCGCCGGGCCAGGCCGCTGTGCAGGCCCAGGCCAGCGCCACCCCGGCCAGCCAGCGCGTGACCGTCACCACCGACGTGCTGCGCCTGGTACTGGACGGCGGCCGTGTGCTCGATGCCGAGCTGCTGCAGTTCCCGCAGACCAAGGACGAAGGCAGCCCGCCGGTTCGCCTGCTGACCGAAGACCCCGCGCATCCGTACAGCGCGATCAGTGGCTGGGCCAGCGAAGACAAGAACACCCCGGTTCCCGGCGCTGACGGCTTCAAGCTGGTCGGTGATACCAAGGACTTCGTGCTGGCCAAGGGCCAGAACGAACTGCAGATCCCGTTCGTGTGGACCGCCGACAACGGCGTGACCATCAAGCGCACCCTGACCGTCTCGCGCAACGAGTACGCCGTGCGCTTCAAGGACGAAGTCAGCAATGCCGGCGCCGCACCGTGGAACGGCTACGTCTACCGCACCCTGGACCGCACCCCGACCATCCTGTCGCGGAGCATGACCAACCCGGATTCGTTCAGCTTCAACGGCGCCACCTGGTACGACAACGACAAGAAGTACCAGCGTCGTGCGTTCAAGGATTACCTGGACGACGGCGCACTGAACCAGAACATCACCGGCGGCTGGCTGGCGATGCTGCAGCATCACTTCTTCACCGCCTGGATCCCGCAGAAGGACCAGACCGCGCACTACGTGCTGTCGCAGGTGGCCGGTCGTGACCTGATTGAAGCGCGTGGCCCGGCCTTCACCGTGGCCCCGGGCCAGTCCACCAGCACCGAGGCCCGCCTGTGGGTCGGCCCGAAGCTGGTCAACCTGATCGCCAAGGAAGACGTGCCGGGCCTGGACCGCGTGGTCGACTACAGCCGCTTCTCGATGATGGCGGTGATCGGCCAGGGCCTGTTCTGGGTGCTGAACCAGGTGCACAAGCTGGTCGGCAACTGGGGCTGGGCGATCGTCGGCCTGGTGGTGCTGCTGAAGCTGGTGCTGTACCCGCTGTCGGCGACCCAGTACAAGAGCGGTGCCAAGATGCGCCGCTTCCAGCCGCGCATCGCGCAGCTGAAGGAACGCTATGGCGATGACCGCCAGAAGTTCCAGACCGCGATGATGGAGCTGTACAAGAAGGAAAAGATCAATCCGATGGGCGGCTGCCTGCCGATCCTCATCCAGATGCCGATCTTCTTCGCCCTGTACTGGGTGCTGGTGGAATCGGTCGAACTGCGCCAGGCGCCCTGGTTCGGCTGGATCCAGGACCTGACCGCACGCGACCCGTACTTCATCCTGCCGGTCATCAACGTGGCAGTGATGTGGTTCACCCAGAAGCTGACCCCGGCACCGGGCATGGACCCGATGCAGCAGAAGATGATGCAGTTCATGCCGCTGGTGTTCGGCGTCATGATGGCCTTCATGCCGTCCGGCCTGGTCCTGTACTGGGTGGTCAACGGTGGCCTGGGCCTGCTGCAGCAGTGGTGGATGACCAAGCGCCATGGCGGCGAGCCGGTTGCGGCCACCACCGCTCCGGCCCCGGTCAAGAAGAAGTAATCGGTAGAGCCGGCCGCTGGCCGGCTGACCCCAGCAAAAGCCCGCCGCAAGGCGGGCTTTTCGCATGCGGCGGTAGAATCGCCGGCACACCGTTCCTCCCACCTTCGAGTCCGCCATGCCGCGTGCGTCGTCGTTCCGCCTGTTCCTGCCCTCGCTGTTGTTGACCCTGGTTGTTGCCGGCTGCGGCGACAAGGACGCGAAGGCGCCGGCGACCACCGTCACCCAGCCAAGCGCGCAGGCCGCGGCCGCCGCCGATCCGGCCGCCGCGCCGTTGCTGGCGGCGCTGCAGAAGCAGCTCGACGGCTACCGCCGGATCATCGTGCTGCTGGCAGACGAGGAACAGCAATCGGCCGCCGACCGCGGCACCTCCACGCGTGTGGGCCAGCAGCTGTTCCACGATGGCCTGGAACAGCGCACGGCGATCGCCGCGCAGTTCGACACCCTGCTGCGCGGCTCCAGCCCGCAGCGCTTCGCCACCCTCGGCACCGTGCTGGACTACATCGAGTCGGCGCCGGAACTGTTCGACGCCGACCGCCTGGCCTTCCGCGAAGTGCTGCGTGATCTGCATGAGCGGGTCGGCACTGATTCGTCGCTGCCGGCGGTCAAGCTGCACCAGCGCATCGGCGAGGACCTGGAGGCACTCGACGAGATCGAGCGAAACTACAACCAGGAACTGACCCGCATCTTCAGCCGCTTCGAGCGCACCCGTGCCATCGAGCTGAAGCGTGAGAAGTGGGACGACTACATCGCCCACCTGCACAAGGACTACAGCCGCGAAGCGATCCTGCGCGACTACGGCGTGATCGAGCCCTACCCGATGTCGATGAAGGACAGCGACCGCGAGATCTTCGGCCGCGACCTGCCGGCCAAGACCGTGGTGCTGACCTTCGACGATGGCCCGCACAAGGCCTATACCGATGAAGTGGTGGCCATCCTCAAGCGCTACGACGTGCCGGGCGTGTTCTTTGAAGTGGGCCGCAACCTTGGCAAGGTCGAGGCCGATGGCAAGGTCAGCCTCGGCCCGATGGCGAAGATCAGCCGCAACCTGATGGAAGAGGGCTATGCGGTCGGCAACCACAGCCTGACCCACGCCCAGCTGTCGCGCACCACCGGTGACGCGCTGCGCCAGCAGGTGCTCGACACCGACACGCTGCTGAAGGACGTCGACAGCAAGCGCGCGCCGCTGTTCCGTTTCCCGTATGGCGCGCGCAATGCCGAAGGCCTGCAGCTGCTCAACGAGGCCGGGCTGAAGTCGATCATGTGGAACATCGACTCGATGGACTGGGCCGACCCGGTACCGGAATCGATCGTGCAGCGCGTGCTAGACCAGGTGAACAAGGAACAGCGCGGCATCATCCTGTTCCACGACATCCACGATCGTGCGGTGAAGGCGCTGCCGCAGATCCTCGACCGGCTGATCGCCGATGGTTACCAGTTCGCCGGCTGGAACGGCCGTGACTTCACTGTCGCCCGTGCGCGCAAGGGTGATGCCGGTGCCGCCACGGTCACCACCGGCTACGAGAAGTCCTGGGCGATCGTGGTCGGCATCGACAACTATGCCAAGTGGCCGAAGCTGGAGTACGCCAGCCACGACGCGCAGGCGGTGGCCGATACCCTGACCGGGCAGTTCGGCTTCCCGTCCTCGCAGGTGATCGTGCTGAAGAACGAGCAGGCGACCCGCAACAACATCCTCGCGGCCTTCCACGATCGCCTGGCCGATGACCGCACCGGCAAGAACGACCGCGTGTTCGTGTTCTTCGCCGGCCATGGCGCGACCCGCCAGCTCGCTTCCGGGCGCGACCTGGGCTACATCATTCCGGTCGATTCGGACCCGAAGGAATTCGCCACCGACGCCATCGCGATGACCGACATCCAGAACATTGCCGAGAGCATGCAGGCCAAGCATGTGATGTTCGTGATGGATGCCTGCTACAGCGGCCTGGGCCTGACCCGCGGTGGCCCGTCGTCGTCGTCGTTCCTGCGCGAGAACGCGCGTCGCAGCGCGCGGCAGATGCTGACCGCCGGTGGTGCCGACCAGCAGGTGGCCGATGCTGGCCCCAACGGCCACTCGGTGTTCACCTGGGTGCTGTTGCAGGCGCTGGCCGGCAAGGGCGACCTCAACGGCGACGGCCTGATCACCGGTACCGAGCTGGCCGCCTACGTGGCGCCGGCCGTATCGGCGGTCTCGCACCAGACCCCGGCCTTCGGCAGCCTGCCCGGTTCGCAGGGCGGCGAGTTCGTGTTCCAGGTGCCGGACAGCCAGGAATTCCTCAACGCCGATACGCGCCAGCTGACCGCCGATGCGATCGCGCTGAACAACAAGGTGGATGCGGCCAGCGAGGCGAAGGGCAGCCAGGCGCCGGTGACGGTGGCCGACCTGCAGGGTGGCAAGGCCAAGCTGGTGGTGCCCACCGCTGGCCCGGCGTCCGACCGCCAGCGCGCGCAGCAGGCCAACGACCGCGGCCTGCAGCTGTACCGCGAGAAGCAGTACGACGAGGCAGCCGCGCAGTTCGCCGAAGCGCTGAAGCTGCGTCCTGATTTCGCCCAGGCCGCCAACAACCTCGGCTTCGTCTACTACCGCCAGCAGCGCTATGCAGAAGCCGCGCGCTGGCTGGAGAACACGCTGAAGATCGACCCGTCGCGCGCGGTGGCCCATCTGAACCTGGGCGATGCCTACTTCAACGCCGGCGACAAGGCCAAGGCGAAGCAGGCCTACACCACCTACCTGGCGCTGCAGCCGCAGGGCAGCGGCGCGGCCCAGGCGCGCGCGCAGCTGGAGAAGCTCTGAGCCATGAACGACGCGATCCGCACCGACACCATCGTGGCCATCGCCAGCGCCACCGGCGCCGGCGGTGTCGGCCTGTTGCGCCTGTCCGGTCCGCGCGCTGCGGCGATTGCCAATGCACTGGGGGCGCCTGCACTGCGCCCGCGCCACGCGCACTACGCGCGCCTGCGTGATGCCGACGGCGAGGTCATCGACGATGGCATCGTGCTGTGGTTCCCGGCACCGAACAGTTTCACCGGCGAAGAGGTGGTGGAACTGCAGGGCCATGGCAGCCCGGTGCTGCTGCAGCAGCTGGTCGCGCGCTGCATCGCGCTCGGTGCGCGCCAGGCGCGGCCGGGTGAGTTCAGCGAACGGGCGTTCCTCAACGGCAAGCTGGACCTGGCCCAGGCCGAGGCCATCGCCGACCTGATCGCCGCGGGCGACAACCGTGCCGCACGCGCGGCGCGTCGTTCACTGGATGGCGTGTTCTCGCGCCGCATCGATGCGGTGGTCGAGCAGCTGGTGATGCTGCGCATCCACGTGGAAGCGGCCATCGACTTCGCCGACGAACCGCTGGATACCCTCGGCGGCGCGCAGGTGCGGCGTGGGCTGGAACAGGCGCGCAGCGATCTGGCCATTCTGCGCCGCGATGCCGAACGCGGCCGTCGCCTGCGCGATGGCCTGCACGCGGTGCTGATCGGTCCGCCGAATGCGGGCAAGAGTTCACTGCTCAACGCGCTGGCCGGCAGCGAACGCGCCATCGTCACCGACATCGCCGGCACCACCCGCGACACCCTGCGCGAAACCATCCGCCTGGACGGGCTGGAGCTGACCCTGGTCGACACCGCCGGCCTGCGCGACGGCGGCGACGCCATCGAACGCGAAGGCATGCGCCGCGCCCACGTGGAAATCGAGCGCACCGACCTGGCGCTGATCGTGCTGGATGCGCGCGATCCGGCGGCCGGTGAAGCGGCGCTGGGCGAGGCCGTGGCGGCGGTACCGCACAAGCTCTACATCCACAACAAGTCGGATCTGCTGGCGGCGCTGCCGTCGCTGGCTGATCCGGATCGGGTGTTCGTTTCGGCCGCCACCGGCGCCGGGCTCGACGATCTGCATGCGCGCCTGCGTTCGATTGCTTCGGCCGGTGCCGGTGAGCAGGTGGACGGCGAGTTCTCCGCGCGCACGCGCCACGTGGATGCGATTGAACGCGCGCAGGAACATGCGCAGCGCGCCGATGGCGAGCTGGCGCACGAGCACCTGGAGCTGGCCGCCGAGGAACTGCGGCTGGCCCACGATGCGCTGGGTGAGATCACCGGGCAGATGAGTGCCGATGATCTGCTGGGGAGGATCTTCTCCAGTTTCTGCATCGGCAAGTAACACGGGGTCAGATCCCCAAAGGGGCTCTGACCCTGCACGGTTCCGCCACGGGGTCGGAGCCCCTGCGGGGATCCGACCCCAGGTCCCCCACCTGTCACATTGCCGCCGCATACTGACGCCCATCACATACCGCTTGGGGAAGTCGCAGTGAAGTCGTGGGGTTGTGCGTTGCTGTTGTCGCTGGCCGTGGCACCATCGGTGGCCATGAGTGCTGAATCCTCCACCCCGGCCGTGCCCAAGGTGTCGGTCTACGGCCATCGCGGGGCAAGCGCACTGCTGCCCGAGCACACCCTGGCCTCGTATGCGCAGGCCATCGCCGATGGCGCCGACTACATCGAACCGGACCTGGTGATGACCAGGGACGGGGTGATGGTGGCCCGCCACGAGAACGAGATCGGCGGCACCACCGACGTCGCCTCGCATCCGGAGTTCGCCAGCCGCCGCACCCGCAAGGTGATCGATGGGCAGCAGGTCGAGGGCTGGTTCACCGAGGACTTCACCCTGGCCGAGCTGAAGACCCTGTACGCCCGTGAGCGCCTGCCGGAACTGCGCAGCACCGCCTACGACGGCCAGTTCCGCATCGCCAGCCTGGACGAGATCCTGGCCTTCCTGGTGCAGCAGGCCGGGCGCGCCAACCGTGGCATCGGCCTCGTGCCGGAGATCAAGCACCCGACCTATTTCCAGTCCATCGGCCTGCCGATGGAAGACAAGCTGCTGGCCGCACTGCGTGGCAACGCGTACACCAATGTCGGCCCGGTCACGATCCAGTCATTCGAGACTGCCAACCTGCGCTACCTGCATGGCAAGATCGGCCGGGGCAGCAACATCCGCCTGCTGCAGCTGCTGTGGAAGGGCGATACCCAGCCGGCCGACATCGCCAAGGCCGGCGGCACGCTGACCTACGCACAGATGATGACCCCGGCCGGGCTGAAGGACATCGCCGCCTACGCCGATGGCATCGGCCCCGAGCTGCGCTCGATCATTCCGCTGGATGCCAAGGGCGCGCTGGGTACGCCGACCTCGCTGGTACATGATGCGCACGCGGCCGGCCTGATGGTGATTCCGTACACCTTCCGCCCGGAGAACCATTTCCAGCCCAGCAACCTGCGCAAGGGCGCCGACAACGCGCGCAACGTCGAAGGCTCGATCGCCGAGATGCGCGCCTACCTGGCGACCGGCATCGATGCCTTCTTCACCGATGATCCGGCGCTGGGCCGGCAGGCGGTGGATGGGATGGGCACAGCGGGGAACTGAGCGATCAACGCGCCGGGCATGGCCCGGCGCTACCCGGGGGCCGGTGTGCTCTGGTAGGTGCCAACCTTGGTTGGCACGCAACAACCGCGCCGACCAAGGTCGGCCACTACCGGTTCATGAGGTTGCCGGCCAGCGGCCGGCACGACCGTCCCCTCAACCGCGCGGCTCGTCCGGCCGGCGGAACGGGATCACCACGTAGTCCTGGCCCTCGCGCGGCTGCCACAGCACCGGCACGCGCTGCGGTGACGGCGGCTCCAGCTCGTCGTCGGCCAGCGGCTCGGCCTCGTCTTCTTCGTCTTCCCAGCTGTAGCGCTGGCGCGGCGGCAGCGGATCGGCGTTGCGGAACAGCAGCGCGGCGATGATGCCGGCGAAGGCGCCGCCCATGTGCGACTGCCAGGACACGCCATCGGCATGCGGCAGGATGGTCATCAGCATGCCGCCATAGAACAGCATGCCGATCAGGCCGGTGGCGATTGCCGCACGGTCGCGGCGCAGCAGGCCGAGGCTGGCCAGCAGGAACATCAGGCCATGGGTCACGCCACTGGCACCCAGGTGCACGCTGCCCGGATTGCCCAGCATCCACGCGCCGAGGCCTGAACCCAGCCACAGCAGGGGCAGGGCGCGCACGGTGGCTTTGGGATACACACTGCCGGCCAGGGTGCCGAGGATCAGGATGGCGATGCTGTTGGCGGCGATGTGCTCGACCGAGGCATGCAGCATCGGGCCGCCGATCAGGCCGAGCAGGCCCTTGGCTTCCAGTGGCGCAACCGCCCACGGTCGCCAGTCGAACGTGCCCTGCAGGGCGAACACGGCCACCAGCACCAGCACGGCCGCCAGGCTGACATTGAACGCCCGCAGGATGCGCGAGCGGTCATTGCGGGGGGCCGGCACGTCGCCGGCGGGCAGGGGCGTGTTGTTGTCCATACCTCAGCAATGGCGGTGGCTGGCGCGAAACCAAGGCCACTGTTGCGGGAGAGTGGGTGCGGTCGGCGGGACAATCCCGCCGGCCGCGCCTTCCCACCGCTCAGGCTCAGGCGTGGCCCGAGCCTTCCTTCGGCGGGTACTTCAGGCTCAGCACCACGGTGGCGGCGATGATCACCGCGACCACGCCCAGCGACACCGGGGTCGGGATCTTGAACAGGTCGATGATCATCATCTTGATGCCGATGAAGGCCAACACCAGCGCCAGGCCGTACGGCAGCAGGTGGAAGCGGTCGGCCATGCCGGCCAGCAGGAAGAACATCGCACGCAGGCCCAGCACCGCGAACACGTTGGAGGTGAGCACGATGAACGGGTCGGTGGTGATCGCGAAGATCGCCGGGATGCTGTCCACGGCGAAGATCACGTCGGTGACCGCGATCAGGATCAGCACCGCGAACAGCGGGGTGAACCAGCGCACGCCATCGCGCTTCACGCTCAGCGCATTGCCGGCGTAGTCCGGCAGCAGGCGCAGGTGCTTGCGCATCCAGCGCAGGGCGGGGTTGGTTTCCAGATCCGGTTCCTGGCCGGCGGCGAACCACATCTTCCAGCCGGTGAACAGCAGGAAGGCACCGAACACGTAGAGCAGCCAATGGAACTGGCTGATCAGCACGCTGCCGGCGAAGATCATGATCGTACGCAGCACGATCGCACCCAGGATGCCGATGATCAGCACCTTCTGGCGCTGCTCCTCCGGTACTGCGAAGTAGCTCATGATCATCAGGAACACAAAGATGTTGTCGACCGCCAGCGCCTTCTCGACCAGGTAGCCGGTCAGGAATTCGAGGCCGACCTTGTTGGCCACCACCTGGCCGGCGGTCTCATTCAGGTAGTACCAGAGGCCGGCGTTGAACAGCAGGGCCAGCGCGACCCAGCCGATCGACCACCACAGGGCTTCCTTGAAGGTGACCTTGTGCGGTCCACCATGGCGCATCAACACGAGGTCGACCAGCAGGGCGATGACCACCACCGCTGCGAAGCCGCCCCACAACCACACGTTACCGATCGTCTGCATTGGGAATGTCCGTTGGAAAGATGAATGCCAGGCCGGACGGCGAGGATCTGCAACGGAGGATCGGGAGGGGGATCCAGGGACAGAGCTTCGCCAGTACGGCGAAGGTCTCGCTCGCAGTTCCAGTCGGCTGGAACTGCCGTTGCACCGGAGCCTGCGGGCTCGAAATGACGGCGACAACGTCTGGGAGCTACTCCCCTTCTGGCGCCGATTCTGCCGTCTGGCTGGGCCGCCGTCAAATGGGGGACGAGGGGTCGGATCCCCGTAGGGGCTCTGACCCCATTCCCGAGCCCGTTCCGGCCTGGTGGGTGCCAACCTTGGTTGGCACGCCGGCGGGGGTCAGAGCCCCTGCGGGGATCTGACCCCGGCGCCCGGTTTACAATGGGTGGATGAATACCCCCCTTCCGATTGTCCGCCTCAAGAATGCGTGGCGCTCCAGCCACCCGTGGATCTTCCAGAAACTGGTCGAGAAGCCGACCGTCCGGCCCAAGCCCGGTTCCATCGTCGACGTGGTCGGCATTGATGGCGAGTTCGTTGGCCGCGGGTTCTACAACGGGCATTCGCGCATTGCCGTGCGCATCCTTGAGACCGACCAGAACGTGCCGGTGGATGCCGGCTGGTTCTCGCGCAAGATTGCCCAGGCGGTGTCGCTGCGCCGTGAGGTGCTCAAGCTCGACGCGGTCTCCGACGCCTGGCGCGTGGTGCACAGCGAAGGCGACGGCCTGTCCGGCCTGGTGGTGGATCGCTACGGCGACCTGGTGGTGGTCGAATTCTTCGCCGCCGGCATGTTCCGCCACCGCGAGTGGATCTACGACGCCCTGCGCGAGCAGTTCCCGGGTTGCCGCTTCCACAGCTTCGCCGATGAGCACGTGCAGAAACAGGAAAGCTTCGATTTCCACGGCAATACCACCACCGAAGCGTCGGTGATCACCGAGTACGGCATCAAGTTCCGCGCCGACCCGGCCGGTGCGCACAAGACCGGCTTCTTCGCCGACCAGCGCGAGAACCGCGAGTGGCTGAGCCAGCAGGTGGAAGGCAAGCGCGTGCTGGACCTGTGCTGCAACACCGGCGGTTTTGCGGTGTATGCGGCGGCGCGAGGCGCCTCGGAAGTGGTCGGCATCGACATCGATGAAGACGTCATCCAGATCGCCAAGGGCAATTCGCGCCTGAACAACGTGCGCCCGAAGTTCGTCCAGTCCGACATCTTCCCGTGGCTGCGTGATGCGGCCAATCGTGGCGAGCAGTACGACGTGGTGATCCTGGACCCGGCGAAGATGACCCGCGACCGCGACCAGGTCATTACTGCGCTGAAGAAGTACCTGGACATGAACAAGCTGGCGCTGGGCGTGGTCAAGCCGGGCGGCCTGTTCGCCACGTTCTCCTGCACCGGCCTGGTGGCCGAGGACCAGTTCCTCGACATGCTGCGCCGCGCGGCGTATTTCTCCGGCCGCACGATCCAGATCCTGAAGGTGGCCGGCGCCGGTCCGGACCACCCGTTCATGGCCCACGTGCAGGAATCGCGTTACCTGAAGGCCGTGTTCTGCCGCGTGGTGGACTGACCGCGTCACTGCCGATCTCTGTAGAGCCGAGCCCACGCTCGGATGATCTGTCTGGCAGCCGAGCATGGGCTCGGCTCTACAAAAAGGCCGGGTGCAGCGCTATGGTCGGGCTCTTCCCATTGCCGGTGAGAGCCCATGCCATCGTTGCGCCACCTGTCCGTCGTGCTCGCCGTGGCGCTGTGCGCGCCGCTGTCGGCTCATGCCATCGAGTTCAGCGCCGAGGAACTGGCCCGTGCCAAGGCGCTGCAGCAGCGCCTGGTCACGCTCGACAGCCATCTGGATACGCCGGCAAATTTCGGTCGGACCGGCTTCGACATCGAGCAGCGCCACGACCGCAACGCGCTTTCGCAGGTGGACTACCCGCGCATGGTCGAAGGTGCGCTCGATGGCGGTTTCTGGGCGATCTACACCGACCAGGGCGATCGCAGCGCAGCGGCCCACCTGGCCGAGCGTGACCACGGCCTGCAGCGACTGCTGGAAATCCGCGAGATGCTGGCGGCCAATCCCGCGCGCTTCGCGCTGGCACTGACCGCCGATGATGCGGCGCGGATCAAGGGCGCCGGCAAGCGCGTGGTCTACATCAGCATGGAAAATGCCAGCCCGCTGGTGGAAGACCCGAGCCTGCTCTCGTTCTACCACCGCGCCGGCCTGCGGCTGCTCAGCACCGTGCACTTCGCCAACAACGAGTTCGCCGATTCGGCCACCGATCCCAAGGGCGCGGAGTGGAAGGGCCTGAGCCCGGCCGGCAAGGAGCTGGTGCGGCAGGCAGTGAAGCTGGGCATCGTGATCGACCAGTCGCATGCCTCGGACGCGGTGTTCGACGACCTGCTGGCGATGATGCCGGTGCCCTTCGTGCTGTCGCACAGCTCGGCCAAGGCCGTGTACGACCACCCGCGCAATCTTGATGACGCGCGGCTGCGCAAGCTGGCCAAGGCCGGCGGCGTGATCCAGGTGAACGCCTATGGCGGCTACCTGATCGACACGGCGAAGACGCCCGAGCGCAAGCAGGCCGAAGAAGCGCTGAGCAGGCAGCTGGGCGGCTGGGAAGGCATGGGCATCGAGCAGGGTGTTGCGCTGCTGAAGGCCGAGCAGGCACTGGACCACGAGCACCCGGTGCGCCACGCCAGCCTGGATGATTTCTTCGCCCACTTCGAGCACATCCTCAAGGTGGTCGGCCCCGAGCACGTGGGCATCGGCCTGGACTGGGATGGCGGCGGTGGCCTGAGTGACCTGCCCGATGTCAGCCAGCTGCCGAAGATCACCGCCTGGCTGCTGCGCAAGGGCTATACCGAGCAGCAGATTGCCGGCATCTGGGGCGGCAACCTGCTGCGGGTGATGCGCCAGGCGCAGGATTACGCCGCAAAGCAGGGCGGTTGAAACGCCGTGCGGTGGTGCCGGCCAGCGGCTGCATTGCCCCTATCAACAGGATTCGGGTTGCCGGCCAGCGGCCGGCACTACCGGTGATCGGTCTATTTCGCGATCAGCGCATGGCGTCGGCTGTACAGCAGGTACAGCACCAGGCCGGCCACGTTCCACAACAGGAAGTACAGCTGGGTGGTGTGCGGCAGGCTGATGAACAGGTAGATGCAACCCAGCGCGGCCAGCGGGCCAACCACGAAGGCCAGCGGCGTGCGGAACGTGCGCGCGCGGTCCGGCTCGCGCAGGCGCAGCACCACCAGGCAGACGCCCACTGCAGTGAACGCGGCCAGGGTACCGGCATTGGCCAGCGCGGCGATCTCGTCCAGGCGGGCCACGCCGGCCAGCGCCGACACCACCACCGCAGTGAACAGTGTGGTCGCCACCGGCGTGCCGGTACGCGCGTTGACCTTGGACAGGCCACGCGGCAGCAGGCCGTCGCGGCTCATCACGAAGAAGATGCGGCTCTGGCCGTACAGGAAGGCCAGCAGCACGGTCGGCAGCGCGATGATCGCAATCACGCCGATCACCATCGCCGCTGTCGGATGGCCCAGCTGGCGCATGATCAGCGCCAGCGGCTCGGCGCTGTGCCCGAACACGGCGTAGCTCATCGCACCCACTGCGGCCAGCGCCACCAGCACGTAGACAATGGTGCAGCCGATCATCGAACCGATGATGCCGATCGACAGGTCACGGCCCGGGTTCTTGGTCTCCTCCGCAGCAGTGGAGATCGCATCGAAGCCGTAGAAGGCGAAGAAGATGATCGCCGCTGCCGCCATCACGCCGTGCTCGACGCCATCGGGGCCCATCGACTTGGCAAAGCCATACGGCATGAACGGCTGCAGGTTGGCGCTGTCGAACGCAGGCAGGGCCACGGCCACGAAGATCGCCAGCGCGATCAGCTTGAACACCACCAGGATGGCATTGAGCGTGGCGCTTTCCTTGGTCCCGGCCATCAGCATGCCGGCCACCAGCCAGGTGATGATGATCGCCGGCAGGTTGATCATGCCGCCTTCCACGTGCGGGCCGGCTGCCAGCCAGGCCGGCAGGTGCACGTTCCAGCCGAACTGGGTGTGGACCCATTCGAGGAAGCCGACGAAGTAGCCGGACCAGCCCACCGCCACCGTACTCACCACCAGCGAGTACTCCAGGATCAGGCTCCAGCCCACCACCCAGGCGAACACCTCGCCCAGCGCACTGTAACTGTAGGTGTAGGCGCTGCCGGCGGCCGGCATCATCGTCGACAGCTCGGCATAGGACAGCGCCGCACAGGCGCAGACCGCACCGGCGATGGCGAAGGAGATCAGCACGGCCGGGCCGGCCAGGTTGGCACCGACGCCGATCAGCGTGTAGATGCCGGTGCCGACGATGGCACCGATGCCCAGTGCGATCAGGTGCGGCCAGCTGAGCGTCGGGATCAGGCGCCTGCCGGCTTCGTGGACGGTGACGGAATCTAGGGACTTGCGCCGGAACAGGGACATGCAGGCCTCGGAAGGGGTGACTAAGAACGACAAGTTCCCGAGTGTGACCGAACGCAGCGCAGCATTACCACTGACGGGGGTCATGCATGGCGGGGCACGCGCTGCGCCCCGGCCAGGCTGCCGGAATCGGCATAATCCGGCGGCAGCCACCGGTGTACGTTCGTCCCGGCCCCCGCTAGGACTCGATGTTGGCCATGCCGCTGTCCGAATAGCGTTCGCCGGCCGCGGCATGCAGCGGGAAGGCCGCATCCAATGCGTCCAGCGTGGCCGCATCCAGTTCCACCTGCAGTGCAGCGAGGTTCTCGTCCAGCCGTGCCCGCCGCGTCGTGCCCGGGATCGGCACGATGTGCCCGCCGCGCGACAGCACCCAGGCCAGCGCCAGCTGCGAGGCAGCGATGCCGCGCTCGGCGGCCAGCGCCTGCACGGTGTCCACCAATGCCAGGTTGCGCTGGAAGTTTTCGCCTTCGAAGCGGGGCGAGGTGCGCCGGTAATCGTCGGCGTCGAAGTCGTCCGGGCTGCGGATGGCGCCGGTCAGGAAGCCACGGCCCAGCGGCGAATACGGCACGAAGCCGATGCCCAGCTCCGCCGTGGTGGCCAGCACTCCGTTCTGCTCCGGCTCGCGCGACCACAGCGAGTACTCGCTCTGCACCGCCGTGATCGGGTGCACCGCATGGGCGCGGCGGAGGGTGGCCGCCGAGGCCTCGGACAGGCCCAGCCAGCGCACCTTGCCCTGTTCCACCAGGCGTGCCATGGCACCCACGGTGTCCTCGATCGGCACGGTCGGGTCGACGCGGTGCTGGTAGTACAGGTCGATGTGGTCCACGCCCAGGCGACGCAGGCTGGCCTCGCAGGCGGCCTGCACATAGTCCGGGTGGCCGTTGATCTGCCGCGCCTTCGGGTCAGCCGGGTCCAGGCCGATGCCGAACTTGCTGGCCAGGAACACCTGGTTGCGGCGGCCGGCAATCGCGCGACCGACCAGCACCTCGTTGGTGTGCGGGCCATACACATCGGCGGTGTCGAGCAGGGTCACGCCACGGTCCAGCGCGTGCCGGATGACGGCAATGCCGTCATCGTCACTGCCGCGGCCGCCGTAATACGCGCTCATGCCCATGCACCCCAGGCCGAGGGCGGACACGGTGGGGCCGGCGGGGCCGAGAGTACGGGTCTTCATGTGGATCTCCTTGGGGAAGGCGCCACGTCTGGATGGGCAGTGGCGAGGGGCACAGCATCCTCCACGCCATCATGTGGATAAACTGCGTGTCACCGGACTTACCTTGAAGGCTGCCTTCACAATGGATGCCTCCGTCCCGCTCACTGCTGTGGTCGCTTTCGTCCACGTGGCCGAGCACGCCAGCTTTACCCGCGCCGCCGATGCCCTGGGTGTGTCGACCTCGGCGCTGTCGCAAAGCGTGCGCGCGCTGGAAGCGCGGATGGGCGTGCGGCTGCTGCAGCGGACCACGCGGCGGGTCAACCTGACCGAGCACGGCGCGCGTTTCCTGCAGCGCGTGCGCGGCGGCCTGGACCAGATCGACCAGGCACTTGCCGAACTGGACAGCGCGCGCTCGGTGCCTGCCGGGCGGCTGCGCGTGACCCTGCCGCGCATCGTCGCCGATCGCATGGTGCTGCCGCGGCTGCCCGACTTCCTTGCGCGTTACCCGCAGGTGCAGGTGGAACTGTGCGTCGACCCCGCGCTGACCGATCTGGTGGCCGAGGGCTTCGACGCCGGCATCCGCCTGGGCGAATCACTCGCACAGGGCATGATCGCGGTGCCGGTCGGGCCACCCGAGCGGCAGGTGGTGGTAGCCACGCCGGCCTATTTCGAACGCCATGGCGTGCCGCAGACCCCGCATGACCTGCAGGGCCACGCCTGCATCGTGCACCGGCTGGCCAACGGCCGGCTGATGCCCTGGGAGTTCAGCCGCGACGGCCACGACCTGGACGTGCAAGTGAGCGGGCGGCTGGTGTTCAACGATGCCGGCGTCGCCCATGGTGCCGTGCTGGCGGGTCTGGGCATGGCCCAGGGCTTCGCCTCGTTGATGGCCGACGACATCAACGCTGGGCGACTGCAGAGCGTGCTGCAGGACTGGCAGCCGCCATTCCCCGGATTCCACCTGTACTACCCGGCGCGTGAGCAGATGGCGCCCAAGCTGCGGGTGTTCATCGACCACCTGCGCGCGGAGATGCACGACCGGTAGATGCCAACCTTGGTTGGCATGCTTCAATCGACCACGCGCGCCGCTACGCCTCCCGGCCAATGGCAGCCATCCTCCTGCCACGCCTGGCTGTCATCGTGGAAGGTGGTGCGACGGCCATCACGGGCGCGTTCGTAGCTCAGATCCAGCACCAGCGCGCCCTGCGTGCTCAGCAGGTAGCGGCCGTTGAGGCGCCCGTCGATGCGCTCTTCCCACACGCTGTCGAACTGGTACGGGCGATCTTCGGCCAGCACCGTGGTCTCCATCGAGATCCGGTGCAGGGGCAGGCGCTCGCGCTGGCCGGCGTAACGCACGTCGGCCCGGCCGTCTTCCAGCCAGCGCCATTCCAGGTGGATGTTGTCGTTGCGACCGCCCGTCAGGCAGCGATGGTCCTGCACGGTGCCGGCAGAGGCGGCACCGGCCAGCAGCAGGGTCATGCCGAGCAGTGGCAGCCGCCCGTTCATCCGTTCAGCCCCAGGCGGATGCCGAACCCCACCAGGAACAGGCCGGCCACGCGACGCAGCGCATCGCTGATCCGCGGGTGCTGGATCAACCGGCGGCGGGCCAGGTTGCCCACGCCGATCAGCATCGAGCAGTAGGCGATACTGACCACCAGGATGATGCCGGCCAGCGCGGCGAAGGTGGCGATGCCCTGGTGCGCCTTCGGATCGATGAACAACGGCAGGAAGGCCATGTAGAACAGGATCGCCTTCGGGTTGAGCAGGCTGACCAGGATCGCCTGCTGGAAGTAGCGGCCGGGTTGCATGCGGATCGGGCCGGCGTCGCCGCCCTCGTGCTTGGGCGTGCGCAGCAGGCTGATGCCGACCCACACCAGGTAGGCCGCGCCGAGGTACTGCACGGCGTGGAATACCAGAGGATTGGCCTTCAGCAGTGCGGCCACGCCGGCCAGCGCCAGCCACATCAGGATCTGGTCGCCGACCAGCAGGCCGGCCAGTGCGGTGTAGCCGCCGCGCACGCCGCCACGGCCGGTGGCAGTCAGCAGCGTGAAGGTACCGGGACCGGGCAGGGCGAGAAACACCAGCACGGCGACCAGAAACGTCCACAGGTCCTGGATGCCCATCCACGGCATGGCGGTGCTCTTCTGTTACGGGGGGCCGCCATTGTCGGCCAGCGCTGCGGCGGGCGACAGGGGGCCGGTGGGGCCAACCGGCATCCCGGACAGCAGCGGTTGCAGGTGCTGGCGCAGCTGCGCGTGCAGCTGCCGCACGGCGGGTGAGAACTGCTTGCGATGCGGGCACACCAGCTGCAGCGGGATGCTGCTGCCAACGCCGTCCAGCAGCACCTGCAGGCGCCCGGCCAGCACATCCTCGCGCAGGTCCAGCCAGGACTTGTAGGTGATGCCTTCGCCGGCCACGGCCCAGCGCCGCACCACGTCGGCGTCGTCGCAGACCAGCGGGCCGCGTACCGGAACCACGCTGCGGCGCCCGTCCACCTCGAACGACCAGCGATCGTAGGCGCGGCCATTGAGTTGATAGACCAGGCAGTCGTGCTCGCGCAGATCCTCCAGGCGCGTGGGCGGGCCACGCCGCTGCAGGTAGCCGGGCGAGGCGGCCAGCACGCGCCGGTTGCCTTCCAGCAGGGGCAGGGCTACGTAGTTGGCGTAATCGAAGTGGCCGATGCGGATGGCCACGTCGACCGGTTCGCGGAACACGTCGGCGACCTCGTCGGACAGGCGCAGGTGCAGGCGCAGCCGCGGGTGCGCGGCGCGGAACGCGCTCAGCCAGGGCAACAGCAGGTTGCGGCCGAAGTCCGACGGCGCCGACAGCTGCAGGATGCCGTGCAGCTCGGTGTCCTCGCCCTGCACGCGGGCCTGGCCTTCGCGCAGGGTGGCCAGCACCTCCTGCGCATACGGCAGGTAGAGCGCGCCCTCGCCGGTCAGGCGCAGGCTGCGGGTCGTGCGCACGAACAGGCGCAGGTCCAGCTCGCGCTCCAGCCGTGCCACCGCCGCAGCGACCTGCCCGGGCAGCAGGTCGGCCTCGCGGGCGGCCTGCGAGAAGCTGCCCAGCGCGGCAGTGCGGACGAACAGCTGCAGATCGTCGATGCGGATCATCTTCATCGCCAGAGTGAAAGTGCTGCCCGATTCTGCGCCTTTCCGAGGGAGCGCGCGCGGCGCAACCTGTCGCCTCCTTCCCCACTGGACCGCTGCCATGCGCGCCATTGCCTATACCCACGCCGGCCTGCCGATCGATGATGCCCGGGCCCTGATCGACATCGAACTGGAGCTGCCGCAGCCCGGCCCCCGCGACCTGCGCGTGGCGGTACGCGCGGTGGCGGTGAACCCGGTCGACACCAAGGTCCGCCGCGGCGTGGCCACCGATGGCCCGCGCGTACTGGGCTGGGACGCGGTCGGCATCGTCGACGCGGTGGGCAGCGAGGTGACCCTGTTCCAGCCCGGCGACGCGGTCTACTACGCCGGCGTCATCGACCGCCCGGGCAGCAATGCCGAGTACCAGCTGGTGGACGAGCGCAGCGTCGGGCGCAAGCCGGCCAGCCTCGATGATGCCGCCGCCGCGGCGCTGCCATTGACTGCAATCACCGCCTGGGAGCTGCTGTTCGACCGCCTGCGCATCCCCGAGGGTGGTGGCGAGGGCCAGACCCTGCTGGTGATCGGTGCTGCCGGTGGTGTCGGTTCGATCCTGGTGCAGCTGGCGCGGAAGCTGACCAGGCTGACCGTGATCGGCACCGCCTCGCGTCCGGATACCCAGGACTGGGCATACGCAATGGGCGCGCACCACGTGATCGACCACCGCCTGCCGCTGGCCGAGGGACTGGCGCGGCTCGGCATCAGCGAAGTGCAGCATGTGGCCAGCCTGACCCACTCCGACCAGTACTACGCGCAGATCGTGGAACTGCTGGCGCCGCAGGGCCAGCTGGGGCTGATCGATGATCCTGGCCAGGTGGACGTGATGGCGCTCAAGCGCAAGGCGTTGTCACTGCACTGGGAGTCGATGTTCACCCGGCCGCTGTACCGCACCGCCGACATGCAGCGCCAGCACGACCTGCTGAACCGTGTGGCCGAGCTGATCGACACGGGCGTGCTGCAGACCACGCTGGGCGAGCACTTCGGGCGCATCGACGCGGCCAACCTGCGGCGCGCCCACGCGCTGCTGGAGAGCCACCGCGCCAAGGGCAAGATCGTGCTGGAAGGCTGGTAAGGCCGGATCGTTCCCGCACCCTTGGGGTCAGATCCCTTTGCCCCGGGAAAGGGATCCGACCCCTGCCTCAGGCCACGCCGTTGTCGACGTGGGTGGTGAAACCCGGCTGCTGTCGCAGGCGCTCGAACCACGCCGCGAGGTGTGGCAGCACGGGCTTGTTGCCGGGCGTGCTGCGCCAGCGTTGGGTCGACAGCCCGAGCACGATGTCGGCCAGAGTGAAGGTGTTGCCCGCCACGTAGCCGTCGGTAGTGGCCAGCTGTGCATCAAGGACAGCCATCAGCCGGTTCCACTGCGCCAGGCTGGCTGCGGCGCGGGCGTCATCCGGGTAGTCCGGGTGCTGGCGCACGCGCGCCATGAACACGTGCCGCCAGGCACTGTTGAGGTCGCTGGCCTGCCAGTCCATCCATTGTTCGACCCGCGCACGATCCTGTGCCGCGCGGGGCAGCAGGTCATCACGGCCAGCGCGTACGGCCAGGTAGCGGCAGATGCTGTTGGATTCCCACAGCACGAAGTCGCCATCGCGCAGCACCGGCACCTGCCGGTTCGGGTTCAGTGTGGCCAGCAGGTCCGCCGGCGGCGCTGGCTCGTGGTGAAGTGGCAGGTCGAGCCCGACGCACAGCCACAGCACCTTGCGCACGTTGATGGAGGTGGGCTTTCCGTACAGAGCGAGCATGGGGGCTTCCGGGGCAGACCGACCCAGCCTAGCGCAGCGGGGCTAAACTGATCGCATGAATATCGAAGTCCTCATGATCCTGGCAGTGGTCCTGCTGCTGGCGACCCTGGTCGCGCTGGTGCTGCTGTGGCGTCGCAGTGCTGGCGGTGCACCCTCCGACGAACTGCAGCGGCTGCTGGACAGCGAACGCGAACAGCATCGCCTCGCCCTGGTCGATGCCGGCCAGCTGCGCGGCCGCCTCGATGCGCTGAGCGCTGAACTGGAGAACGAACGGAGCCGCAGCCAGCAGCACGCACAGGCCGTCACTACGCTGACCGCCCGGGTGGAGCGCGAAGCAGCGCTGTCGGCCAGTCGCGAAGCACAGCTGGCCGAACGTGAAGCGGCCCTGGCGCAGGCGCGCGCTGCCGTTGCGGAGACCAGCAGCGAGCTGCAGCAGGCGCAGCAGCGCTATCAGCAGTTGCACGGTGAACATGCCCGCGCGGTGGCCAATCTGCAGCACTCCGAACGGGCCAGTGCCGAACTGCGCAGCTATCTTGATACCGCCAAGGAAAAGCTGTCGGGCGCCTTCGCCGAACTGGCGGGCAAGGTGTTCGACGAACGCGGACAGCAGTTCGAGAAGAACGTGCGGCAGGCGACAGTGCAGTCACGCGCGGACATCGAGGGGCTGCTCAAGCCGTTCGCCGACAAGCTGGGCGATTTCCGCACCCGCGTCGATACGCTGTATGGCGAGGAAGCGCGGCAACGCGCCAGCCTGCTGGGTGCGGTGGGCGAACTGAAGACGCTCAACCAGGACATGGCGGCGCAGGCATCGGCGCTGACGAATGCGCTGAAGGGCAATGCCAAGGTCCGCGGCGACTGGGGCGAGCTGATGCTCGACAACGTACTGCGCGGATCGGGGCTGGAAGAGGGCGTGCACTACCAGCGGCAGAAGCATGCCGTGGATGACGAAGGTGCGCGCCTGCGACCGGACGTGGTGGTGCAGTTCCCCGACGAACGCAGCGTGGTGATCGACAGCAAGGTGAACCTGATCGCCTGGCAGGAAGCCATGAATGCCACTACCCCGGAGCAGTCGGAAGACGCGTTGCGCAGGCACGCGGTTGCGCTGCGCCAGCACGTTAAGGACCTGGGCGAGAAGAATTATCCGAAGGCGTTGGGCAGCGAGACGCTGGACATCACCATCGCCTTCGTTCCCATCGAGGGTGCCTTGTCAGCCGCACTGGGCGCCGATGGCAGCCTGCAGGCGTTCGCCTTCGACAACCGCGTGGTGTTCGCCTCGCCCAACACCCTGATGGCGCTGCTGCGCGTGGCCGAGCGCCTGTGGACGCGCGACAAGGTGCAGAAGCAGGCGCTGAAGATCAGTGAGGCCGGCGGTCTGGTGCTGGACGCCCTGACCGGGTTCCTGCAGGACTTCACCGCCATGGGCAAGAAGCTGGACGATGCCGGCAAGGCCTACGCCGATGCGCGCAATCGCCTGATCGATTCGCCGCAGTCGGCCATCAGCCGCGCCCGTCGGCTTGCCGAACTGGGCAGCAAGGCCAAGCGCGCGCTGCCCCCGGAGCTGACCCCGGACCCGATGCAGCAGCTGGGCGCGCCGGAGGACGACGAGGACAGCAATGCGGGTTGACACGTCCCGTGCACCTGCGCCTGGCTATGCTGGGCACCCTGAGTCCGTGGCGGGTATCGACATGTGCTTGCGCTCCTGTGCCGTTCTTGTCCTGGCTGCGTTGCTGGCTGCGTGCAGCAGCACGCCCCCGGTCGCCGACACGGCTACGGCCGCTCCTGCGCCGGAAGCCAGCGAGGCCTACCGCGAAGCACGTGACGTCGACTGCCAGGCCGCTGGCGGCACGCTGCAGCGGCTCGGCCGCCTGCAGCGCGAGCAGTGCGTGATTCCCTATGCGGACGCCGGCAAGGCCTGCAGCCGCAAGAGCGACTGCACGGGCCAGTGCCTGGCCGGAGCCGAGGTGGCCGCCGGCAGTGCCGCCACCGGTACCTGCCAGCGTGATGTGCGCCAGAACTTCGGGTGCCGCCAGCGCATCGATGATGGCAAGGCGCAGGGCACGATCTGCGTGGACTGAATCCTGCCTGTAGAGCCGAGCCCACGCTCGGCTGCCATACCATCAGCCGAGCATGGGCTCGGCTCTACAACAGCGCGCGCGGCGCTATGCTGGTGGGCCATTCCCCGCCGTAGCCGGAGCCCCCGCGTGAGCACCCCGATCCAGGACATTCCCCTCACCACCATCGACGGCCAGCCGTCCTCGCTTGCCGACTACCAGGGCAAGGTGCTGCTGCTGGTCAATGTCGCCTCCAAGTGCGGCCTGACCCCGCAGTACGAAGGCCTGCAGGCGCTGTATGCGGAAAAGCACGCGCAGGGCCTGGAAGTGCTGGGCTTCCCCGCCAACAACTTCCTTGGCCAGGAGCCGGGCAGCGAGGCCGAGATCCAGCAGTTCTGCCAGCTCACCTACGATGTCAGTTTCCCGATGTTCTCCAAGATCAGCGTGGCTGGCGAGGACACCCACCCGCTGTACCAGCAGCTGACCGCCGCGCAGCCGCAGTCGATCGGCGAAGGCCCGCTGCGTGAGCGCCTGGCCAGCAAGGAGATCCCGATCCATCCGGCACCGGCGGTGCTGTGGAACTTCGAGAAGTTCCTGGTCGGCCGTGATGGCAAGGTCGTCGCACGCTTTGCCCCGGACGTGGCCGCCGATGACGCGCGCCTGCGCGAGGCCATCGAGGCCGCGCTGGCGGCCTGAGCACGGCGTGCCAACCAGGGTTGGCACCCACCGGAAAAGAAAAACCCCGCCGAGGCGGGGTTTTTCATGCACCGTCGCGCGGCCTCAGTGGGTCCACTGCGGCATCGGCATCGCATCGACGGGGATCGGCGAATTGGCATCGTCATGGCCGCGGTCGCGCTTGCTGCGCAGATCGTTCTCGATCTGGTAGTTGCGGCGCTGCATCCAGGCATCGCGGACCAGGGCGTATTCGTCCACTGCGGTGTCGCGCAGATCGTCGATCGCCAGCAGCTGTGCGCGGGTGTCGACCAGCTGCAGGCCCTGCAGGCCGATGCGGATCTTGTCTTCCTCGACGCGCCGGATCGGCGACAACGGGATGTCACCGGCCAGGCCGAACACGTCGCGTACGGTACGCGGGCCGAAGAACGGCAGTTCCACGTAGCGCGAACGACGCCAGCCCCAGGCACCCAGGGTCTGGCCGAAGTCTTCATTGCGACGCGGCACCATCGCCTTGCTGGCTGGATCGAACAGGCCACCGATGCCCAGCGTGCTGTTCATCAGGAAGCGGCCGAGGCTGTCCCACGCATCGGCACCACGGCCCTGCAGCAACTGGTTGGTGATGGTCACCGGCGCACGCAGGTTGCTGAAGAAGTTGCTGACGCCGGTGCGCGCGAAGCGCGGCACCACATGGGTATAGGCGGTGGCCAGCGGGCGCGCCACGCCGCGGTCGACCGCATTGTTGAAGGTGTGCACCTTGCGGTTGAACGGTTCCCACGGATCGTAGGCCGCCGCGTTGCCGGTGTTGCCGGTACCACCATAGAGGGCGTCGAAATCATCGTCGCCGGCGGCGGCGGTGGACGCTGCGGCCTTCGGTGGGCTGGCCTCTGCGCCCTGCGGCGCAGCCGTCGGCGCTGAAGCGGTGGGCGCGGCAGGGTTGGCCACGGAGGCGACCGGAGCAGCGTCGACCCCGCCGGTATCGGCCGTTGCGGCCGGAGCAGCGGGGCCGGGCGCAACCACGGTGCTGGCGACCGGTGCATCGCTGCGCGCGGGCTTGCCGGCACAGGCGGTCAGGGCGGTGGCCAGGAGGATCAGGGGGAAAGTGCGTACGACGTTCATGTCAGCTCGCAGCAGAAGTAGCGTTGAAATCCAGGTCGGGCGACAGCCGGTAGGCTGCGCTCAGCTCGTTGAAGCCGGCGGGCGCGCCGGAGATGGCCAGCGCATGGCCCGCCTTGCGTGCACGGGCCGCCAGCTCGGCCAGCAGCGCCAGGCCGGCGCTGTCCACGCGCTCGACCTCACCCAGCTCCAGCCGCGCCAGCTTGGCCGGCAGGGCCTGCAGCTGCGGCCACAGTGCGATCACCGCGGCACGGTCAAGCACCCCGCGCAGGCGCAGGGTGTCGCCTTCCAGCAGCGCAAGTGCGTTACTTGCCATTGCCCGCGGGCCCGGCCTGCATGCTGCCGCTGTGCAGCTCGCTGGCCACCTGCTTGATGCCCTTCTGGCGCAGCGGGGTATCGAACTGGTTGCGGAAGGTCTGCACGTAGGAGATGCCTTCGATGTTGACGTCGAAGATCTTCCACTGACCGTTCACGTTGCGCATCCAGTATTCGACCGGGGTCGGTTCGTTGCCGGCGCGCACCAGTTCGGTGCTCACGCGCACGCCACGGTTGCCCGGCAGCGGGCTTTCACCCTTCAGGCGGAAGCTCGGCTTGCCCTGGATGTTGAGCAGGGTCGAACCGTAGCGCTGCATCAGGCTGTCGGCCATGGCATCGGCGAACAGCTTGATGTCGGCATCCGAGGCGCCGCGGGCGTGCGGGCCCAGCACCAGGCGCGCGGCATAGTCGCGATCGAAGGTGCGGTTCAGTTCGCTGTCGATGTAGCTGCGCAGGCTGGCCGGGTTGCTGCTGAACTCGCTGCGGCGCTGCTGCAGGGTGGTGAGGATGCGCGTGCTGGCATCGATCACCACCTTGCCGGCCTGGCCCTGCGCCGCGGCAGCGGCGGGGGCGGGAGCGGTGGCCTGGGCCTGGGCGAGGAATGGAGTAGCCGCCAGCAGCGCCGAGGCGAGCAGGGCCGGGATCAGTTTCATCTTCATGGTTGCGGTTCCGTTGCAGGCGCCTGCGCGCCATCGTTGGGCTTCTGGCCTGCGCCACCACCGGCGCCGCCACTGAACATGTACTTGCCGACCAGCTGGATCAGGTCCACCGCCGGCTGGGTGAAGACGATCTCGTCACCGGCCTTGAGCACGTCCGGGTCACCGCCCGGCTGCAGACCGATATAGCTCTCGCCGAGCAAACCACTGGTGAAGATGCCGGCCGAGGTGTCCGCCGGCAGGTCCTTGACCTTGCTGTCCATGCGCAGGGTCACGATGGATTCGAACTTCACCGGATCCAGGTCGATCGAGGCGACCTGGCCGACGGTGACGCCGCCGATCTTCACCGGCGCCTGCTTGCGCAGCTGGCCGACCTGGGAGAAACGCGCCTTCAGCTCGTAGCCCTGGCTGCCCCAGCTCCAGCGCTGGTTGGTCGAGGCCACGGCCAGCACCATCAGCGAGGCCAGGGCCAGCAGCAGGAAGGCGCCGACGGAGAATTCGAGTCTGGGACCGCGGATGGCCATGTGGATTACCTGATCGAGTCGTGGTGGCCGCGCGCGCCTGCGCACCGCCGGTGGAGGGGTTAGGTGAACAACATTGCCGACAGCACGAAGTTGAACATCAGTACCAGCAGCGAGGCGTTGACCACCGCACGGGTGGTCGCCACCGAGGTGCCCTCGATGGTCGGCTCGGCGTGGAAACCAACGTAGGCGGCGACCAGCGCGGCGGTGCCGCCGAAGATCGCCGACTTCAGCATCGCCACGCCGAAGTCATCCCAGAAATCGACGCTGTTGCGCAGCGCCGACCAGAACACGCCATTGTCCAGGCCCAGCACGTGTACCGCTTCGAAGTAGCTGGCACTGATCGCCAGCGAACAGAAGATGCCGGTCAGCAGGGGCACGGTCAGCACCGCCGCCCAGAAGCGCGGCGCCACGGCCTTGGCCACCGGATCGATCGCCATCAGCTCCAGTGCCTTGATCTGGTCGGTGGCGCGCATCAGGCCCAGTTCGGCGGCGATCGAGCTGCCGGCGCGGCCGATGAACAGCAGCGCGGTCAGCACCGGTGCCAGTTCGCGGTACAGCGACAGGCCGAGCAGGGTCGACAGCGCGTCGGCCGCACCGAAGGTGGTCAGCGTGCGGTAGCCCTGCAGCGTCAGCACCAGGCCGACGAAGGCGCCACCGACGGCGATGATCGGCAGCGAGCGCGCGCCGATCTTGTAGATCTCGCGGGTCAGCTCGGCCAGGAAATCACGGGTCGGCAGCGAACCACGCAGCACGGTCAGCGAGAACAGGCCGGCGCGGCCGAGCGAGCGGGTGGCTTGGACGAACGGCATCAGGCGACCCTCGCGCGCGGTGCGGCATCGAACGGGATGGGGCCGTCAGGCTGGCCGTGCAGGAACTGCCGCAGCAACGGGTCCTGGCTGGACTGCAGCGCCTCGGGCGTGCCCTGGAACACGATGCCGCCATTGGCGATGGCGATCACCTGGTCGCAGATCGGCAGGGTCTCGTGCACGTGGTGGCTGACGATGATGCTGGTCAGGCCCAGGCTGTGGTTGAGGCGCTGGATCAGGCTCATGATCACGCCAGAGGCGATCGGGTCCAGCCCGGTCAGTGGCTCGTCGTAGATCATCAGCGGCGGGTCCAGCGCCAGCGCGCGGGCCAGCGCGACGCGGCGCGCCATGCCACCGGACAGCTCGCGCGGCCAGGCATCGGCAGCGGCCAGCAGGCCCACCGCATGCAGCTTCATTTCCACAAGGCGGCGCAGCACGGCGGTCGGCAGGCGGGTATGCGTGCGCAGCGGCAGCGCGACGTTTTCGGCCACAGTGAGGTCGGTCAGCAGGCCGTTGCCCTGCAGCAGTACCCCCACACTCTTGCGCATTTCCAGCAGCGCGCCGCTGTCCTGCGGAATCGGCTTGCCGAACAGGGTGACCTCGCCAGCCACCGGGCGCAGTTCGCCGGTCAGTGCCGCCAGCAGGGTCGACTTGCCGCTGCCGGACGGACCCAGCACGGCCGTGATGCTGCCCTTGGGCACCTGCAGCGACACGTCGCGCAGGATCGTGCGCCCGCTCCGGTCGATGCGGACGTTGGATAACTGCACCAGACTGGAGGTGGAAGCCGACATGGGCACCATTAACGTTTTTTAGACATCGAAGGATCGGGCCCGTCGGCTGAACATAAGCAGACTGGACGGTCCAGTATTGTGGCACGGCAAGATCCCTGCCAGGCCGGGATAATCGGCCGGCAGCCCGGAACAATCCGTACCGGCGATGGGCCGGCCATTGAATACTGCCTGCCGTGCTGCACACTGTGCATGATGAGTGACCCGGGCAGCGATTTCCGCCTCTACCATTCCAACTCCCTGGACGTGCTGGCCGCGCTGCTGGCGCGCAACGTGCGTGCGCCGGTTGCGGGTCAGCCGCTGCTGGCGCCGGAGGTGGTGCTGATTCCGCAGGTGGCGATGCGGCGTTGGCTGCAAGCAACACTCGCTGCCGAATATGGCGTGGCCGCCAATCTTGAGTTCCTGACCCCGGGCGAGTTCGTTGCCCGTGCACTCAACGCCAATGTGCCCGGCGAACGCGACGACCTGGACGCGGCCGGCCTGCACTGGAAGGTGTACCAGGCACTGCGCGACCCGGCGTTGCTGGCGCAGCCACCGATGCGCGCGCTGCAGTCCTATCTTGCCGGTAGCGATGCATTGAAGCCGTGGGCGTTGGCCGGTGAACTGGCGTCGGTGTTCGAGAAGTACCAGGCCTGGCGCCGCGACTGGCTGCTGCGCTGGGAGGCCGGCGCCGACCCGGCCGACCCGCAGGCCATCCTCTGGCGCAGCATCGCCGCTGGCCACGACTACCGCGCGCGCCGCATCCAGGCTTACCTGGACCGCTTCGAGGGCGCCGGCCAGCCGTTGCCGCAGGGCCTGCCACCACGCATGTCCGCGTTCGCGACGCTCAACATCTCGCCCGATGTGCTGCGGGTGATGGCCACCCAGGCGCGGGTGGGCGAGCTGCACTTCTATATGCCCACGCCGGTGCAGTCGTACTGGGGTGACCTGCAGACGCTGGCCGAGCGCCTGCGCAGCGGCGCGCCCGATCCCTTCGGTGAAGCGGCCGGTGAGAACCGCCTGCTGGAAGCCTGGGGCGCGGCCGGGCGCGATTTCATGGCGGTGCTGGGCAGCTACGAGGTGGTGCACCCGGCCGGCGAGATTGCCGCGTATTCGGATCCGGAGGACGACACCCGGCCGACGCTGGCCGAAGGTGGACTGTCCGACAGCCTGCTGCATCGCCTGCAGCGCGATCTGTTCCACCGCCGTGCGCTGCCCTCGGGCGAGCTGCGCGACGGGCTGCGCAGCGACGATCCCAGCCTGCAGGTGCATGCCTGCCATACCCGCCTGCGCGAACTGCAGGTGCTGCACGACCAGCTGCGCAGCCTGCTGCAGGACCCGCGCTTCGACCCGCCGCTGCAGGCGCGGGAGATCGCCGTGCTTGCACCGGACATCGACCCCTATGTGCCGTATCTGGAAGCCGTGTTCGGCGGCCGTGGGGGCGAGGACGAGCACATTCCCTATGCGCTGGCCGACAGCAGTCCGCTCGCCGGCGAGCCACTGGCCGACGTGTTCGTGCACCTGCTGGGCCTGCCGGTCTCGCGTTTCGGCCTGAACGAAGTGCTGGACCTGCTGGCCAGCGCGCCGCTGGCCGAAGCGGCCGGGCTGGAGGCGGTGGACTTTGATCGCCTGCATGGCTGGCTGCAGCAGGCTGGCGCGCGCTGGGGCCTGGATGCGAAGCACCGCAACCAGCACCAGGCCCCGGCCGACGACGCCTACACCTGGCAGTTCGCGCTGGATCGCCTGGTGCTCGGTCATGCCACCGGCAGCGAGGCCGACCTGGCCGGTGTTGCCCCGTGGATCGAGCTGGAGGGCGGCGCATTGGACGCCCTGGACCGGCTGCTGCGCCTGTTGCGCGTGTTGGCGGTCTACCAGCGCCGCCTCGGCGAACTGCTGACGCCGGCGCAGTGGCGGCAACGCCTGCTGTCGCTGCTGGACGCGCTGCTGCCGACTGCGCC
This sequence comes from Stenotrophomonas sp. CASM110, assembly GCF_049384345.1. Taxonomy (NCBI): domain Bacteria; kingdom Pseudomonadati; phylum Pseudomonadota; class Gammaproteobacteria; order Lysobacterales; family Lysobacteraceae; genus Stenotrophomonas; species Stenotrophomonas sp. CASM110. The sequence continues at coordinate 76,410 of NZ_JBMRGI010000016.1, forward strand.
CAGTTCGCCCAACAGCCAGCGTGCCCTGGAGCGCCTGCGCAAGCTGCTCAACCAGTTCGCCGATGATGCCGCCAAGGCCGGCTTCACGGACGGGGTGCCGCCGGAGGTCGTGCGCGCGCACTTCGCCGGAGCACTGGGCGAGGCCGATACGCGCGCGCCGCTGCTGACCGGTGGCATCAGCTTTGGCCGCATGGTGCCGATGCGCCTGCTGCCGTTCCGGGTGATCTGCGTGCTCGGTCTCAATGATGGCGATTTCCCGCGCCGTGACCCGGCTGCCGGTCTCAACCAGCTTACTGCCGAGCTGGACACGCCGCGCCGCCGGCCCGGCGACCGCTCCACCCGCGAAGACGACCGCTTCCTGTTCCTGCAGCTGTTCGCCGCCGCGCAGGAGGTGTTCTACCTGAGCTACCTCGGTGCCGATCCGCGCGATGGCAGCGCGCGTGAGCCGTCGGTGCTGGTCAGTGAACTGATCGATGCCGCCGCTGCGTATCACCTCGATCCGCCTGCGGCGGTCCGCGACTTCACCGTGCGCCACGCACTGCAGCCGTTCTCTCCGGCGGCGTTCGGTGACGGTGATCCACGCCGCTTCAGCTATCGCCGCCAATGGCATCCGGCCGCCGGTCGCCTCACCGGCGCGCGCGGAGGCCTGCAGCCGTGGTTCGATGCCGCGTTGCCGCCGCTCGACGATGCGGTGGAAGACGACGTTGCACTCGATACCCTGCGCCGCTTCCTGTGCGATCCGGCCGGGCAGTTCCTGGCGCAGTCGCTGGGCCTGCGCCTGGCCGACGATGTCGAGGAGGTCGATGACCTGGAACCGCTGGTGCTGTCCTCGCGCGGGCCGGAAAAGCGCAGCGTGCAGGCGGCGGTGGTACGCGCCACGCTCAGTGGCGATACCGAGCCGTTGTATCCGCGGCTGCGCGCGCGTGGCGTGCTGCCGTCGGGCCCCCTGGGCGAGCGCCAGTTCGAGGTGGAGCAGTTGAAGACCCGCCCGTATGCCAGTGCATTGCTGGGCTGGATGCGGGGCGAGCCGCTGGAAAGCCGCCGCTATGAAGTGGAGATCGATGGCGTGCGCCTGCATGGCCGTGTGGCCGATCGACACCCCGACGGGCTGGTGCGCCTGCGCGCTGGCACCCTCAATGGCACTGCGGTGATCCGCCAGGGCCTGGATTGGCTGCTGGCCAACGCTGCCGGCGATGCCCTGCCGCTGGTGCAGTTCCATGATGGCGGCGACGCCGGTCCCGGCCCGCATGTACTGCCGGCACTGAGCGCTCCTGCTGCACGCGCGGCATTGCGCGCATTGCTGCAGTTGCGCCAACGCGGACTGCGTGAACCGCTGCGCTTTGCCCCCTACACCGGCTGGGTGCTGTACAACGCGCCGGCCGAAAAGCAGCGCAGCGAAGGCTGGAAGCAGTGGCACGGCAGCGACCGCAGTTGGGGTGAATCCAGCAGCGACGCCTGGCAGCTGCTGTTGCGCGGTGCCGATCCATTTGCCACCGACGCCGGCTATGCCGATCTGCTGCGCAACAGCCAGGTGGTCTTCAGCGCGGTGCGCGAAGGCCGCACCCTTGGCGCCGATGCACGCCAGGAGGGCAGCACATGAGCACCGCCATCGTCGATGAGGACTCCCAGCGCATGGCGGGCGATCCCTATCTGGCCCTGCCGCTGGATGGTATCCGCCTGATCGAGGCCAGCGCCGGTACCGGCAAGACCTTCACCCTGGCCACGCTCTTCACCCGCCTGGTGGTGGAGCAGGGCCTGCGCATCGGCCAGATCCTGGCGGTGACCTTCACCGATGCCGCCACCCAGGAACTGCGCAAGCGCATCCGCGAGCGCCTGTCGCTGGCCGCGCGCCTGGTCGATCTGGAACCGGCCGAGGGCGAAGCACCGGACACGAGGCTGACCCGCCAGGTGCTGCAGCGCCATCTGCAGGGGGGCACCGAGAGCGCCGCCGCACTGAAGCGCCGCCTGCAGGTGGCCGCCGATGAGATCGACCTGGCGTCGATCTTCACCATCCACGGCTTCTGCACCCGCGTGCTGCGCGAGCATGCGCTGGAGAGCGGCCATACCTTCGATCCGCCGGAACTACTGGCCAGCGACCGTGAGCTGTTGGAGGAACTGGCGGCCGATCTGTGGCGGGTGCACGCCAACGACGCGGCCGCGCTGGAGCCGCTGACCTGGCTGTGGTCCAACCCGGACGCGCTGGCCACCGATCTGCGCGCGTTGCTGGCTGCGCCGCCTCTGCACCCGTTGCCGCGGCCGGTGGCGCTGGCCGATCCACAGCCGGCTTTGCAGGCCGCCGCCACCGAACTGCAGCAGGCGCTGCGCGGGCATGGCGAGCAGTTCTTCATCGACCTCTGCGATGCCGTCGACAACAAGTGGATCAACGGGGTGTCCTACAAGCTGGGTTGGCTGCACACGCTGGGCCGGCAGCTGCTGGCCTGGGCCGAGCGGGGCGACCCGCGCGAGCTGCTGGCCAGCGAGCGCCTGCCGGCACTGCTGCCGGAGGTGCTGGCCGACAAGACCAACAAGAAGTTCCCCGACCGCACGCCGTCGTCGCCAGTGCAGGTGCCGTTGGCGCGCTATGTCGCGCTGCTGGCCGAACGCGATGCCTGGCTGCGTGGTACCGCGCTGAATTTCCTGCACGCGCTTCGCGCCGAAGCCATGCAGCGCCTGCAGGCGCTGAAGCGCACGCGCCGGGTGCAGACCTATGACGATCTGATCGATGGCGTGGCACTGGCCCTGGAAGGCCCGCAGCGGCTGCCGCTGGTAAGGCAGCTGCGCGCGCAGTACCGCATCGCGCTGGTCGATGAGTTCCAGGACACCGATGATCGCCAGTGGAACATCTTCCACACCGTGTTCGGCAATTCGCCGGAGGTGCGCGAACTCGGCCTGGCACCGGCGCTGTTCCTGATCGGCGATCCCAAGCAGGCGATCTACGGGTTCCGCGGCGGCGACATCCACACCTACCTGAAAGCCAAGCAGGTGGCGCAGCAGGCGCCGGTGCTGGACCAGAACTTCCGCTCGCGACCGTCAGTGCTGCGCGCGTTGCAGGCGCTGTACGACAACGGGGGTGAGGACGCCTTCCTCGAGCCTGACATCCAGTTCGAGCGGGTGCGTCCCGGTGGCGTGCGCACCGATGAGGACTATCTGCACGACGGCCACGCCGCCAAGGCACTCACCCTGCGCGTGCTGCGCAGCGGGGGTGACAAGGCGATGAGTGCCGATGCCTCGCGTGAGGCAGCGACCCAGGCCTGCGTCGCTGCGATCCACCAGGCCCTGGTCGAGGCGCGTGCGGGCAAAGCGGTGTTGCGTGGGCGCCCGGTGCAGCCTGGTGATATCGCGGTGCTGGTGCGCTCGCATCGCGAGGCCACGCTGGTGCAGCGCGCGCTGGCTGCGGTTGGCATACCCGCAGTGGCGGCGGGCAAGCAGAGCCTGTTCGCCACCAGTGAGGCACGTGATCTGCGCGCGTTGCTGCTGGCGCTGCTGCAACCGGCAGACGAAGGCCGCCTGCGTGCAGCGCTGGCCACGGTGTTGCTGGGCCAGCGGGCCAGTGCGATCGCGGCGATGGAGCGCGAGGGCGACCTGCAGCGCGGGTTCCAGGCGCAGCTGCTGCACTGGCGCGAGCGCTGGCAGCGCGGTGGTCCGTTCGCGGTGATCGCCGATGTCTGTGCCGCGCACGGCGAACGCCTGCTGGCGCTGATCGACGGCGAGCGCCGCCTGACCAACTACCTGCAGCTGGGCGAACTGCTGCAGGAAGCCTCGGCGCAGGCGCTGGGCATGCATGGCCTGCTGGACTGGCTGCAGGGGCAGATGGCCAGCGCCGACCAGGATGACGAGCAGCAGTTGCTGCGCCTGGAATCGGATGCGCGCCGCGTGCAGATCATCACCCTGCACAAGAGCAAGGGCCTGGAGTATCCGCTGGTGTTCCTGCCCTTCGTCGGCATCGACGGCGGCGCACCGAACACCGCCTCGCACTGCACCGTGCACGTCGATGGCCAGCGCCAGCTGCACTGGAAGCTGGACAGGGACGAGGCCTGGGAAGCGGCCAGCACACAGCGCGAGCGTGAGCAGCGGGCCGAGGATGCGCGCCTGCTGTATGTGGGACTGACCCGCGCCGAGCATGCGCTGTGGATCGCCGTGGGTGATCTGGCCGGGCTTGGCAAGACGCGCCTGGCGCCGCTGCTGGGCGACCTGCAGGCGCTGCGCGCGCACGCCGACGTGCACATCGATGACAGTGAGACAGTGGCCGCGCTGCCGCAGCTGGCGGCCGAAGTGGAAGGGGATCTTCCGGCAGTGCGTGCACTGACCCGGCGCGTGCCGCACGACTGGTGGGTATACAGCTTCACCCAGCTGGCGCATGCCGACGCGGGCGCTGGCAGTGATATTGAAGCCGCCGCCACCGAGCTGCCGGCGCCCGCCGCCGACGAACCCGCGGGCCCGGAACTGCCGCTGGAGCCCGCGCTGCCGGAACCCGCCGCCGTCGAAGACAGCCCGCCGGTCGACCCGCGCTTCATGGGCAGCCGCTTCGGCAACGTGCTGCACGAGGCGATGGAGAACGTCGACTTCGCTGCGTGGGGGGGCTGGCAGCCGGGCCTGGAAGCGCCCGAGGGCCAGGCCGAGGTGCTGCGCAAGGCGCTGCACGATGAAGGCTATGCCGACGTCGACCTGGACGATGGCGTGGCGGTGCTGGTGCCGTTGGTCGGCCACACGCTCACCGTGCCACTGCCCGAGGGCGGTGCGCTGCACAGCCTGGGCGAAGGCGAGCGGCGCGCGGAAATCGACTTCCATTTTGCCATCGAACCGACCACGGTACCGGCGCTGTTGCAGCTGCTGCATGCACATGGGGTTTCCAGTGCGCGTCGCGGCTTCGGCCAGCGCCGCCGCCTGGAAGGGCTGATGACCGGCATGATCGACCTGACCTACGTGCGCGACGGGCGCTGGTACGTGCTCGACTACAAATCCAACCGGCTGCCCGGCTACAGTCCGGACCTGCTGGCCATTGCCATGCGCCACAGCGAGTACGACCTGCAGGCGCTGATCTATACCGTGGCCCTGCATCGCTGGCTGCGCTTCCGTCTGGGCGCGGCCTACGATTACGAGCGCGACATGGGGGGCATCCGCTACCTGTTCTGCCGCGGCCTGGATGCAGCCGGCAACGGCGTGCATGTGGACCGCTTCCCGTTCGCGCTGGTGGATGCACTCGACGCGCTGTTCGCAGGTGGCGAGCAGGCCCAGGCCGAACTGGCCGCACGTGCCCGTGGGGCCAGCGCATGAGCCTGCTGAAGGAACTGCACCAGAAGGGCCTGCTGCGCACCCTCGATCACGCGTTGGCGACCAGCCTGCAGCGGTTGCGCGACGACACGCCGGACAGTGTGGCGCTGGCGGCCGCGCTCGCCTCGCTGGCGGTGTCGCAGGGCCACGCCGGGTTTGATCCGGCACAGCCGCAGCGGTTGCTGGACGGCGTGCCCGAGTGGCCTGCCGCGCAGGACTGGCTGGCGCAGCTGCGCGCATCGCCCTGGGTAGCGACGCCGGAGCAGGCCGATGCCATCGCCGAGGATGCGCCGCTGGTGCTGGAGAACGGCCTGCTCTACCTGCGCCGCTATCGCGAGTACGAGCGGCAGTTGGCGGCCGGGCTGCAGCGCATCGGCCGGCATCCGCTGCCGGCACCGGACATGGCCGCGCTGGCACCGTTGTTCGCGCAGCTGTTCCCGCAGGCACTGGGCAGCGAGGATCACCAGGCACGCGCCGCCGGCGTGACCCTGCGCCATCCGCTGGCGCTGGTCACCGGCGGTCCCGGCACCGGCAAGACCACCACCATCGCGCGGCTGTTGCTGCTGCTGGCCGCACAGGCCCGGCACGCTGGCCAGCCGCTGCCCGAGGTGGCGCTGGCCGCGCCCACCGGGCGCGCCGCCGAACGCATGGCCGAGAGCCTGCGGCTGGCCGTGCAGCGCCTGCAGGAGCACGGCGTGGACCCGGCGCTGCGCGCGGCACTGCCCAGTTCCGGCACCACCCTGCATCGCCTGCTCGGCGTGATCCCGGATTCGCCGCGCTTCCGCCACCACGCCGACAATCCGCTGCCGGTAGACGTGGTGGTGGTCGACGAAGCCTCGATGATCGATCTGCCGATGATGGCCAAGCTGGTCGATGCGATCGCCAGCGGCACGCGGCTGATCCTGCTCGGCGATCCCGACCAGCTGCCGTCGGTGGAGGCCGGCGACGTACTCAGTGCGATCCTGCGTGCCAGCGGTGATGGCATCGGCACCCGCGCCGATGACGCGCAGGCGCTGCGTGGATTGCTGGCGCCGTCCACGCTGCAGCCCCAGGCCGAACCGAACACCTTCGCCGGCCGCCGCGTGCAGCTGCAACGAGGGTACCGGCAGAGCGATGCACTGGTGCTGGCCCCGTTGGCAGATGCCGTGCGCGAGGGTGACGCCGTCGCCGCTTTGCAGCTGCTGCGCGGCGGTGAACTGGCAGGCGTGCATTTCAATGAAGGTGAGGCAGACCCGCTGCGCGGCCAGCGCGAGCACCTGCTGGGCCATTGGCGTGCGTTGGCCGACGCCGCCGATCCGGTGCTTGCCCTGCAGCAGGCCGGGCGACTGCGCGTGCTGACCGCGCTGCGCGAAGGCCCGCAGGGCGCGCGTGGCCTCAACAGCCGTATCGAGCAACTCCTGGCGGGCAACACCCCGGGCTACTTCCAGGGCCGCCTGCTGCTGGTGACCGAGAACAGCTACCGGCACCGCCTGTTCAACGGCGATATCGGCATCTGCCTGCGCGACCGCAGCGGCGCGATGGTGGCCTGGTTCCCCGGCGACACCGTCGAGCAGCCGCGCGCCTTCCACCCGGCGGCACTGCCCGCGCACGAAAGCGCCTTTGCGATGACCGTGCACAAGGCACAGGGCTCGGAGTTCGATGAAGTGTGGTTGCAGCTGCCACGCCAGGACAGCCGTGTGCTGTCGCGCGAACTGGTCTACACCGGCCTGACCCGCGCCCGCCAGGTGCTGCATGTGGCGGGCAGCGCAGAGGTGCTGCAGGCCGCATTGAAACGCCACGCCAGCCGGTTGGGTGGCCTGGCCTGGCGGCTGGGTGCGGAAGCGGTGGCCGAAGCACCGGCGCGCCTCGAACAGCCCACGGTGCAGGGCCAGTTGTTCTGAATCGGGGTCGGGTCCCCTTCCCACCGGGAACGGGCTCTGACCCCTTCACCTGATCGCCAGGCAAAAGCAGTCGAGCATGGCTCGACTCTACAGAAGCGTACTTCGATCATTCCGACGTTCATCCACGCATGGCGTGGACCCACCCCGCCAACCCACGGATAGCACGCATTTGACGTTGCTGTTGACGTTGTTTCGGCAGGTGCAGGGCGCAGCCCTGCCGCCACACCTATTCCGCGATCAACACCAGCCCATCTGGGAACACGATCGCCGCTTCATCGGCACTCACGTCGAAGAAGCCCACGCCGTGCTTTTCGGCCAGGTCCTGCACGCGGCCATGCGCACGCTCGGCCACCGAATAGGCAAACGCACCGTAGATCACCTGCTGGCCGATGCTGTACTCGGTCACCTCGGCGCGGTCGTCATCGTCGTTGCTCAATGGGCCGTTCAACGGCGGGAAGTCCTGCGCCATCTCCGCGAACCACGCCTGCAGCGCCGCGCTGCTGACTGCCGGGTCGTCGTACTCGTGGCGCTCGTTCCACTGCGTCTGCTTTTCGAACCAGGCGATGAAGGCTGCCGCCTCGCGTGGCGCGGCGCTGGCCTCGAACACCATCATGTCGTAACTCATTGGAGCTTCCTGTGCAGAGCAGGGGTCAGAGCCTCCGCTCGCGGCGAAGGATCCGACCCCGGCAACGAGGTCTGTGGCTGCACAGGGTATCGCGCTACGGCTGTTCGGCTGCACTCATGGCCAGGCCCGGCGCCAGCGCCTTCGCCTCCGGGAACAGCGCGAAGCGCAGGCCGATCAGGCCCATCAGCGCCTCGTCGCGTGCCTTGCAGGCGGCTACGCTGCCGACCCGTCCCAGCGAGGTATCCAGCCGCTCGCGCAATGCGTCGGCCGCCACCATCGGCTTGCGTGCGGCAATCTGCCGCCGGTAGTGCACGGCGACCTCTTCCAGGATGTGCTCGACCGCTTCGCGGCTGCGCTCGGGCAGTTCCAGCCGCGCGCGGCGCAGCTGCAGGATGTTCAGGCCGATGCGTGCTTCATTGAGCATGTCCACCGAGGCGATGTCGCTGCCCTCCGGCGTCGCCGCCAGGCGCGGCGCGAGCAGGCCCAGCAGGTCGAGCATGCGTGCGGCGAAGCGCTGGCGGTCCTGCTGGCCGCGCCCTTCGGCGGCCTCGGCCAGCGTGGTCCAGCCCTGCCGCACCAGCCGGCGCGCGGTCCACTCGGCACCCACCGAACGGAACAGGCGGGTCATCACCACCGCAAAGCCAATGCCGATGAACATCGCGATCGACGAGTTGAGGAAGGTCTGGATGTTGGCGCTGTAGGTGTTCTGCAGGCTCAGCAGCGCGGCCAGGTTCACCGTCAGCGGCAGTGCGAACAGCGCGCTCTTGGGGTGGTGCAGCATCAGCCCCAGCGGCAGGAACGCCACCGCCAGCACCAGCGCCAGCAGGCCGAAGTCGTGCACGGCCGGGAACACGCCGAACAGGTACACGCCGGCCACCACCGAGGCGACCATGGCCCACACCAGGAACGACACCATGCTCGGTGCCGGGTCGTCCTGCGCGGCGAAGAACGCCGCCGTCACCGCCGCCATCATCGCGCCGTTGCCACCGCCCTCCCAACCCAGCGCGATCCACAGCACGCAGTAGCTCATCAGTGCCACGCCGGCACTGAGCGCGGAGAACAGCGCCATGCCGTAGTCGACGTGCTTGTCGGCGGCCACGCGTTCGGTACGGATGCGGTAATGCGCGCGGTCCAGCGGCGCGGTGCCGTGGTCGATGGCGTGCTGCAGGGTGCGGCAGTCCTGCCACAGGTCCACCAGTTCCTCCAGGCGCAGCAGCAGGCTGGCCAGCTGCAGATGCTGCAGGTCGCGGTCCACCTGCGGCTTCAGCGCGCTGATGCGCGCGCGCAGGCGGGCGTATTCACTGGCGTTGGTCGGGCCATCCAGCCAATCGTGGATGTCATCGACCAGCGCCGGCAGCCCTTCGGGCAGGGCCTGGCCGTCGCTGCGCAGCGCACTCAGGCGATCGGCAATCGAGGACAGCACTGGCAACAGCAGCAGCATGCGCTCACGCAGGCGCTCCATCGACACCGCAGACCCGGCATGGCGCGGATCATCGCGGCGCAGGAATTCGATCAGTGCCTCGAACTGCACCAGGTCGGCGGCCAGCCGGTTGCGCGGCGCGTGCGCGCGTCCACGTTCAAGGATCTGCCGGCACCACTGCGCGGCGTCCTCCATCCAGTTGCCGATGCGCGCGCGCAGCATCGGGCGTACCGAGGCCGGGAACAGCAGCGAAGCGGCCAGCACCGCCACGACCGTGCCGAGGATGATCTCCTCGCTGCGTGCCACCACCGTGTCGAAGATGGTCTCCGGCGAAGTCACCGCAGGGAAACCGATGAAGGCGGTGGTGTAGCCGGCCAGCAGGAACGCGTAACCGCGCGGGCCGCGGTTGAGCAGGGCCATGAACAGGCAGCCGGCCAGCCAGATCGACATGGCCGCGCTCAGCACCAGCGGCGTTTCCACCAGCGCCGGCAGCACCAGCAGGGTGGCCAGGCCGGCCACCAGGGTGCCAACGATGCGGTACACGCCCTTGGCGCGGGTTGGGCCCAGCAGCGGCTGGCTGACGATGTACACCGTGCCCATCGCCCAGTACGGGCGCGACAGGTTGCCGGCCATGGCGATGTACAGCGCGGCCACCGCGGCCAGGTAGGTCTTGATCGAGAACAGCCAGGCCTGGCGGTCGGTCAGCGCGTTCATGGTTTACTTCGCTGCGGTCGAGGCGTTGGGCGCGGTGGCGCTTGCCTGCCAGCCACCGCCCAGCACCAGGAACAGATGGATCTGGTCGCGCGAGACCTGCGCTTCGGCGGCCGCCAGGGTGGCATCGCTGGTGGCCAGGCTGCGGTCGGCATCCAGGCTGGACAGGTACGGCGTACGGCCACCCTGGTACAGCCGGCGGTTCTGCTCGGCGGCCAGTGCGGCCTGCTCCTGCGCGATGCGCAGCGACTGCAGCCGGCGCAGGTCCTGCGCATAGCGGTCCAGCGCTGTCTGGGTCTCGCGCAGCGCCTGCAGCACGGTGTGGTCGAACTCGGCCAGCGCGGCATCGGCGCCCGCCTCGGCGGCGTGGATGCGTGCGTGCGTGCCGGAGGACGGCAGCGTCCACGAGATCAGCGGGCCGATCGACCACTGCTGGGTCATCGGCGTGCCGAAGTCTTCCAGCAGGCCGGCGGCACCCACCGAGGCACCCAGGCGGATGTCCGGGTACAGCTCGGCGGTGGCCACGCCGATCCGCGCGGTGGCCGAGGCCAGCTTGCGTTCGGCCTGGCGCACGTCCGGACGGCGCTGCAGCAGCGCACGCCCATCACCGACCGGCAGCGGCTGCGCCAGGCTGGGCGCGTGCGCGCAGTCGATCACGCCGGCCGGCAGCTGGCCCGGGGTCTGGCCCAGCAACGCGGCCAACGAATAGGCGGCCGCCGAACGCTGCGCGCGCAGCGGCGGCAGTGCCGCCTCCAGCAGCGCCACCTGGGCATTGGCGCGGGCCAGTTCCGGCGGCGTGCCACGGCCAGCCGCGATCAGGCGCTCGGTGACCGTACGGCTGCGTTGCTGCAGCTGCAGCGAATGTTCGGCCACGTGCAGCTCGTGGTTGGCATGGCAGATTTCCAGATAGCTGTCGGCCACCTGCGCGACCACGCTGACCTGGGCCAGGTCGCGCGCGGCAGCAACGGACTGCTCGTCGGCACGCGCTGCCTCGGCGCCGCGCTTGAGCTTGCCGAACAGGTCGAACTGGTAGCTGACCGCGAACTTGCCATCGGCCAGGTTGATCACCGGCAGCTCGTGCTCCTGCAGGAACGATTCGGCCGACAGCTGCGCGCGGCTGACCCCGGCCTCGGCCTCGTACTCGAAGCCACCGGCGTCCAGCGCCTGCTCGTACACCGCCGCGGCACGGCGCAGGTGTGCATCGGCGGCCTTCAGCTCGACGTTGTCACGCAGCGCCTGCGTGATCAGGCCGTCCAGCACCGGGTCGTTGTACAGTGACCACCAGCGGTCGGGCAGCGCCTGGTTGGCGGCCACCTGCGGGTTCTGCGTATCGATGAAGGCCGCATTGGCCTGCGGGCGCTTGAAGGCCGAGCCTTCCGGCAGGGCGTAATCCGGGCCGACGGTCTTGCAGGCCGCCAGGCTGGCCAGCGCAACGATCAGGCCGAGACGGGGGAGGGCGGCGTTCACAGGCCCGCCTGTGTCGGCGCAGTGCCGGCCTTGTCGTTGTGCGGATGGCGGCCGGTGTCCACGGTCACCGTGGCGGTACGGCCGGCGATCAGTTCCACGCCCTTGGGTACTTCGTCGATGGCGATGCGCACCGGAATGCGCTGTGCCAGCCGCACCCAGTCGAAGGCCGGGGTCACGTTCGGCAGCAGGGTGCTGCCGTTGCTGCGGTAGCGGTCTTCGATGCCGGCGGCAATGCTTTCCACGTGGCCACGCAGCGGGGCCGACTCGCCCATCAGGCGGATGTCCACGCGCTGCCCCGGGGCCACGCCGCGCAGGCGGGTTTCCTCGAAGTAGCCATCGATGCGGAACGAGCCGGTATCCAGCAGCGCCAGCACCGGCTTGCCGGCTACCACGTAGTCGCCCACGCGCAGGGTGCGGTCGTTGACCCGGCCGTCGGCCGGTGCGCGCACTTCGGTGCGGCCCAGGTTGAGCTCGGCCAGGTCGACCGCCGCCTGTGCGGTGGCCAGCGCAGCCTGTGCGGCCTGCAGCTTGGCGCGGCGCACTTCGGCGTCCTCGGCGGCGACCAGGTCCTGCAGGCTGCGGTCACGGCCGATCTCGCGGCGCAGCTGCGCCACCGATGCCTGGCGCTCGGCCAGGTTGGCGCGGGCCTGCTCCAGCGCGATGCGGTAGCGGGCGCGGTCGACCACGAACAGCAGGTCACCCTTCTTCACCGCCTGGTTGTCGGCCACCTGCACCGTTTCCACCAGCCCGGACACGTCCGGCGCCACCTGCACCACGTCGGCGCCGACATGGGCATCGCGGGTCCACGGCTCATCCATGTAATAGACCCACAGCTGGCGCAGCACCAGCAGGGCGATGATCACGGCTGCGCTGGTGAGCAGCACCGGCAGGGTCTTCTTCACGATCTTGTTCACGATTGCATCCAACGCAGGAGGTGGAACAGCAGGCCAAGCACGATCCCGTACAGGGCCAGGTTGAACAGCGCCGGGTGCCATACGTGGCGATAGGCGCCGGCACGCTGCAGCAGCGCGTGCAGGCCGCTGTTGACCAGGTAGGCCAACAACATCAGCCCGAGTAGGGTCGGGACGAACACTCCGTGGAGACTGAATTCACCGGGCATCGGTAGGGGCGGGGGCGAGGTGGGGGAGGGGAGGAACAACGAAACAACAGCAACGGGTAAAAGCCGCTGGCGTGTGCACGGCAGCGGCGGTATTCGGGGGCAGCGGTCTTACGTGATGCGGTCGGCGGCCTCGGCCAGCAGGCGCCATGCCTTCAGCACGGCGTGCAGTTCATCCATGGAAAGCTCACCGAACACGTCCTGGCGCAGGCCGATCAACTGGTCTTCCAGCTCGCTGACCAGCGCATGGCCCGCGTCGGTCAGCCACAGCAGGTTGGCGCGGCGGTCGCTGGCGTCGCTCTCGCGGCGGACCAGGTCGCTGGCGCACAGCTTGTCCAGCAGGCGCACCAGGGAAGGACCCTCCATGCCCAGCTGCTGGGCCAGCGCCACCTGGCGGATGCCACCGCCGGAGCGGCCGATCATCAGCAGGGGCATGGTGCAGGCGGTGGAGATGCCGTAGCTGCCGAGCCGGCTGTCGGCCAGGCGCTGCCACTGCCGCCCTGCGTACAGCAGGCCGGAGCTGAGCTGCATCTGCAGCACGGTGCGCTCGTCGAGGGGTCGGTCCATAAGAGATAGATAGGATACTACTAATTTCATTCCTATCAATAGGTTTTTCTGAATGGGGGTGTAGCGGGGAAAGCGTTGCGCCTGCCTGGTGTCGGGTGGGGCAGCGGGGGCCGGACGGTGCAGGACACGCCGCAAGTACGTCCCTGTAGGCTCGGCCGCGGCATCCATGCCGCGGACGGTCCTGCCCCGCCCCGCCCCCGCTGCCCTCCCATCACCCCGCGAGCGCGGTGGGTTGGCTCTTTAAAGGCAGGAGCAGTGCGGACCAACGGCCCGCACCCACCGCAGCAGCGGCCCGCGGTGCTTCCGAAGCCATGAACCCCCGCTTTTGCCCCCGCTTTCGGGCGGTCCGGCCGCGCCCGCAGGAAACCGTCGGAGAGGGGGAGGGGCAGGCCGGGCAGGACCGTCCACGGCATGGATGCCGTGGCCGAGCCTACAGGGACGTACTTGCGGCGTGTCCTGCCCGGCCTGCCCCTCCTCCTCTCGCTCAGCAGCACCGAGGCGCTGCAAGAGACCCCCGATGAACCGTCCCAACAGGACGACCCACCCCCCGGTCGGGTACGATGCTCGCCCCCCGTTCGGGACGCTGTACGCAATGAGCAAGAACAACGAAAAGGCCGCCCCGCAGGGCGACGTGACCCAGGACCAGGCCGAGGATGCCGTGCGCACCCTGCTGCGCTGGGCCGGTGAGGACCCGTCCCGCGAAGGCCTGCTGGATACCCCCCGCCGTGTCGCCGAAGCCTATGGCGACTGGTTCAGCGGTTACCGCGACGACCCGCGCGCCTACATGGAGCGGACCTTCGAGGAAGTGGCCGGCTACGACGAACTGATCGTCCTGCGTGACATCGAGTACGAAAGCCACTGCGAGCACCACATGGCGCCGATCATCGGCCGCGTCCACGTCGGCTACCTGCCGGCCGGCAAGGTGGTGGGCATCAGCAAGCTGGCCCGCGTCGTCGAAGCCTACGCCCGCCGTTTCCAGGTGCAGGAGAAGATGACCGCGCAGATCGCCCAGTGCATCCAGGATGTGCTGCAGCCGATCGGCGTCGGTGTGGTCGTCGAAGGTGCCCACGAATGCATGACCACCCGCGGCATCCACAAGCGCGGCGTCAGCATGGTCACCTCGAAGATGCTGGGCAGCTTCCGCGACGACGCGCGTACCCGCGCCGAGTTCCTGCGCTTCATCGAAGTGGGCGGCAAGCGCTGAGCCGCTTGACCGCACTGCGCCGGCCTCTGCGGGCCGGCATGCCCACGGCTGCCCGCGCGGCCGCCGCGGGCGGCTGCTCGTCCCCGCCAGCCCTCATGACTCCTTTCGCTGCATGAAGCACCGCGAACGCATCTCCCGTTACCGCCATCTGCGCGAACAGCCCCAGTGGAAGCTGCTTGCCGCCGACCACGCCCCGGAAATCATCGGCCTGCTGCAGGGGCTGCTGATGGACGGCGAGCGCACGCTGCCGTCGTCGGTGCTCAACGAGCGCCTGCAGCGTGCGCTGGACCAGCTCAACGGCGACGAACTGTCGCGTGAGCTGCCGCGTACCGCGCAGGCCTACATCGCGCACTGGCTGGCCCAGGGCTGGCTGGAACGCCGCCTGCCCGAAGGCGCCGACCAGGAGCAGTACGAGCTGTCGACTGCGGCACTGCAGGCCATCCGCTTCGCCGATGGTCTTGAGCAGGCCCGCGTGGCCGCCACCGAAAGCCGCCTGGCGCTGGTCATCGAACAGCTCTCGCAGTTGGCCGCGCAGACCGAATCGGATCCGGACGCACGCCTGTCGGCACTGCGCGACGAGCGCGACCGCATCGACGCCGAGATCGCCCGCGTCGGCGCCGGCCGCGTGGTCGCGCTGGATGGCAAGCGCGCGCTGGAGCGTGCGCGCCAGATCATCGGCCTGGCCGACGAGCTGACCGAGGATTTCCGTCGCGTGCGCGACGATTTCGAGCAGCTCAACCGCGACTTCCGCGAACGCATCATCGACGACGAGGGCGAGCGCGGCGATGTGCTGTCGCAGCTGTTCGAAGGCGTGGATGTGATCGGCGAGAGCGATGCCGGTCGCAGCTTCCAGGCCTTCTGGCGCCTGCTCAACGACGCCGAACAGAGCGCCCAGCTCGATGCCGCGCTGGAAGCGGTGCTGGCGCGTGGCTTCGCCCGCCGCCTGGACCGTAACGAACGCAACTTCCTGCGCGGCTTCACCAGCACCATGCTCGAGCGCGGTGGCCAGGTGCACGACGTGCTGCAGAATTTCGCGCGCAGCCTGCGTGGCTTCGTGCAGAGCCGTGGCTATCTGGAACAGCGCCGCCTCAACCAGCTGCTGAAGCAGGCGCAGTCCGAAGCGCTGGCCCTGCGCGACGAATTCCCCGCACAACGCGGCATCGGCCGCGACCTGCAGCTGACCACCAGCCGCCTGCGCTCGTGGTCGCAGTGGAAGCTGCACGATCCGCGCAGCGCCCAGGTCGATGGCAACGTCGAGTACAACGACGCCGCAGCCATCAGCCTGGAGAGCGTCGGTGACCTGGTCGCTTCGTCTGAAATCGACTTCCGCACCCTGCGCCGCGACCTGCACGACCTGCTCGATGCACAGCCGCGGCTCAGCATCGCCCAGGCACTGTCGCAGCGCGAAGCACCGCAGGGGCTCGGCAGCGTCATCGGCTACCTGTCGCTGGGCACGCGCTTCGGCAACGTGATCGCTGGTGAGCAGGAGCTTGCCGAATGGCGTGGTGGCGACGGCCAGGTCCGTCGCGCCCGCATCCCGCTGGTTTGGTTCACCCAGGAGAGACGCCATGAGCTGGCATGAAGATCCCATCGACGCACCGCAGGCCGACGTGGCGGAAGACGCCTACGAAGCCGAACCGGTGGCGGCCGTGGCGCAGCCCCGCCGTGGCAATGACGTGTATTACCTCGGCGACACCGGGCGCCTGCCGCTGGATGCACGCCGCGCGCTGTGCCAGCTGCTGATCGGCCCCAGCATCGACCAGCTGCGCCACGCCAAGCTGTGGCCGGCACTGATCCGCAGCGAGGCGGCCATCCGCTCCTCGCTGGCGGACCTGTTCCTGGAACTGGTGCTCGACCGTGACAGCGGCGTGGCCTTCACCCGCCAGGCCGATACCGAAGACGTGGATGCGCCGGTGCTGCTGCGCACCTCGCCGCTGACCTTCATCGATTCGGTGCTGCTGCTGTACCTGCGCCAGCAGCTGGCCGAGGCCGATGCGCGCGGCAACCGCGCGGTGGTCGCCGACGCCGAGATGGCCGAAGCGCTGGCCATCTACGAGAAGAACCTGTCCACCGACCGCGCCGGCTTCAACCGCCGTGTCGCCTCGGCGGTGCAGAAGATGAAGGACAACCACATCCTGACCCGCCTCAGCGGCCAGGAAGACCGCCACGAAGTCTCGCCGGCGCTGAAGCTGCTGTTCTCCGCCGAAGACGTATCCCAGCTTTCGGCGGTCTACCGCCAGCTGCGTGAAACCCCGGCCGCCGAGGCCTGAGAGACCCGACCATCGCATGGCTATCTCCAAGCACACTCCCGCCCTGTTCAACGAAGGCCTGCCGGACCCGCGCCTGCAGCAGTTCCGCATGCGTCGCCTGCAGGTACACAACTGGGGCACGTTCAACGGACTGACCGAAGTACCGATCGCCGAGCGTGGCTTCCTGTTCGTCGGCCGTTCCGGCTCGGGCAAGTCGACCCTGCTCGATGCCATGTCCGCGCTGCTGACGCCGCCGGCCATCGTCGATTTCAACGCCGCCGCGCGTGAAGCCGAGCGCAGTGGCCGCGACCGCAACCTGGTGTCCTACGTGCGTGGCGCGTGGGCCGACCAGCAGGACAGCGGCACTGGCGAAATCGCCACCCAGTACCTTCGCAAGGGCGCGACCTGGACTGCGCTGGTGCTGGAGTACCGCGCCGGCGATGGCCGCGTGGTCAGCCTCGTGCGCCTGCTGTGGATCTCCGGTAACGGAACCTCGGCCGGTGACGTGCGCAAGCACTACATGATCGCCGAGCGTCCGTTCGACATCGCCAAGGATCTTGGCGGCTTCGACCTGGACCTGCGCAAGCTCAAGCAGAAGCTGTCCGACCTGCACCACTTCGACACCTTCTCCGGCTACGCCGAGCGCTTCCGCGACCTGCTCGGCATCGACAACGAGATGGCGCTGCGCCTGCTGCACAAGACGCAGTCGGCGAAGAACCTGGGCGACCTCAACGTCTTCCTGCGCGACTTCATGCTCGACACGCCGAAGACCTTCGACGCCGCCGAGCGCCTGGTCAGCGACTTCGCCGAACTCGATGGCGCGCACCAGGCCGTGGTCACCGCCCGCCGCCAGGTGGAGACCCTGCTGCCGGCACGCGCCTACTACAACGACCTGAAGGAAATGCACCGCCGGCGCGGCGACGACGAAGCCCTCAAGCTTGGCGTCGACAGCTTCCGTGAAAGCCGCCGCCAGGCGCTGATCGAGGCGCGCCTGCGCGAGATGGACGTGCGTGACCGTGGCCTGCTCGGGGAAGAAGCCCAGCGCCGTGCCGCACTGGACAACCACACCGAGCGCCTGGCCGAACTGGAACTGCAGCGTCGCCAGCAGGGCGGTGAGCGCATCGAGGAACTGGAACGCGAGCAGGGCCGCGCCGAAGCCGAGCGTGACCGCCGCCAAGCCAAGCGCGAGCAGGCAAGCCTGGCCGCGCAGCAGCTGGGGGCTGAACTTCCGGACGACGCACACGGCTTCGCCGAGCTGGTCGAGCGTGCGCAGAACGAACTGCAGGACCGCCAGCGTGCCTCCTCGGCGCTGGACGATGCGATCAGCGATCGCCTGGGTGGCAAGCGCGATGACGAGCGCCGTTTCGGCGAAGTCCGTGCGGAACTCGAAGCGATGCAGCGCACGCCCTCCAACATCCCGGCGCCGATGCAGAAGCTGCGCGCGCGCCTGGCCGAGGAAACCGGCATTGCCGAGGCGGCGCTGCCGTTCGTCGGCGAGCTGATCCAGGTCCGCTCGGAAGAGCAGGGCTGGCAGGGTGCCATCGAGCGTGTGCTGGGTGGCTTCGCGCTGTCGCTGCTGGTCGATGACAAGCACTACAACGACGTCGCCGAGTGGGTGAATCGCACTCACCTGGGCATGCGCTTCACCTACTACCGTGTGCGCCGCAACGATGATGCGTTCGCGCGCGAGCCGTCGGCGAAGTCGCTGCTGCACAAGCTGGAGCTGCGCGAGCACGTGTTCGAAAGCTGGCTGCGCCGTGAGCTCGGCAAGCGCTTCGACTACGAGTGCGTGGATGCCAAGCAGCTGCGCAACGTCGACCGCGGCATCACCCGAGAAGGCCAGGTCAAGCATCCCGGCGACCGCTTCGAGAAGGACGACCGCAGTGCGGTGGGCGACCGCCGTCGCTGGATCCTCGGCTTCAACAACCACGACAAGGTGGGCGCCTTCGAGCGCGAAGCCCAGGAACTGGCCAAGCGCATCGCCAGCTGCGAGACCGACATCGCGCGCCTGCGTGGGCAGCGTGACCGCGACAACGAACGTCGCCTGGCCTGCCACGAGCTGGTCAGCATCAGCTGGAACGAGATCGACATCGCCGCCCCGCAGCAGCGCCTGACCGATATCGAGGCCACCCTGCGCGACCTGCGCGAAGGCAATGCCGACCTGGCCAAGCTGGCCAAGCAGATCGACGCCGTGCGCGCCGACATCGAGCAGGCCCGCCGCACCTATGAAGACGTCCGCGTCGAGCGCGGGCAGCTGGTCAAGGAACGCGATCGCCTCGACCGCGCTCGCCAGCAGAGCCGTGCGCTGGTGCTGCCGAGCCTTGCCCAGGAGCAGGAAGCCGGGCTCGCCGAGCGCCTGCAGGAGCAGGGCCCGCTCAGCCTGGAAACGCTGGAGGCGCACATGCGCCAGGTCAGCAACGCGCTGAACGAGCAGCTGTCGACCTCGCAGCAGGACCTCAACCGCATCGAGAACCAGCTGATCGGTTGCTTCCGTCGCTTCATCCAGCAGTGGCCGGAGGAATCGGGCGACTTCACCGTATCGGTGGCCTCGGCCGAGGATTTCCTTGCCCGCCTCGAGCGCCTGGAGCGCGACGGCCTGCCGCAGCACGAAGAGCGCTTCTTCGATCTGCTGCAGAACCAGAGCAAGAACAACCTGCTGGCCCTGCAGCGCCACAGCGCCGAGGCCCGCAAGTCGATCGGCCAGCGCCTGGACGAAGTGAACGCCAGCCTGGAGCAGGTGCCGTTCAACCGTGGCACGCTGCTGACCATCGAACTGAGCGACCGCCGCCTGCCGGAAGTCGGCGAGTTCCACCTGCAGCTGCGCGAGGTGCTGGCGCAGCAGCAGACCGAGCAGCGCGAGCTGGCCGAATCGCAGTTCACCGTGCTGCGCCAGCTGGTCAACCGCCTGGGTTCGCAGGAAGGCGAGGACAAGCGCTGGCGCGAGCTGGTGCTGGACGTACGCATGCACGTGGAGTTCATCGGCGTCGAGCTGGATGCGGAAACGCGCCAGCAGGTCGAGATCTACCGTAGTGGCGCGGGCAAGTCCGGTGGCCAGCGCCAGAAACTGGCCACCACCTGCCTGGCTGCGGCACTGCGCTACCAGCTCGGCGGCGCCGACAGCCAGCTGCCCAGCTACGCCGCCGTCGTGCTCGACGAAGCCTTCGACAAGGCCGACAACGAGTTCACCGCGCTGGCGATGAACATCTTCGACAACTTCGGTTTCCAGATGGTGGTCGCCACTCCGCTGAAGTCGGTGATGACGCTGGAGCCGTTCATCGGTGGCGCCTGCTTCGTCGAGATCAGCGGCCGCCACGACTCCGGCGTGCTGCTGATCGAGTACGACGAAGAAGGCAAGCGCCTGAAGCTGCCCGAGCGCAGCCGCCAGCAGGCCAACGAACCGGAAGAAGCCGAAGCCTGACCCGGTCGATTGAATGGGGATGCCGGCCAGCGGCCGGCATTACCCATGGGCGGGGTTCACGACCCGATCGGATGGGGATGCCGGCCAGCGGCCGGCAACCGCATTCACGCACCGCGGAAGGTATCCCACGCCATCCGCGCGATCAGTACCACCACCAGCCCCACGAACAACTTGCGGATGAACGGCGTGCCGCCCTTCAACGCCAGGCGCGTGCCCACCACCGAGCCGATGATGTTGGCCGCCGCCATCGGCAGCGCGAACAGCCACAGGATGTTGCCGGTCGGTACGAAGAACGAGATTGCCGCCACATTGGTCGCCAGGTTCACCACCTTCGACGCCGCTGACGCACGCAGGAAATCCAGGCCGAAGAAGCGCACGAACAGGAAGATCAGGAAGCTGCCGGTGCCCGGCCCGAAGAAGCCGTCGTAGAAGCCGATCGCCGCACCGATCGCCAGCGCGATCGCCAGTTCGCGGCGGCCGATCTCCTGCGGCCGGTGCAACGCGCCGAAGTCCTTCTTCCACAACGTGTAGGCCAGCATCGCGATCAGCAGCACCAGCACCAGTGGGCGCACCGCGTCCTTGGGCAGCAGGCTCACCGCGGTGGCCCCGGCGAAGGAGAAGATGAAGGCGGTACCGGCCGCGAACAGTACCGGCTTCCACGGGAAGCGCACGTTGCGCGCATAGCGCCAGGCGGCCGCACCGGTACCGAACATCGAACTGAACTTGTTGGTACCGAACAGCATCGCCGGCGTCTGCTGCGGCAGCACCGTGAACAGGCCGGGCAGCTGCACCAGGCCACCGCCACCGACAGCGGCATCCACAAGGCCGGCGATGAAGGCGATCACCACCAGCCACCACAACTCAGGGGGAACCAGTTCCAGCACGGCGATCAATCAAGGAGGGGGCGCGACAGCATACGCCTGTCCTGCTCCGGGCGACTGCGGCCCCGCGTGGATCAATCCCGGCAACCCGGCGACAATGCCGGCATGAGCCGAAAACCCGCCGATCCCTGCCCCTGTGGCCTTCCCGCCGACTATGCTGCCTGCTGTGGCCGTTTCCATGCCGGTGAAGCCGCGCCTGATGCAGAGCACCTGATGCGTTCGCGCTACAGCGCCTATGTGCGTGGCCTGGCTGACTACCTGCGCCAGTCCTGGCATCCGGACACGCGTCCGGCCGAGCTGTCGCTGGACGATGCCCCCGGCCAGCGCACCCATTGGCTGGGCCTGACCGTGCACGAGCACACTGTCACTGGTGCTGACAGCGCCGAAGTCCGCTTCACCGCGCGCTACCGCATCGGCGGCGGCAGCGCGGTGAGGATGACCGAGCACAGCCGCTTCCAACGCATCGACGGCCGCTGGTACTACCTCGACGCGGTCTGAGCACTACGCGCTGTGCGCTGCCAGAACGCGCTGGCCGCCGTGCGCGCGCACCTGGTTGCGGCCCCCGTCCTTGGCCACATACAGGGCCTGGTCGGCGGCCTTGACCACGGCCATCGGCCGCGGATCCACGCGGCTGTCGGCCAGCCCGATGCTCACCGTCACCTGTACCACCTGGCCGCTGCCACCGCGTCCGCGCCGCTGGCGGCCGGCTTCGTCGTCACGGCTGCGGGTGCTGCGGTCGCGAAGCTGCATGCGGGTGTCCTCGATGCTCTGCCGCAATGCTTCCACGGCATCGACACAGGCTGCCGCCGGCCGGTCCAGGAACACCACCGCGAACTCCTCGCCGCCATAGCGGAACGCACGGCCACCGTCGCCCACCCGCGCCAGCCGCGACGCCACCAGGCGCAGCACATCGTCGCCGGTGTCGTGACCATGGGTGTCGTTGAATGACTTGAAGTGGTCAACGTCCACCATCGCGATGCTGTAGGTACCGCGTGCCCGCTGCAGGGTCTCGTTGAACGCCCGTCGCCCCGGCAGGCCGGTCAGCTCATCGCGGAAGGCCATGTGGAAGGATTCCTGCAGCATCGCGCCCAGCATCAGCAGCAGGGCGGCACTGCTCAGCGCCGGCAGCAGCACCGGCTGCAGGAAGATCCGCGGCAGCATCCACCACAGGCACAGCAGGGCCAGCAGCATTGCCGTGTGCAGTGGCCGCGGATGCCGCCACGCCTGCCAGCCCAATGCTGCGGTCGCCAGCAGGAACAGCAGCGCCGGCAACTGCGCCAACGCGTTCCAGTTGGCGGGAATCCAGGCCCAGTGACGGTTCGACAGCAGATCGTGCATCCCCTGCGGCTGCTGTGCCGCCAGCAGCAGGAAGATCATCAGCGCCGCGCCGCACACTACGCTGCGCAGCAGCAGGTCCTGGCGTCGGCGTCCGCGTTCCGGCCATAGTGCCAGTCCGGCGAACAGCAGCGGCACCCACGCCGAGATCGCGTGGAAGCGCAGCGGGGTCAGGGCGTCGACATGGCCGCTGCGCAGGTAGCCACCGACGTCCCGGTGCAGCAGGGCGAATACCACCGCCACCACCAGCAGCAGGCACAACGTGCGCATCTGGTGGTAGAGCAGGGCCAGGCCTGCACCGAGACAGGCCAGCAGCCAGGGCAGGATGCGCTGCGCCGGGCTGGCGACATCCTCGGTGCCCAGCGCCATCCACAGCACCAGGACGACCAGCACGGCGGGCAGCACGAACAGGTAATGCGCAGGCTGGCGGAGCGGATGCAGGGGCACGCGGTAAGTCCAGTGCGGTGACGATGCGGCCGCAACATTGCCGTTAGCGGCGTCCCCACGCGCTTCTTGAATGCGCGTGCCCGCTGTCATGTGAACGTGGTGATGTGGTGCCATGACGTTGCGCTCACCGTCCTGCGCCGATGCTTCCGGCATGGACAGCGTACCCACCGCCGTCGCTGCCCCGCAGCGCGATCTCGCCCGCCGCTTTGCACAGGTGCGGGCGCGCAGCCTGCAGCTGGCCGCGCCGCTCAGTGCCGAGGACGCCATGCTGCAGAGCATGGCCGACGCCAGTCCCAGCAAGTGGCACCTGGCCCATACCACCTGGTTTTTCGAACGCTTCGTGCTGGCCGGTTTCGCCACCACGCCCGCGCATGACCCGGCCTGGGACTATCTGTTCAACAGCTATTACAAGAGCATCGGCCCGGCGCATGCGCGGCCGCAACGCGGTCTGCTGTCGCGGCCCTCGCTGCAGCAGGTGCGCGACTACCGGCAACAGGTCGACATGCAGGTGCAGTCACGGCTGGCAGCCGGTGACCTCGACGCGCAGGCGCTGCACCACCTGCAGTTGGGTCTGCAGCACGAACAACAGCACCAGGAACTGCTGTTGACCGACATCAAGCATGCGTTCTGGTGCAATCCACTGCAGCCACCGTATCGCGACGACCTGCGGCCCGTTGCCAGCACCGCCGCGACGCAGGGCTGGATCGAATCGCCCGAACGCATCGTCACCGTCGGTGCCGCGGCATGGCCCCGGCACGCCGCCTTTGCCTACGACAACGAATCGCCGCCGCACCGCGTGCTGCTGCCCGCGCATGCCCTGGCCGAGCGTCCCGTCAGCAATGCCGAGTACCGCACCTTCATCGAGGCAGGGGGGTACCGCGAACCGCGCTGGTGGCTCAGCGAAGGCTGGGCGCTGCGAGAAGCCGAAGGCTGGCAGCACCCCCTGTACTGGGATGATGCCCTGCAGCGCGAGTACACCCTGGGTGGTTGGCGCGAGCTGGACCCGCACGCGCCGGTCTGCCACCTCAGTTACTACGAGGCCGATGCCTGCGCCCGCTGGGCCGGTGCGCGCCTGCCCAGCGAGTTCGAGTGGGAAGCGGCCGCCGCGTCGCAGCCCCTGCGCGGTCATTTCGCCGATGACGATCACCTGCACCCGCAGGCAGCCGGGGGCAGTGGGCTGCGGCAGCTGTTCGGTGATGTCTGGGAATGGACCGCCAGCGCCTATGGTGCCTACCCGGGCTTCCGCTCTTTTGACGGCAACCTCGGCGAATACAACGGCAAGTTCATGTGCGGGCAATGGGTGCTGCGCGGCGGCAGCTGTGCCACGCCCCGTGGCCATGTGCGCGCCAGCTACCGCAATTTCTTCATGCCGCCGGCGCGCTGGCAGTTCTCCGGACTGCGCCTGGCCAGGGACCTCATATGAGCACGGTGCATGACGCGCTGCAGGCGCTGACCGACCTGACCCCCAGCCGCCAGCAGATCCTGGCCGATGCGCTGGCCGGTCTGTCATGCGCATCGCGGCAGCTGCCTTCCAAGTACTTCTACGATGCCCGCGGCTCGCGTCTGTTTGAACAGATCACCCAGACCCGCGAGTACTACCCCACGCGCACCGAGCTGGCGCTGCTGGCGCGGGTGCTGCCCGATATCGCGCGCGTGGTCGGCCCGCGCCTGCATGTGGTGGAGCTGGGCAGCGGCAGTGGCCGCAAGACCGCGTTGCTGCTGGCCGCGCTGCAGGATCCGGTGGCCTATACGCCGATCGAGATCTCGCGGGCCGCACTGCTGTCCAGCATCGACCACCTGGCGCCGGCGCTGCCCGAGGTCGAGATGCTGCCGGTCTGCGCGGACTTCACCCGCGCCGTCGCCGTGCCCATGCCCGAACGCGAACCCGCGCGACGGCTGCTGTTCTTCCCCGGTTCCACATTGGGCAATTTCGCCGAAGCGGAGGCCGTCGCCCTGCTGCGGGCGATGCGTCAGACGATGGGCCGCGACGGCCTGGCCCTGATCGGCATCGACCTGCACAAGGACACGGCGCTGATCGAAGCGGCCTACAACGATGTGCAGGGCGTCACTGCGGCATTCACCCTCAATCTGCTGGCCCGCCTCAACCGCGAGATCGGAAGCGATTTCGATCTCGATGGATTCCGCCACCGCGCCCGTTACAACACCGCGCGGCTGCGCATCGAAACCGACCTGGTCAGCCAGTGGCCGCAGGACGTCCACCTCGGTGGCCGCACCTTCCACTTTGCTGCCGGTGAACCCATCCGCGTCGAGTACAGCCACAAGTACACCGATGACAGCTTCGAGGCGCTGTTGCAGCAGGCGGGCCTGCAGGTCGCACAGCGTTGGGATGCCGAAAGTCCCGCCTATGGCCTGCGCCTGCTGCGCGTTGCCTAGGGGGGACGGCCAGCCGGTGCCCCTTCAGGTTCGGCCGCACTGCTGCCCCTAAGATGGCCGTGCAACGGCAACACGGAGGACGCCATGCCCATTCTGACCACGCTCGGCCTGGCGGCCGCCCTCGCGTCGACCCCGACGCTGCCTGCGGCCCCTGCCGCCAGCAACGATCCGGCGTTCAGCCGCTGCCTGGCGGGCCTGCAGGCCACCGCCGCAACCCAGGGCATCGGCGCCGACCGTTTCAACGAGATCACCACCGGGCTCACGCCGGACCCGAGCGTGCTCGGACTGCTGGACGCACAGCCGGAATTCACCACGCCGATCTGGGATTACCTGGCCGCGCTGGTCGACCGCCAGCGCGTCGATGATGGCCGCACCCTGCTGCAGCAACATCGCGATCTGCTCGATCGCGTCTCCGCGCAGTATGGCGTCGACCCGGCCACCATCGTCGCGGTCTGGGGGGTGGAGAGCGACTATGGCCGCGTCTTCGGCAAGCGCCCGCTGCTGCAGTCGCTGGCCACGCTGTCCTGCGCCGGCCGCCGCCAGGCCTTCTTCCGTGGCGAACTGCTGGCGCTGCTCAAGCTGATCGACCGCGGCGACCTGCAGGCCCAGGGGCTCACCGGTTCCTGGGCCGGCGCCTTCGGGCATACGCAGTTCATGCCCAGCACCTACGCACGTATCGCGGTCGATGGTGACGGCGATGGCCGCCGCGATCTGGTCGGCAGCATTCCCGACGCGCTGGCGTCCACCGCCAACTACCTCAAGCGTGCGGGTTGGCGCAGTGGCGAACCGTGGGGCATGGAGGTCCGTGTTCCCCCCGGCTTCAATGCCAGCCAGGCGGGCCGCACCCAACGTCGAGCCCTCGCCGATTGGCGCGTGCAGGGCGTGACCGCGCTGGATGGCAGCGCGCTGGGGCCGCCCAATCTGCTGGCCGACGCGCGCGCCGCCCTGCTGCTGCCGGCCGGCATCAAGGGCCCGGCGCTGCTGGTGTTCCGCAACTACGATGCGATCTACAGCTACAACGCCGCCGAAAGCTATGCACTGGCCATCGCCACGCTGGCCGACCAGCTGCGTGGCGGCACCGGCCTGGCCACCGCCTGGCCGACCGATGATCCCGGCATCGGCCGCGATGAACGCCGCCAGCTGCAGACCCTGCTGCTGGCCCGCGGCCACGACATCGGCAGCGCGGACGGCATGATCGGCACCGCCACGCGCCGCGCGATCCAGGCCGAGCAGCAGCGCCTGGGCTGGGCCAATGCGGATGGGCGCGCCGGCCAGCGCATCCTGCGCGCGTTGCAGCAGGAGGCAGCCGCAGGGACGCCTGCCACCCGCTAGACCTTGCCGATCACAGGCTGGCCGCGACATCATCGCCGCGGTCTTCAAGGAGCGTCATAGCATGCAGTCGAACCCGGACATCAGCACCGGCCTGTACCACGGGCTCGAGGCCTGGCAGATACGCACGCCCAGCGCCACCGCGGTCATCAGCGTGTTCGGCGGACAGCTGCTGTCGTTCATCCCGGAGGGGCAGCCGGACCTGCTGTGGCTGTCGCCGAAACGGGCCGGGCTGCCCACGCCGATCCGGGGTGGCGTTCCAGTGTGCTGGCCGTGGTTCGGTCGCCAGGGCCAGGATGATGACGTGCCGGCACACGGCCTGGTACGCACCGCGCGCTGGGAGCTGCTGCAGGCCCGCCAGGACGATGACGGTGAACTGGAGCTGCAGCTGGCGCCCCTGTCGATTGCCGAGTGTGGCCTGCGCCTGCAGATGCAGCTGCGCATCGGTCGCCAGCTGCGCCAGCAGTTGACCACCGAGAACACCGGCCCGTCCCCGGTGGCTTTCACCCAGGCCCTGCACAGCTACTTCCGGGTAGGCGATGCCCGTCGTGTCGAGGTTGATGGCCTCGATGGCCTGCACTATCTGGACAAGTACGAGGATTACACGCAGCTGCGCCGGCAGCAGGGGCCCTGGTCGCTGCGTGACCCGCGCGATCCGGGGCGCAGCGACCGCATCTATACCGGTGCCGGTGGCCACTACGTGCTTCGCGATCCCGTCCTGCAGCGGCGGATCGAGATCCGCAGCGAAGGCAGCCAGACCCTGGTGGCGTGGAATCCGGGCGCGGAGGCGGCGGCGAAGATGGCCGATGTCGGCGACGGTTGGCACGATTACGTGTGCCTGGAAGTAGCCAATGCCGGGCCGGAGCAGATTGCCCTTGCACCCGGCGCGCGCCACCAGTTGGTGCAGGTACTGGCCAGTGAACCGCTGCAGGCCGTGGCGGGGTGTTCGGAGTAACCATGGGATCGACAGGAATGGATGGCATGCAGGACGCACAGTGGTGGTACGCCAACAGCAAGCAGAGCGAAGGGCCGGTGGACCTGGCCGGGCTGCGCCGTCTGCAGCAGGACGGCACGGTAACCGCCCGTACGCTGATGTGGCGGGAAGGAATGGCATCGTGGCGGCCGCTGGCCGAGCTGGATCCTTCGGTGGCGCCGATGGATCCGACCCCGCCGTCGATTGAACCGGCGCAGGCCGTCAGCGCCAGCGGCGCATCGACCGCTGATCCGTCCGACCCCTATCGTGCGCCGGCAGCTTCGCCGGTGGCCGCGACCGCGCCGCAGCTGGAAGGCGACATCGCCTTGTACGCCGCCGTGGTCGGCGGCAACTTCCCGATCTATCGACAGCGCTGGCGGCTCGACCAGGGCATTGCCGACGGCAACGGCACCTGGCACTGGCCGGCGTTCCTGATCGGCGTGATCTGGATGGTGTACCGCAGGATGTACCGGCTGGCGGCGATCTGGGCCGGCGTGCTGGTGTTCTTCAGCATCGCCGAG
The DNA here is from genome assembly GCF_049384345.1 of Stenotrophomonas sp. CASM110. Taxonomy (NCBI): domain Bacteria; kingdom Pseudomonadati; phylum Pseudomonadota; class Gammaproteobacteria; order Lysobacterales; family Lysobacteraceae; genus Stenotrophomonas; species Stenotrophomonas sp. CASM110. The sequence continues at coordinate 104,219 of NZ_JBMRGI010000016.1, forward strand.
GCGTTGCTGGGCGTTCCGGAAGGCGTGTCGACGGTCATCACCCTCGTCATCAACATCACCGCCGCAGCGTATGCCAACCGCTGGTACCTGGCGCATTGCCAGCGTGAGATCGCCCGCGCGCGCGCGTTGGTGGGAGATGACGAGGCGCGCCTGCGCAGCGAGCTGGCCAGACGGGGTGACACCAATGCACTGGCGGCGGCGGTGGTGGCCATCGCCGTCGTTGCGATGATGCTGGTGGGGCAGGCGCTGGCAGGCTGAGGCCGGGAAGGCTTCAGATCCAGCGGTGGCTGCCGCTACCGCGGGATCATCCTGGGCAAGGAATCGCCGACATGAATCATCTGGATACTCCGCCGGTTTCCCCGGCGGATGACAATCCCTATCTTGCGCCCGCCACAGAGGTGGCCGACGCGCCCGCTCCGTCCGACGCGGACTACCTGAACCTCCTCGTCGGCCCCAACGCGGCGCTCTACCGCCAGCGCTGGCACCTGGGCAGCCCGGTGCCGAAGCCGCCGCGACCGTGGCACTGGCCCGCCTTCCTGGTGCCGACGTACTGGCTGCTGCACCGGAAGATGTACCTGGCAGCCATCCTCTTCGAGCTGGTCCTGATCGGTATCGCGCTGCTGGCGGCCCGCGCCAACCCGCTGCTCACGGTGGCGTTGCTGGCGGTGCCTCGGTTCGCCATCGCGGTGACCGCCAACACCCTGTACCTGCGCTACTGCACGCGACTGCTGGGCAAAGTGAAGGCTGCCCACGCCGGGCAGCACAACCGCATCCGTGCCGAACTGCAGCGTCGTGGCGGCACCAGCGTGTGGGCGGTGGTGATCGGCATGGCGGCCAACGCGGTGATCAATACCGTCGCCCGCATGGCGGCCTGATCATGCCGGCCTGATAGGGTTGCTCAGGCCGCTGTCCGTGCCCGCAACACCAGCAGGCACAGCGCACCGGCCAGCAGTCCCCAGAACGCCGAGCCGATCCCGGCCAGGGAAACTCCGGAGGCGGTAACAAGGAAGGTGACCAGCGCCGCCTCGCGGTCGCGCTCCACCGCCAATGCACTGGCCAGGCTGTTGCCGATGGTGCCGAACAGCGCGATACCGGCCACGCAGGCCACCAGCTCCCTGGGGAAGGCCGCGAACAGTGCGGCCACCGTGGCGCCGAACAGCCCGATGACAATGTAGAAGGCGCCGGCCGCCATCGCTGCGGTGTAGCGGCGCGCCGGATCCTCGTGCGCATCGCGGCCCATGCAGATGGCGGCGGTGATCGCCGCCAGGTTCAGTGCATACGCACCGAACGGCGCCAGCAGCGTATTGACTACACCGATCCAGCCGATCAACGGCGACACCGGGGCGTCGTAGCCGGACGCGCGCATCACCGCCACACCGGGAATGTTCTGCGAGGCCATGGTGACCACGAACAGGGGCAGGGCAATGCCGGCCACGGCGGTCCACGACAGCGAGGGCGTCACCCACTGCGGGATCGCCAGTTGCAGATGCACCTGCTGGGCGTGCAGCAGGCCACGGCTCGCGGCGACGGCGATGCCGACCAGCAATGTGGCGATCACCGCATAGCGCGGGAACAGCCGGCGCCCGGCCAGCCAGGTGGCGAACATTGCCAGCGCGAGCACCAGCTGGGTGTTCATGGCGACGAACACATCCAGCCCGAAGCGCAGCAGCACACCGGCCAGCATGCCGGCGGCCAGCGCCATCGGTACCCGTTGCATCAGTCGCGCGAAGACCCCCGAGAAACCCGCAAGCAGGCCCAGCACGGCGGCCAGCAGGAATGCGCCCGTGGCCTCGGAGAGCGAAGCACCGCCGGCACCCACCACCAGCATCGCTGCACCCGGGGTCGACCACGCTGTCACCACCGGCACCCGATAGCGCAGCGACAGGCCAATGCAGGTCACGCCCATGCCCAGCCCCAGCGCCCACATCCAGGAGGCGATCTGCGCCTGGTCGGCACCGACGGCCTGTGCCGCCTGGAACACGATCACGGCCGAGCTGGCGAAGCCCACCAGTACCGTAATGAAGCCAGCGACGATTGCCGGCATCGAAAGATCGCGCCACCACGCGCGCCGCACCTGCATGCTCATTGTGCTGTCTCCACTGTGCATCCCTGCATTGTGCATCCCTGCATTGATTAGGGTTGCGGCGTTGACCGCGCAACGCGCGGGCAACGCCGCAGTGATCTTCGAGCGTACGTCATGCGTGATGGCGTGGTGCTTCTGTCATCACGCTGCAAAAAAAGCCTTGACGAAATCCGCAGGATCTCTAGAATTCGCTCCCTTGCTGCAGCGCATCGCTTCCCCGGAAACGACACGCGAACAGCGACGCCACCACCGGCGAACGAATTGATCGAACGAAGGTGTTGACGGACTCGAAAAGTCCGGCATAATAGGCGGCTCGCAACGACGAAAGGCCCTCGGGTCCAACGACGAAGCGGCATCGGCAACAACGTCCACTCCGGTGAGACGGCCTTGAAAAAAAGGTGTTGACGAAGCGGAAAAGCCGGCTATAATGGGCGGCTCGCTACGAAGGAAACTTCGCAGCACACGGGAATGGCGCTGAGGCCACTTCCCCGGATCTTTGAAAGTATGCGCAGGTATCTTGTGAAGGCGCCTGCAGGAAGGATGATTGTCCATCTTGCAGACGTTTGATCAAGCAACTATTAATTGTTTTAAAGCAAGCGATACGTTGCCAGAATCAATCATCTGCAGCTTTAAATTTTGATCTTCGGATCATGTAGTTTTAAGTGAAGAGTTTGATCCTGGCTCAGAGTGAACGCTGGCGGTAGGCCTAACACATGCAAGTCGAACGGCAGCACAGG
>NZ_JBMRGI010000017.1:0-100046 GCF_049384345.1 Stenotrophomonas sp. CASM110
CGGTCCTGCCACCCCACACCGCCCCGCCTCTGACAGGTTCACTCGGCTGTTGGTGGGTGTCGACCTTGGTCGACACATCTGTCAGACATCGAAATAAATCTGGGGTCAGATCCGTTTTCCGCAGGAAAACGGATCTGACCCCAAGAGCCGTTCCGACAGATCGCAGGGAACTGTCGAAGGCGGGGTGCATCCAATGGGGTCAGATCCGTTTTCTGCAGGAAAACGGATCTGACCCCAAGAGCCGTTCCGACAGATCGCAGGAAACTGTCGAAGGCGGGGTGGGTCCGGTTGAGGGGGCGTGAGCCGCATGGATGCGGCGACCGAGCTTACATGGACGTACTTGCAGCGTCCCCCTCAACCGGACCCACCCCGCCATCCCACGGGGATGCCCGCTGTTGCTGTTGCTTCGGCTTCTGCGGGTGCCGGGCGCCGCCCGGCCGAACTACAATCCCGCTCATGCTGAATTTCTCGAATTCCTCCCGCCGGGGGCGCCGATGAGCGGCCGCGGTGGCAATGACGGCCAGGTCCGCATCATCGGCGGGCGCTGGCGCAATACCCGGCTGCCGGTGCCGACCCTGCCGGGCCTTCGCCCCAGCAGCGACCGCGTGCGCGAGACCCTGTTCAACTGGCTGATGCCCAAGCTCGGCGGCGCCCGCGTGCTGGACCTGTTCGCCGGCAGTGGCGCGCTGGGCCTGGAGGCGGTCTCGCGTGGCGCTGCCCACGCCACCCTGGTCGAGCGCGATGCGCAGCTGGGACGCAACCTGACCGCCGCCGTCGCCAGGCTGCAGGCCAGCGACCAGATCACCGTCGTGCAGGCCGATGCCCTGCGCTGGCTGCAAGGGGCGCAGGCGCAGCAGGCCGACCTGGTCTTCATCGACCCGCCGTTTGCCGATGGCCTGTGGCAGGACGTGCTGGCCCAGCTGCCGCGGCACCTGGCCGCCGACGCCTGGCTGTACCTGGAATCGCCGGCCGGCCACGTGCCGGTGCTGCCGCCGGACTGGCTGCTGCACCGCGAGGGTGGCACCCGCGAGGTGCGCTTTGCCCTGTACCGCCGTGCCACTGCTACACTTTGACCTCATCTGAACATCTGCATCCGCCCATGACCGTGGCCAACCGCCGCATTGCCGTCTATCCCGGCACGTTCGACCCCATCACCAACGGTCATATCGACCTTGTGAGCCGGGCCGCGCCGCTGTTCGAAAAGGTCGTGGTCGGCGTGGCGCAGAGCCCGTCCAAGGGCCCGGCGCTGCCGCTGGAGCAGCGCGTGCAGCTGGCGCGTGACGCGCTGGCCCACCACGGCAACGTCGAGGTCATCGGCTTCGATACCCTGCTGGCCCATTTCGTACGTTCGGTGCAGGGCGGGGTGCTGCTGCGCGGCCTGCGCGCGGTGTCCGACTTCGAGTACGAATTCCAGATGGCCAGCATGAACCGCCACCTGATCCCCGAGGTCGAGACCCTGTTCCTGACCCCGGCCGAGCAGCACAGCTTCATTTCGTCCTCGCTGGTCCGCGAGATCGCGCGCCTGGGCGGCGACGTGTCCGGTTTCGTGCCGGCCGCGGTGCTCGAAGCCCTGCGCAAGGTCCGCGAAGCGAAGTCGGCACAGTCGTAAGCCCCGCTGTACCCGCACCCCATTACGTACACCACCACGCACCATTCCGGGAGGAAACCCATGAACACCACCATGCGCGCGATGCTGATCGCTTCGTTGGCCCTGGCCTTCACCGCCTGCAAGAAGGAAGAGGCCGCTCCGGTCGACGAGGCCAAGCAGGCCCTGGTCGCCCCGGCCAAGGACGACGATGCAGGCTGGAAGAAGTACCTGCAGGAAGTGGCGATCCAGAACATGGGCAACATCACCAACAGCCCGTTCCTGTACTACCTCTCGCCGGAATCGGACCCGGACTTCCAGGCCAAGTACGAGCGCCAGACCGAGAGCGCGACCCAGGCCGTGGCCCGTGGCGTGCAGCCGGGCAACATGCTGGCCTTCGGTTCGTCGGCCTCGGGCAAGATGGCTGACATGATCCAGGCCGTGTTCAAGGACGTGTCGCCGGATTCGATGAAGGGCGTGCGCGTCGTCTTCATCGGCCAGTCGGCCGACAACGCCCGCGTGCAGGCTGCGATCCAGCCGACCGGTGCCGAGTACATTTTCGTCGAAGCCAAGTAATACCGAGCCATGGCGGCCATGCTCCGGCATGGCCCGGGCGGCATCCTGCAAGGGCGCCGCTGATGACCTGACCGGCCCGCGCGCCCGCGCTGGCCGGTCCTTTGTCCCAGGGCGCGGGCGAGGAGTATCGCCGTGTCGCTGAAAATCAACGAGCTCTGCGTCAACTGCGACGTATGCGAGCCGGCCTGCCCCAACCAGGCCATTGCGATGGGTGAAACCATCTACGTGATCGACCCTGCGCGCTGCACCGAATGCGTGGGTCATTTCGACGAGCCACAGTGCGTGGTCGTCTGCCCGGTCGAGTGCATCGACCCGGACCCGGAGATCGTGGAAACGGAAGACCAGCTGCTGGCCAAGCTGCGCCAGCTGCAGCACGATCACCCCGAACTCTACGCGGAGCCCCCATCCGAATGAAGACGCTGATCGTCCGCCCCCTGTTGCTGCTCGGCCTGCTGCTGAGCCCCATGGCCTGGGCTGACAGCCCGGCCCGTGCCGATCGCCCTGATGGCGCGGCCATTGCCAGCGGCCACGCACTGGCCACCCAGGCCGGCATCGACATCCTGGCGCAGGGCGGCAACGCCTTCGACGCTGCAGTGGCGGTGTCGTCCACGCTGGCGGTGGTCGAGCCGATCAGTTCCGGGTTGGGCGGCGGCGGCTTCTTCCTGCTGCACGACGCGGCCACCGGCAAGGATGTGATGCTGGATGCGCGCGAGACCGCCCCGGCTGCGGCGACCCCGCAGGCCTTCCTCGACAAGCAGGGCAACCTGGACCGTGATCGTTCGGTCAACGGTGCCTGGTCGGCGGGTATTCCCGGCCTGCCCGCAGCGCTGGTCGAGCTGTCGGCCAAGCATGGCAAGCTGCCGTTGTCGGCCTCGCTGCAGCCGGCGATCCGCATCGCGCGCGAAGGTTTCCCGGTGTACGACCGCATGGCCAAGGGCTACGCGTCGCGGCGTGAAGTGATGGAGCGCTATCCCGGCACGCGCGAGGTCTACCTGCGCAATGGCAAGCCGATCGCCAGCGGTGACCTGTTCAAGCAGCCGGAACTGGCGCAGACGCTGGAGCGCCTGGCCGCGGGTGGCTTTGATGGCTTCTACAAGGGCCAGACCGGAAAGCTGTTGCTGGCGGGCGTGAAGCAGGCTGGCGGCAAGTGGACCGCTGAAGAACTGGCCGGTTACCGCGTCAAGCAGCGCGAGCCGATCGTGTTCAACTACAACGGCTGGAAGATCACCACCGCGCCGCCGCCGTCGTCCGGTGGCATCGCGCTGGCCAGCATGCTGCAGATCCTGGAAGGCTGGGACATCAGGAAGATGGACCCGGCCCACCGCACCCACCTGGTGGTGGAGTCGATGCGCCGCGCCTACCGCGACCGCACCTTCTTCCTCGGCGATCCGGACTTCGTGCAGATCCCGCAGAAAGTGCTGACCAGCAAGGACTACGCACAGGGCCTGCGGGCGACCATCCATCCGGAGAAGGCCACGCCCAGCGACCTGCTGTCGGGCAACCCGACGCCGCTGGAAGATGACGAGACCACGCACTTCTCGATCATCGACCGCGACGGCAACCGCGTCGGCGCCACCCAGACCGTCAACCTGCTGTATGGCTCGGGGCTGATTCCCAAGGGCACCGGCGTGCTGCTGAACAACGAGATGGACGACTTCGCGCTGAAGCCGGGCACGCCCAATGCGTTCGGCGTGATGGGCTATGAGGCCAATGCGCCGAAGGCCGGCAAGCGCATGCTCAGCTCGATGACGCCGACCTTCATGGAGAACGCCGACAAGGTCGTGGTGCTGGGCACCCCGGGTGGCAGCCGCATCATCACCATGGTGCTGCTGGGCATCCTCGGCTACGACGACGGCCTGGATGCACAGCAGGTTGCCGCGCTGCCGCGCTACCACCACCAGTGGCTGCCGGACCTGGTCGAAGCCGAGGACGATGCGTTCGACGCGGCGACGGTGAAGCAGTTGCAGGCGATGGGCCACAAGATCGACCTGCCGGGTGACGTCGCCGCAGGCGGCCGCGGTTCCAGTCACGTGTGGGGCAACCTGCAGACCGTGGAATGGGACCGCAAGGCGAACAAGCTGTTCGGCGGCAGCGACCCCCGCAACCCGGTGGGCAGCGCCCAGGTCGTGCCGGCACGCTGATCCGGTAGCGCCGGCTGCTGGCCGGCAATCCGGCAGATTACCGAAACCCCGCCTTTGCCGGCGGGGTTTTCTGTTTCCTTTCTAGCGATTATTTAACGGGCCGGCGCCGATAATCGACGCATGAAACTCTGGTCTATTCGTGGAAACTCGCAGCGCCTCGATGGCGGCGCGATGTTCGGCAACGCACCGCGTGCGTTGTGGGAAAAATGGGCGGCGCCGGACGAGCTCAATCGCATCGAGCTGGCCTGCCGCGCACTGCTTGCCAGTCCGCTGGAAGGCAAGACCGTGCTGTTTGAAACGGGTATCGGGGCGTTCTTCGATCCGCGCATGCGCGAGCGCTACGGCGTGCAGGAAAGCCAGCACGTACTGATCGATTCGTTGCGCGAAGCCGGCTTCGAGCACGAGGATATCGACGTGGTGGTGCTCAGCCACCTGCACTTCGATCATGCCGGTGGCCTGCTGGCGGCATGGAGCGAAGGGCGAGAGCCGGAACTGCTGTTCCCCAATGCGACTTATGTGGTCGGTGCGCAGCATTGGCAGCGCGCTGTGCAGCCGCATCCGCGCGACCGTGCCAGCTTCATTCCGGAACTGCCGGGCCTGCTGCAGGCCAGTGGCCGGCTGGAAGTGGTGGACGGGGAGTACTCGAAGGCACTTGGCCGCAGCGTGCGCTTCAGCTACAGCGACGGGCATACGCCGGGACTGATGCTGGCCGAGATCGTCGGTCACGCGCATGCCGGCGAAAGTGCGCATGGTGGCGTGGTGTTCTGTGCCGACCTGATCCCGGGGCGCTCATGGGTACACGTGCCGATCACCATGGGCTACGACCGCAACGCCGAGCTGCTGATCGACGAGAAGCGGCAGTTCCTTGAAGACAAGCTGGCGCGCAACGTGCGGCTGTTCTTCACCCACGACCCGCAGGTGGCGCTGGCGCAGCTGGGCCGTGATGACAAGGGACGTTTCGTGACCCTGCACGAACAGGGCGAGCTGAAGGCGCGCGCCCTGGGGTAATGAAAAGGCCGGGCAATGCCCGGCCTTTCACTGACGGTGGTAGATCCACGCCATGCGTGGATGGCGTTCGATCCGGACGCGACGATTATGACGACTTCAGGCAGCTGCTCATGAAGGTCTTGCGCGCATCACCGGCCAGCTTCTTCGCGCCCGCGTCAGCGTTGCACTTGCGCATCCGTTCCTGCTGCGGATTGACCGCCTTGGTCTCGGCAGCGTGGCCGCTGAGGCAGGAGCTCTGCGCGGTCTTGTAGGCATCACCCTTCAAGCCCTTGTTCTTGGCCGAGCATTCGGCCATGCGCTGCTGCTGCGGGGTTGTGGCGTTGGCAGCCAGGGGCAGGCCGACCAGCAGGACGGCGGCCAGCAGGAAAGAGGCTTTCATCGGGAGCTCCAAGGGTGGCGGGTGCGCGGAGCATTCGCTTCAGGCCGGCAAGGCCACGTGAAGAATCACGCCAGTGCCGCGCCTGCTTGCGGCAACGTTCAGACCGGCGTATTACTTAGCTATATGGGTAAGTATTATCCTGCCATTGAAGACGTCTTCCAGGCACTGGCCGACCCGACCCGTTGCGCGATCGTAGCGGCGCTTGGGCAGGGACCGCGCACGGTGTCGATGCTGGCCGAACCCTTCGAGATGGCCTTGCCCTCGCTGATGAAACACCTGGCCGTGCTGGAGCGCAGCGGCGTGGTGCGCAGCCACAAGCAGGGGCGCACACGCACCTGCGAACTGGTGCCGGCGCGGCTGGGCCAGGCCGAACAATGGCTCGCAGAACAGCGTGCGGCTTGGGAAGCGCGTTCCGACCGCATGGTCGATTTCGTCGAAACCCTTCACCGACAGGAGCAGGCCCATGGCCGTAGACGCAGGTAACAACCCCGACACCGATCTGGTGATCTGCCGTGTGCTGAACGCACCGCGCGCCGCCTTGTGGCGGGCGTGGACCGACCCGGAACTGCTGCGCCAGTGGTGGTGCCCGAAGCCGTGGACCACCGAGGTGCGGGCATTCGACCTGCGCCCCGGCGGGGCCTTCCACACCTTCATGCAGGGCCCCGATGGCGGCAGCAGTGACAATCCGGGCAGTTTCCTGGAGATCGTGCCGCAGCAGCGCCTGGTGTTCACCTCGATGCTGGGTGCGGGCTGGCGACCGCAGTCACCCTGGCTGGGCTTTACCGCCGTGATCACGATGGAGGACGAGGGGCAGGGCTGCCGCTACACCGCGCGGGTGATGCACCCGGACAAGGCCCTGCGTGACCAGCATGAGCAGCTGGGCTTCTTCAACGGCTGGACCACCGCCATCGACCAGCTGGAAGCCTTCGCCGCCGGGCTGTAGGCCGGAATGCGGGGTGGTGGGGTCAGGGCCCTTTCTGCGAAAGGGGTCCGACCCCCGCGATGTTGGGGTCGGATCCCTTTCGCTGTGAAAGGGCTCTGACCCCGGTTCACCGGATCAACCGACGCGGGTACCGAAGATGCGGTCGCCGGCGTCGCCCAGGCCCGGCAGGATGTAGCCCTTGTCGTTGAGCTGGGCATCGATGGCTGCGGTGTAGATCTCCACGTCCGGGTGCACGGCCTTGACCGCTTCGATGCCTTCCGGCGCGGCCACCAGGAAGATGCCCTTGATGCGGCGGGCACCGGCACGCTTGAGCATGTCGATGGTGGCGATCAGGGTGCCGCCGGTGGCCAGCATCGGGTCCAGGATCAGCGCGTCGCGCTCTTCCAGGCGGCCGGTCAGGCGCTCGAAGTAGGGCACCGGCTGCAGGGTTTCCTCGTCGCGCTGCAGGCCGACCACGCTGACACGGGCCGCCGGGATCAGCGACAGCACGCCGCTGAGCATGCCCAGGCCGGCACGCAGGATCGGCACCACGGTGATCTTGGCGCCGGCAATACGCTGCACCGTCACCGGGCCGGCCCAGCCGGGCAGGGTGTGCGGCTCGGTGTCCAGGTCGGCGGTGGCCTCGTAGGCCAGCAGCGTACCCAGCTCGTTGGCCAGTTCGCGGAAATCCTTGGTGCTGAGCGCAGCGTTGCGCATCAGGCCGATCTTGTGCTGCACCAGCGGGTGGCGCACTTCGACGATCTTCATGGTCGGGAAGGGGGAATAAGGAGAGAGGAGGCCATTTTGCCGGATTGGCGTGTCGAACCCCAAACCGGGCCTGGATCTGATCTACATGAAATGTGCAGGCGCATGTCACGGCCATGCAACCTTGCGGACATACCGTGCAGACCCATTCTTAACAGGAATGGGGATTCCCAGTGCATATCAAGACTCCGTTGGCCGTTGCCATCACCCTGACCCTGGCGATGGGGGCCGCGGCACCGCTGCAGGCTGCCGGGCAACAGGCGGTAGCCGCTACCGGCGCCGTGGCGGCCGACGCGGTAGACCTGGACCGTATCGAAGTGCGCGCCCAGCTCGAATCGCAGATCCGCGCGGTCGACCTCAAGCGCAGCAGCGACGCCATCGAGGACGCGGTGTCCTCCGATGCCCTGGGCCAGTATCCGGACAAGAACGTGGCCGAATCACTGCAGCGCCTGCCGGGCGTCAGCGTGACCCGCGACCAGGGCGAAGGCCGCTTCGTGGTCATTCGCGGCCTGGATGCCAATCTCAACAGCGTCAGCGTGGATGGCATCGCCATCGGTACGCCGGAAGATTCCAGCCGCGCCGCGCCGCTGGACGTGATCCCATCGGACTCCACCGAGCGCCTGCGCGTGGTCAAGTCGCCGACCCCGGACATGCCCGGTGATGCCATCGGCGGCGCCGTGCTGGTGGAATCGGCGTCGGCCTTCGACCGCGACGGCCGCAGCCTGCGCGGCAAGATCGAGGGCAGCCACCAGCAGCTGTCCGGCGAGACCAGCCCCAAGGCCGCCTTCAACTACAGCGAAGTGTTCAACGACACGTTCGGCGTGGCGCTGGGCGTGAATTACCAGAAGCGGAAGTTCGAGTCGGACAACACCGAAGTGGAATATGACGGCGAGGACGATGCCGCCCCCGGTGACGTGACCGCGATCAACCTGCAGCACCGCAAGTACGAGATCGAGCGCAAGCGCATCGGTGCCAACCTCAACCTCGACTGGCGCCCCAACGAAGACAGCACGTACTACCTGCGCACGCTGTACAGCCAGTTCGACGATGCGGAGACCCGCCAGCGCGTGATCTTCAACTTCGACGACGCGAAGATGGTCAAGACCGGCACCGACCAGTACCGGCTCGATGGCATGCCGAAGGACTCGATCGACAAGCGCATGCGCTACCGCACCAAGAAGGAGAACACCTTTGCGGCCAGTCTTGGTGGCGAGAACAAGCTGACCAACGCCGTGGTCGATTACCGGATCGGCTACACCCGTACCGAAGAGCGCGTGAACGACGAGATGGAGGCGCGCTTCAAGCTCAACGGCAAGGCCTTCAATGGCACCCTGGACCAGAGCAGCCGCCTGCCCAGCTACAGCTTCGACAATCCGCAGTGGCTGGACAACGGCAACTACGCGTTCGACCGCGTCGTGCTTTCGCCCAAGCAGGTGAACGACAAGGAACACAGCGCGCAGGTCAACGTGCGCTTCGACGGCGACAGCAGCAGCATCAAGTTCGGCCTGCTCGGCCGCTGGCGCGACCGCGACGTGAATGTCGATGAGCGCGAACTGCGCGTCGGCCCGAAGGTGGTGCTGTCGAGCTGGACCACCTCTTCGCCGGAGCATCGCCACGGCAACATGGGGGATGGCATGGACTCGGCTGCGATGCGCGCGTTCTGGGCCGCCAATGGTGGCCAGTACAGCGCCCGCCCGCAGGATGTCGGCGGCAATGCGATGACGTCGCTGGAAGAGGATTACGTGGCCAGCGAGGACATCTTCGCCAGCTATGCCATGGGTACCTGGGATGTGGGCGCGCTGCGCATCATCGGCGGCGTGCGCGTGGAGAACACCCGCTTCAAGGCGGTCGGCAACCAGGTGGACGTGGCCGCCAACGGCCGCAGCTTCACCGTCACCCCGCGCGTGGCCAACAGCAGCTACACCAACGTGCTGCCGGGCCTGCATCTGCGCTATGACGCGGCCGATGACTGGGTGCTGCGCGCCTCGGCCAACAAGACCGTATCGCGCCCGTCCTTCGGCGACGTCTCGCCGCGCGTGGGTTACAGCCGCGGTGACGAGGAAGTGCGCCTGGGCAACCCGGAACTGGATCCGTACGAGTCGAAGAACATCGACCTGTCGGTGGAGAAGTACATCGGCAGCAGCGGCATCGTTTCGCTGGGCCTGTTCCACAAGTCGATCGATGGCTACATCGTGGAGACCGTGCGGACCAATGATCCGGCCTACGGCGGATTCGACGTGACCCAGCCGATCAATGGTCGCAAGGCCACCGTGCGTGGCGCGGAGTTCAACTGGCAGCAGCAGCTGGCCTTCCTGCCGGAGGGCCTGGATGGCCTGCTGATCGGTGCCAGTGGCACCTGGCTGGACACCACGTTCGATGCCGGCATCAAGGGACGTGAGGGCGAGGACTTCACCCTGCCGCGCGCTTCCAAGCATGTCTACAGCGCACACATCGGCTATGAAAAGTACGGTGTAAGCACGCGTCTGGCGGCCGTGTACCGCAGCGAGTATTTGGACAGCATCGGCAAGGGGCGTGCATTCGACATCTACGTGGCACCCAACACCCAGCTCGATTTCTCGCTGGACTACAAGTTCACCCCGCGCGTGAGCATGTACTTCGAAGCGCAGAACCTGCTGGACAAGCCGCTGGAGCTGTACCAGGGCACCCGCTCGCGCACCCTGCAGATGGAAGAGTACGGCCGCACCTATGCGCTGGGCCTGAAGGTGGCGCTGTGATGGGGCGTGGCGTCACTGTCCTGGCCGCCGCGCTGGCGGCTACGCTGGTCGCCGGCTGCACGCCGGCCACCGGCAACGATCCGGTTGCGGGAGCGGCCGCGCCGGCCGCCAATGGCGAGCGCGTGGTGAGCACCATCGCCGAAGCATTCCTGTCACCGATGACCCCGGCCGACAACATCGACTCGCCGGCGGCCTGGCGCGCGCCGGACGGCGCGCTGTGGCTGATCGCCACCGCCAAGGCCACCGACAAGCTGGTGGTCTACGACGGCAGCACCGGCCAGCACCTGCGTGACGTCGGCAGCAGCGGCACCGCACCGGGGCAGTTCGACCGCCCAAACGGCATCGCGGTGACCGACGACCTGCTGTGGATCGTCGAGCGCGACAATCACCGCGTGCAGGTGCTGAGCCTGCCGGACTTCGCGCCGCTGGCGACCTTCGCTTCGGACGACCTGCGCAAGCCGTACGGTCTGTGGGTCGACCGCCGTGCCGATGGCTACAGCGTCTACGTCACCGATTCCTGGGACAACGGCGAGGATGCGCAGGGGCGTGACATCCTGCCGCCGCTGGCCGAGCTGGACAAGCGCGTGCGCCAGTACCATGTGACCCGCGACGGCGCGAAGGTCGAGGCGAAGCTGGTGGCCAGCATCGGCGATACCACCGAGGCCGGTGCACTGCGCGTGGTCGAGTCGATCTGGGGCGACCCCGAGAACGACCGGCTGCTGATTGCCGAAGAGGACGAGCGCTACGCCAGCGAGTTCAAGGTCTACACCCTGGCGGGCCGCTTCACTGGCACCACCTTTGGCCGCGACGTGTTCAAGGCCCAGGCCGAAGGCGTGACCCTGCGCACCTGCGGCAAGGACGGCTGGTGGATCACCACCGAACAGGGCAAGCAGCGCAGCGTGTTCCACCTGTTCGACCGGCACACGCTGAAGCCGGTCGGCGCGTTCCAGGGCAATACCGTGGCCAACACCGATGGCATCTGGATGATGCAGCAGCCCAGCGCGCGCTTCCCACACGGTGCGCTGTATGCAGTACATGACGACCAGGGCGTGGTGGCCTTCGATTGGGAGAGCATCGCCAAGCAGCTGGCGTTGCCGCTGGAGTGTGGCGCATGAGCGGGCAGTGCATAATGCGCGCGCTGGCGCTGGGCCTGCTGCTGGCGCTGCCGTCGCTGTCGTTCGCGGCGGCCGAACCGAATACCCAGGTGCCGGCAGGTAGCCGCCACTACGCGGCGACGACGGTGCCGGACCGCATCGTCGCCTCGCCGGCGGTTGATTCCAGCCATGGGTTCGCCGTGGCCTGGCGTACCGACGACAGCGTGCAGGCGCCGCTGCTGGAAATCGCGCTGGCCGCAGATTCGCCGGCCATTGAAGGCATCCGCCAGGTGCGTGCGACGACCCGCGCGCTGCAGACCGAGAACGGTCTGTCGCACCACCATCGGGCAGATATCGATGGCCTGCAGCCGGATACCCAGTACGTCTACCGTGTGCAGGGCAATGGCAGCTGGAGCGCCTGGAACCAGCTGCGCACGCTGGCCAGCGCCGATCAGCCGCTGACCCTGCTGTACTTCGGCGATACCCAGAACAAGAACGTCAGCCATGTCAGCCGCGTGGTGCGCGCCGCGCAGAAGGCCGCGCCGCAGGCGCGCATGAGTCTGTTTGCCGGCGACCTGGTCAGCGGTGGCGACAACATGGATGACAGCGAGTGGGGTGAGTGGTTCGCTGCGACCAGTTGGCTGGCGCAGGAAACGCTGGTGGTGCCGGCCATCGGCAACCACGAGTACTTCGAGGAATTCGAGGACACCCCGCAGGAGCGCCGCGTGCTGGGCCGCCACTGGCCGGTGACGTTCGCGCTGCCGGGCAATGGTGCCACCGCCGCGCAGCAGACCAGCTACTGGTTCGATGCGCAGGGCGTGCGCGTGGCCGTGGTCGATGGCACATCGGCACTCGACCTCGGCACCGCCAAGGCACAGGCACAGTGGCTGGACAAGGTGCTGACCGGCAATCGGCAGGCGTGGACCATCGTGCTGCTGCACCAGCCGTTCTACTCGCCGCGCGAAGGGCGCGAGAACGCCGCGTTGCGTGACGTGCTGCTGCCGGTGGTACGCCGCCACAACGTCGATCTGGTGCTGCAGGGCCATGACCACACCTATGGCCGCCGTGGCGAAGGGCAAGCCGCGACACCGCAGTATGTGGTGACCGTGGCCGGACCGAAGCAGTACCGCCTTTCCGACGAAGCGCGCAGGACGATGGACCCGGTGGCCGAGGACACCCAGCTGTTCCAGGTGCTGAACATCGACCCGCAGCACCTGCGCTATGAAGCACGCACCGTGACCGGCCGTCTTTACGATGCCTTCGAACTGCGTCGTGATGCCAAGGGTGGAAAGCAGCGCACGGAGTTGACCGAAGGCCGCATCACGCCACGCGACTGCCCGCGTGCGCAGACCGCCAAGGGTCGCGCCGACCGCTGCTGGGAATGAGGAGACGCCGATGACCACACCCCGCCGCATCATTCCATTGGCTGCCATCGGCGCGTCCCTGCTGTTGCTGGCCAGTGCGGTAACCGCCGCCGATACCGTGCTGCATCCCTTCCTGGTCGCCCAGCCGGCGCAGGCCCCGCAGGAAGTGAACCTGGCGGTGGAGATCCCGGCCGGCAGCTTCACCAAGTACGAGATCAAGGAAGACGGCCTGGTGCACGTGGACCGCTTCCAGTCGATGCCGGTCGCCTATCCGGCCAACTACGGCTCGATGCCGCGCACCCTGGCCGGCGACAACGATCCGCTGGATGCGCTGGTGTTGACCCGCGAACCGCTGCATCCGGGCGTGATCGTGCGTTTCCGGCCGATCGGTTACCTGAAGATGATCGATGGCGGCGAGCACGACGAGAAGATCATCGGGGTGCCGACCGACAAGGTCGACCCGACCTACGCCAACATCCGCGACCTGGCGGACCTGCCGGAGGCCGAACGGCAGCGGATCGAAGCGTTCTTCCGCGTCTACAAGGACCTGCCGGCCGGGCGCAACCCGGTGCAGCTAAATGGCTGGGGCAACGCCGCCGAGGCACGGTCAGTGATCCGCGAGGCCATACAGCGGTTCAAGCGCTAGAACCCCGCCGTGGGTGGGTGGCCGGACGCGCGCATCACCTTCACCGCCCCTGGCTATCATGTCCGCCTTCCACATCGAAGGCGGTGCATGTGTCGGTAGCGTTGGTATGGTTCCGCCGTGATCTGCGGCTGCAGGACAATCCGGCCCTGCAGGCCGCGCTGGATGCGGGTCACGACGTGGTGCCGGTCTATCTCCACGCGCCGCACGAGGAAGGCGAGTGGGTGCCTGGCGCGGCCTCCGATGCGTGGCGCCACCGTTCACTGGGTGCCTTGGACGCCGACCTGCGCACGCGCGGTTCGTCGCTGGTGCTGCGTAGTGGTGACAGCCTGCCGGCCCTGCAGTTGCTGATCGGGCAGACCGGCGCCGAGGCGGTGTACTGGAACCGCAAGTACGAGCCGGCTACGCAGGCACGCGACGCCACCATCAAACGCACGCTGCGCGAGCAGGGCATCGACGCACAGAGCTGCAATGGCAGCCTGTTGTTCGAGCCCTGGGACATCGCGACACAGCAGGGTCAGCCGTACAAGGTGTTCACTCCGTACTGGCGCAACGTACTCAGTCATTGGCGCCTGCCGACGCTGAGTGCCGCGCCGAAGGCACTGACCGCGCACTCGGTCGACGGCCTCGCATTGGACGAGCTGCGGCTGGCGCCCACGCTGGACTGGGATTCCGGCTTCTGGGAGCACTGGCAGCCGGGCGAGGCCGGCGCGCTGGAGGCGTTGTCCGTGTTCGAGGACGGCGCGTTGCGCGGTTACCGCGAGCAGCGTGACCTGCCGGACCGGGTCGGCACCTCGCGGCTGTCGCCGCATCTGCATTTCGGCGAGATCGCACCGTGGCGCATCGCGCATGCGCTGGAGAGATTGCGCAGTGCCGGCACTGACGCCGACATCGACGGCTATCTGCGGCAACTGGGCTGGCGCGATTTCGCCTACCACCTGTTGCATCACTCCCCGAAGACGCCGACCGACAACCTCAATCCGCGTTTCGACCGCTTCCCTTGGGCCACGCCCAC
Source organism: Stenotrophomonas sp. CASM110 (assembly GCF_049384345.1). NCBI lineage: Bacteria > Pseudomonadati > Pseudomonadota > Gammaproteobacteria > Lysobacterales > Lysobacteraceae > Stenotrophomonas > Stenotrophomonas sp. CASM110. The sequence goes on from NZ_JBMRGI010000017.1 coordinate 14,228, forward strand.
TGCAGCGCAACTGCATGACTGGCAGCGCGGCAACACCGGCGTGCCGATCGTCGATGCGGGCCTGCGCGAGCTGTGGCACACCGGTTACATGCACAACCGGGTACGGATGATTGTTGCCAGCTACCTGTGCAAGCACCTGCGTGCGCACTGGCTGCAGGGCGCGCGCTGGTTCTGGGACACCCTGGTCGATGCCGACCTGGCCAACAACACGATGGGCTGGCAGTGGGTGGCAGGCACCGGCGCCGACGCGGCCCCGTACTTCCGGGTGTTCAACCCGGTTACCCAGGCGGAGAAGTTCGACCCGCAGGCGCGCTACATCAGCCGCTGGGTGCCCGAACTGGCGGCGCTGCCGGTGAAGGCGCGCTTCGCGCCGTGGCAGCATCCGCTGCTGCTGGCGGCGCATGCCCCGGGCTACCCGCGTACGCCGCTGGTGGATCTGGCCGCCGGCCGCGATGCTGCGCTGGCCGCCTACCGGCAGACGGGGGCTGGGTAAAGCGCGGGCTGAGCGTTCCAGTCAGTTAGCTGAACGCGGCCCTGTTGCCGCGACCGATCATCATCCCGACATCGCATCGGGCTGTTTATTCTCTCTGCGCCCGTAAGCCGCCGACCCGACCGGAAAACAAGGAGAACCACATGATCCGCAACACCACCCGCAACGTCGCACTGGCCCTGATGAGTGCGGCCGTCCTGTCGGCCTGCGCCACCGGCGGCTCCTATGTGCAGAGCGACCAGTACGGCAACCCGACCGAACAGCAGAACCGTACCGGCCGCAACGCGCTGATCGGTACCGCCATCGGTGTGGCTGCCGGCCTGCTGACCGGCGACAGCGCCACCGAGCGTCGTCAGCACGCACTGATCGGTGCCGGTATCGGTGCGCTCAGCGGCGCCGCCGTCGGCCAGTACCAGGATCGCCAGGAACGCGCGCTGCGCGAGCGCACTGCCAACACCGGCATCGATGTGCAGCGCCAGGGCGACAACATCATGCTGAACCTGCCGGACGGCATCACCTTCGACTTCGGCAAGGCCACCCTGAAGCCGCAGTTCTACGGCTCGCTCAACGGTGTGGCCGGTACGCTGCGCGAGTACAACCAGACCATGATCGAAGTGGTGGGCCACACCGACAGCATCGGCAGCGACGCGGTCAACAACCGCCTGTCGAAGGAACGCGCCGATTCGGTGGCGCAGTACCTGATCGGCCAAGGCGTGCAGAGCGTGCGCATCGAAACGCTGGGGGCCGGCAAGTCGTATCCGATTGCCGACAACAGCACCGATGCCGGCCGTGCCAAAAACCGTCGCGTTGAAATCCGCGTGATTCCGCTCAAGCAATAACGCGTAGCGTTGTTGCTGTTCCGGCCTGGCCGGAACGAAAATGCCGCCCTTGCAGGCGGCATTTTTGTGGGTGCCGAGCTTGCTCGGCACGCCGACAGCATTCCCGTTCGCGGCTTCTCCGAACGGCGCCGACCAAGGTCGGCATCTACCGGACGCCCGGCGCAGTCGGAAGGAAATGCCGCAACTCATCTCCTGGTAGATGCCGACCTTGGTCGGCGCCGTTCCAACCGCAGTCGAGCATGGCTCGACTCTACAGAAGCCGGTTACACCGCCGAGGCGGCGACCTTCTCCAGGATGCGCTTGCCGCTGCTCTCCAACGCCGCGTCTTCCTGGGCCTTCTGCTGCTGTGCCAGCTTCGCACCCGGGCACTGCGCCAGCATGTAGTTGGCGTCGAAGTTGAGCTTTTCCACCAGGAAATCGACGAACGCCCGCACCTTCGGCGAGACCAGGCGGCCACCGGCGAACACGGCGTTGAAGTCCACTTCCGGGCCGGTCCAGCCGGCCAGCACGCGCCGTACCATGCCGGACTCGACGAACGGCTTGGCCATCACATCACCGGTCAGCAGCAGGCCTTCGCCACACACCAGTGCACCATTAAGCGCAGACATGTCGTTGGCGGTCATCAGCGGGGTGACCGGGAAGTCACGCAGTTCGCCGCCGTTCTCGCCCAGCTGCCAGGTGAAGCGCGGTGAATTGCCAGTGTGATACGGCTTGCGCATCGCCAGGATGCGATGGAACTGCAGTTCTTCCGGATGCAGCGGCTCACCATAGCGCTCGATGTAGGCCGGGCTGGCGAACACCTGCGTGCGCAGGCTGCCCAGCTTGCGCGCGACCAGGTTGGAATCGGGCAGGGCGCCCACACGCAGCGCCAGATCCGCTTCGCCGGCAATCAGGTCCAGCTTCTCGTTGCCCATGTGCATGTCCAGGCGGATTTCCGGATACTGCGCATGGAACTGGCCCAGCAGCGGGGCGATCCAGGTGATGCCGATCGAATAGGGCACGGTGAAGCGCAGCCAGCCGCGCGGGCCGGACTGCAACTGGCTCACCGCGCTTTCGGCTTCTTCCAGCTCGCGCGCGATGCGCTGGCAATGCTCGTGGTAGATCGAGCCGGCTTCGGTCAGGCCGAGGCGGCGGGTGGTCCGGTGCAGCAGCCGCGCGCCCAGGCGCGTTTCCAGCTCCTGCACTTTGCGGCTGACCGTGGTCTTGGGCAGGCCGAGCGATTTGGCAGCGGCAATGAAACTGCCTTGCTCGACCACCTTGACGAAGATCAGCGTCTCGTTGAGATCGTGGGACATGGTCGGGGATCCTGGACGTCGGGGATGGGACAATCGTGACAGAACGATTGGACCGGGAGCGGGATGATTATTCCCCTTAATCAGGACTAATCAAGTAAAGGTTTGAGGTCTATCGTGGCGCCATTCGTGAAATGGAGCCCCCTCGCCATGAGCCTGCGCAACATTCTTGCCCGCTTCCGGCATGTCGGCCAGAACACCCTGGACCTGGCGATGACCGTCGAAGCCCGTCCGAGTTCCTTGGTACACAAGGACTTTCGTGAGTTTACCGCGCCCATGCGTCAGCAGCGTGGCGGTGCCATCCGCCTGGCCCCGCACAAGGGTGACCGGCTGCGCCGGATCGGGACTATCCCGGATTTGGGAGGAAATGTCCCGTGAATGGGATACTGACGCCCGAAGTCCTGGTCCTCGGCGGCACCGGTGCCGTCGGCCAGGGCGTGGTCGGCGCATTGCTGGAAGCCGGCAGCCCTGTGCTGGTGGTTGGCCGCGACCCGGGTCGGCTGGCGGCGCTGCATGAGCAGTTCGCCGACGAGCCTGGCCTGGAGACGCTGCTGGGCTCGCTCAGCGATGACGGCTCGGCACGTGCCTTGGCCGAACGCATCGCGCAGCGCCCGCGTCCGCTGGCGGCGGTCATCGCCGCAATGGGTGGCCCCTACCGTCGCGGCCGGGTGACCGACCGCAATGGCGATGAGCTGTTGGGGGCGATGCAGGCCGACCTGATGCCGCACGTGCACGCGGTGCGTCACCTGCTGCCACTGCTGCAGGACAACGTGCATGCACGCCGCTACGTGATGATCGGCAGCCCCGCCAACGCCAAGCCCTGGGCGGGCTACGGCGAGACCTCGATCACCACCGCCGCGCTGCGCATGTACGCGCAGGTGGTGCACCAGGAAGCGCAGGCACTGGGTGTGCGCGCGCAGATGCTGGAAGTCTGCAGTCCGGTGTGCACCCCGGCCAACGCGGCCAATGCGTGCATCGAGTGGCCAAGTTCGTTGCTGGTCGGTCGTCGTGTGGTCTCCCTGCTGGACGGCTGCCGCGACAACCGCGCCATCGTCCGCTGCGACAGCAGCGATGCCGAACTGCCGCGCGGCCTGCTGCACCTGGATGTCCCTCCACTGTGGCGCGATACCGCGGGCATCGCTTGACCTCGACCATGGTTGAGGTCGCAGTATGCGCCGCCGATTTTTGCAACACGTTCTCATATAGCTGTACCACCCCTCCGTACGGATGCATGCCATGACTTCCCCCAATACCACCCCACATCGTTTCGGCCATCGCATCGCGATGGTCGGCGTGTCGATCCTCGCCGCGGCCGTGCTTGCGGCCTGCAGCGGCGGCCATGCCGAAGAGGCCGGTGCTCCGCCGCCGCCGCAGGTCAGCGCCGCGCCGGTGCTGGTCAAGCAGGTCAGCCAGTGGGACGAGTTCAGCGGCCGCGTCGAAGCGGTGCAGAGCGTTGAACTGCGCCCGCGCGTGTCCGGCTACATCGACAAGGTCAACTACGTCGAAGGCCAGGAAGTGAAGAAGGGCGAAGTGCTCTTCACCATCGACGCGCGCAGCTACCAGGCCGAGTACGATCGCGCGGCCGCCGAGCTGGCCCGCGCCCGCACCCAGGCCACGCTGGCCCGCAGCGAGTCCGAGCGTGCCAAGCGGCTGTCCGAGCAGCAGGCGATCTCCACCGAGACCGCCGAGCAGCGCCGCGCGGCTGCCGACCAGTCCGGCGCCGCCGTGCAGGCCGCGCAGGCGGCGCTGGATGCAGCCCGCCTCAACCTGGAGTTCACCAAGGTGCGTGCACCGATCGATGGCCGTGCCGGCCGCGCGATGGTCACCGCCGGCAACCTGGTCACCGCCGGCGACAGCGCCAGCGTGCTGACCACGCTGGTCTCGCTGGATACCGTGTTCGTCTACTTCGATGCCGACGAAAGCACCTTCCTGCGCTATGCACAGATGGCACGCAAGGGCGAGCGCCCCAGCGAGCGTGACAGCGCGCTGCCGGTGAAGGTCGGCCTGTCCGGCGAAGAGGGCTACCCGCATGCGGGCAAGGTCGACTTCCTCGACAACCAGGTGGCCCGCAGCACCGGCACCATCCGCGTCCGTGCGCTGCTGGACAACGCCGACCGCCAGTTCACGCCGGGCCTGTTCGCCCGCGTGCAGCTGCTTGGCAGCGGCCAGTTCCAGGCCATGCTGATCGATGACAAGGCCGTGCTGACCGACCAGGACCGCAAGTACGTCTACGTGGTAGACAAGGATGGCAAGGCCCAGCGCCGCGACATCCAGCTCGGCCGCACCGCCGACGGCCTGCGCATTGTCGAGCACGGCCTTGCCGCCGGCGACAAGGTGATCATCGACGGCGTGCAGAAGGTCTTCATGCCGGGCATGCCGGTGCAGGCCAAGGCCGTGGCGATGCAGCCGCAGGCTGCGCCGGCACCGGGCCGCGATGCCACCGCCGCCCTGAACCACTGATCCGCCGGCTCCTGATCCGCGTCCCCGCTTAGCTGCCGGCGCCAGCGGCAGCCTTCCCTGCCTTCGTCATCCCGGCGAGGGGCAGGGTGGCTGTTGCCCGCCGGACGCCTTTCCCAGGAATTCCTCCATGGACTTTTCCCGTTTCTTCATCGACAGGCCGATCTTCGCGGCGGTGCTGTCGATCGTGATCTTCGCCGCAGGCCTGATCACGATTCCAATCCTGCCGATCAGCGAGTACCCCGAAGTGGTGCCGCCGTCGGTGGTCGTGCGCACGGTGTATCCGGGCGCCAACCCCAAGGTCATTGCCGAGACCGTCGCCACGCCGCTTGAAGAAGCGATCAACGGCGTCGAAGGCATGATGTACCTGAAGTCGGTTGCCGGCTCGGACGGCGTGCTGCAGATGACCGTCACCTTCCGCCCCGGTACCGATCCGGACGCGGCGGCGGTGAAGGTGCAGAACCGCGTGGCGCAGGCGCAGGCGCGCCTGCCCGAGGACGTGCGCCGGCAGGGCGTGACTACGCAGAAGCAGTCGCCAACCTTCCTGATGGTGGTGCACCTGACCTCGCCGCAAGGCAAGTACGACACCCTGTACCTGCGCAACTACGCCCGCCTGCACGTCAAGGATGCGCTGGCGCGTATTCCGGGCGTGGGTGACGCGCAGATCTTCGGTGGCGGCGACTACGCCATGCGTGCCTGGCTGGACCCGGACAAGGTGGCTTCGCGTGGCCTGACCGCCAGCGACGTGGTGCGTGCCATGCGCGAGCAGAACGTGCAAGTTTCGGCGGGCCAGCTCGGCGCCGAACCGTTGCCGAACAGCCAGTTCCTGACCCTGATCAACGCCCAGGGCCGCCTGAAGAGCGAAAAGGAATTCGGCGACATCGTGCTCAAGAGCGGCACCGATGGCGAGATCGTGCGCCTGGCCGACGTGGCCCGCCTTGAACTGGGTGCCGGTGACTACACCCTGCGCTCGCAGCTGGATGGCAAGAACGCGGTCGGTATCGGTATCTTCCAGTCGCCCGGTGCGAATGCGCTGGAGATTCGTGACCAGGTCATCTCGACGATGGACGAGATGCAGAAGACCATGCCGGCCGACGTGAAGTACGAAGCGGTGTATGACACCACCATCTTCGTGCGCGACTCGATCAAGGCCGTGGTCTCCACGCTGCTGGAAGCCATCGCCCTGGTGGTGCTGGTGGTGATCCTGTTCCTGCAGACCTGGCGTGCCTCGATCATCCCGTTGATCGCGGTGCCGGTGTCGGTGGTGGGTACCTTCGCCGCGCTGTACCTGCTGGGCTTCTCGATCAACACGCTGAGCCTGTTCGGCCTGGTGCTGGCGATCGGCATCGTGGTCGACGACGCGATCGTGGTGGTGGAGAACGTCGAGCGCAACATCGAGGAAGGCCTGTCACCCACCGCTGCGGCCCACCAGGCCATGCGTGAAGTGTCCGGCCCGATCGTGGCGATCGCGCTGGTGCTGTGTGCCGTGTTTGTGCCGATGGCCTTCCTGTCCGGCGTCACCGGCCAGTTCTACAAGCAGTTCGCAGTCACCATCGCCATCTCCACGGTGATCTCGGCGATCAACTCGCTGACCCTGTCGCCGGCCCTGGCCGCGCGTCTGCTGAAAGCCCATGGTGCTCCGAAGGATGCGCCGAGCCGCCTGATCGACCGCCTGTTCGGCTGGGTGTTCCGTCCGTTCAACCGCTTCTTCAAGTCCAGCTCGGAGAAGTACGAGCGTGGCGTAGCCCGCATCCTCGGCCGTCGTGGCGCGGTGTTCGTGGTCTACGCGATCCTGCTGGTCGGTACCGGCGTGATCTTCAAGCTGGTGCCGCCGGGCTTCATCCCGACCCAGGACAAGCTGTACCTGATCGCCGGTGTGAAGCTGCCGGAAGGTTCGTCGATCGCGCGCACCGATGAAATGCTGCGCAAGGTCGCCAAGATCGCCCAGGAAACCGATGGCGTGGCCCACACCATCTCGTTCCCGGGTCTGAACGCGCTGCAGTTCACCAACACGCCGAACACCGGTGTGGCGTTCATCCCGCTCAAGCCGTTCGCCGAGCGCCATGGCCGCACCGCCGCACAGATCAATGCCGAGATCAACCAGAAGATCGCCGGCCTGCAGGAAGGCTTCGCGTTCGCGATGATGCCGCCGCCGATCCTCGGCCTGGGCAACGGCAACGGCTACCAGATGTTCATCGAGGACCGTGGCAATCTGGGTTACGGCGCGCTGCAGAACGCGGTGCAGGCAATGCAGGGCACCGTTGCGCAGACGCCGGGCATGGCCTTCCCGATCAGCAGCTACCAGGCCAACGTGCCGCAGCTGGATGCCGAAGTGGACCGCGTCAAGGCCAAGGCGCAGGGCGTGCAGCTCACCGAGCTGTTCGACACCCTGCAGACCTACCTCGGTTCGGCCTACGTCAACGACTTCAACCAGTTCGGCCGTACCTGGCAGGTGATCGCCCAGGCCGACGGTCCGTTCCGCGAGACGGTCGAGGACATCGGCAAGCTGCGTACCCGCAACGACCGCGGCGAGATGGTGCCGATCGGTTCGATGGTCACCATCAAGCAGACCTTCGGCCCGGACCCGGTGCTGCGCTTCAATGGCTATCCGGCAGCAGACCTGGCCGGTGAGGCCGACCCGCGCCTGCTGTCCTCGGCCGAGGCGATGAACAAGCTGACCGAGATCGCCGGCAAGGTGCTGCCGGTGGGCATGACCACCGAATGGACCGACCTGAGCTACCAGCAGGCGACCCAGGGCAAGGCGGCCTTCATCGTGTTCCCGGTGGCGATCATGCTGGCCTTCCTGGTGCTGGCCGCGCTGTACGAGAGCTGGTCGCTGCCGCTGGCGGTGATCCTGATCGTGCCGATGACCCTGCTGTCCGCGCTGTTCGGCGTGTGGCTGACCGGTGGCGACAACAACGTGTTCGTGCAGGTCGGCCTGGTGGTGCTGATGGGCCTGGCGTGCAAGAACGCGATCCTGATCGTCGAATTCGCCAGAGAGCTGGAGATGGGCGGCAAGGGCATCGTTGAAGCCGCGCTGGAAGCCTGCCGCCTGCGTCTGCGCCCGATCGTGATGACCTCCATCGCCTTCATCGCCGGTACCGTGCCGCTGGTGCTGTCGCACGGCGCGGGTGCCGAGGTGCGCTCGGTGACCGGTATCACCGTGTTCGCCGGCATGCTGGGCGTGACCCTGTTCGGCCTGTTCCTCACCCCGGTGTTCTACGTGGCCCTGCGCAAGTTCGTCACCCGCAACGGCGGTGGCCAGCTGGTGCAACACGGCGAGCCGACCATCCACCACTGACATGGAACCCCGTCGCCGCCGGTCACTGGCCGGCGGCGGCTTTCCCCTCACAAGGCATGCATCCATGAATACCCATCAGAACAAGATCGCGCTGGTCACCGGCGCCACCCGTGGCATCGGCCTGGAAACCGTGCGCCAGCTGGCCCAGGCAGGTGTGCATACGCTGCTGGCCGGTCGCAAGCGCGATACGGCGGTGGAACTGGCACTGAAGCTGCAGGCTGAAGGCCTGCCGGTCGAAGCCCTGCAACTGGACGTGACCGACGCGGCCAGCATCGCCGAAGCGGTCGAGCAGGTGCGCCAGCGTCACGGCCGCCTCGACATCCTGGTCAACAATGCCGGCATCATGATGGAGAACCCGGCGCAGGCGCCGTCGGAGCAGTCGCTCGACACCTGGAAGCGCACCTTCGACACCAACGTGTATGCGCTGGTCGCAGTAACCCAGGCATTCCTGCCGCTGGTCAAGCAGGCCAAGTCCGGGCGCATCGTCAACGTGTCGAGCATGCTCGGCTCGCAGACCCTGCACGCGGATCCCTCATCGGGCATCTACCACTTCAAGATTCCCGCCTACAACGCGTCCAAGGCCGCGGTGAACAGTTGGACCCTGAGCCTGGCCTACGAGCTGCGCAACACCCCGATCAAGGTCAATACCGTGCATCCGGGTTACGTGAAGACCGACATGAACGGCGGCAACGGCGAAATCGAAATCGCCGAAGGCGCGCGCTCCAGCGTGCAGATGGCGCTGATCGGCGAATCCGGTGCCAGCGGCAGCTTCACCTACCTGGGCGAGGTGCTGCCATGGTGATCCGCACGTTGGCGATGGCCGTCTCCAGCCTGGTGCTGGCAGGCTGTGTCAGCGTCGGCCCGAACTACAAGGCACCGGTGCAGGAACCGGTGGTCCTGCAGAGCGCACAGCAGCCGGTCTTCAGCAGCGTTTCGCCGGTGGCCAGCTGGTGGGCGCAGTTCGATGATCCGGTGCTGGAACAGCTGGTGCATGGCGCCCTGTCGGACAACCTGGACCTCCGCGTAGCCGTGGCCCGCGTCAGCCAGGCCCGCGCAGTGTTCGTCGAAAGCCGTTTCGACCAGGCGCCGCACATCACCGCTGGCGGCAGCTACGACCGCCGCAAGCAACCCGATCCGCAGCTGGGTGGGCAGCGGGTGTTCAGTGAAAGCTACCAGCTCGGCTTCGACGCCGGCTGGGAGCTGGATCTGTTCGGCCGCAAGCGCCGTGCCGCTGAGGCCGCCCGCGCCGACCTCGGTGCCGAGCAGGCCAACCTGGCCGATGCGCAGGTACTGGTCGCCGCCGAAGTGGCACGCAATTACTTCGAGCTGCGCGGAACGCAGAAGCGCATCGCGGTCGCCCAGCACACGCTGGAAAACCTGCGCGATACGCAGAAGCTGACCGAGGCGCGCTGGGAACTGGGCGCGGGAAGCGAGCTGGATGTGCAGAGCAGCCGCGCCCGCCTGAAGGCGATCGAGGCCGACATCCCGTTGCTGGAAGTGGCCGAGGCGCAATCGCGCAACCGGCTGGCCGTGCTGCTCGGCCAGCGCCCGGAAGTGCTGACCGACATGCTCGCGCCGCACGACGTGCCGGCCTTCGCCAAGGCGCTGCCGCTGGGCGATACCCGCGAACTGCTGCGCCAGCGCGCCGACGTGCGCGCGGCCGAGCGTCGCCTGGCGGCTGCGACCGCACGCGTGGGCGTGGCCACCGCGGACCTGTTCCCGCGGTTGTCGCTGTCCGGCTTCGTCGGGTTCCTCGGCGGCGATGCCAGTGGCCTGGTCAATGGCAACAACAAGGCCTGGTCGCTGACCCCGTCGCTGAGCTGGGCAGCATTCGACTTCGGTACCGTGCGTGCACGCCTGCGTGCCAGCAAGGCTGAAGCCGAAGGCGTGGCCGCGCAGTACGAGCAGGCCGTGCTGCTGGCGCTGGAAGATACCGAGAACGCGCTGACCCGCTATTCCAAGCAGCAGGCACGGCTGGCGATCGTGGTCGAGCAGGCACAGGCCGCACGGCGTGCCGAATCACTGGCACAGATCCGCTATCGCGAAGGCTCGGAAGACTTCCTGACCCTGCTGGATGCGCAGCGCACGCAGTTGGCGGCCGATGAAGCCCTGGCGGCGGCCGAGTCCGAAGTCAATGTCAGCGTGGTGGGCGTGTACAAGGCGCTGGGCGGCTGGGGGCAATCACCGCAGCAACCGAGCGTGGCGCAGGTGCAGTAACCGCAGGGGACGGAGGCAGTGGCTTCCGTCCCCTCCTGCTTTCAGGGCCACTGATTGGCCGGCACCTCGCGCTCGCGCATGCGCACGATGCATAAGCGATGGCCGGTCGGTGCTTCCATCACCCACCAGCGTTTGACGAAGCCTATCCGGCGCGCGCCGAGCTTCTCCAGGCGGTCGGCCTCGGCATCGATGTCGTCGCTCTCGATGTCCAGGTGCACCCGTGACGGGTGATCGACCCGCTGGACTTCCACGTTCAAGCCCGCCGGTGCACCCAGCAGGTCGGCATACTCGGCGCCCCCTTCGACACGCGCCGCCTGTGCCTGCAGGCCGAGCGCGGCGGCCCAGAAGCCGGCACCTGCGTCGGCGGGAAGGTCCTGGCAGTCGATGATGAATCCAGCCAGCCGGCTCTGGTGGGCCATGTCCTGCTCCGCAGTTCGGGGGAGGAGGCAGGGTAACGCGATGCGTTCCGCGTACATCTTCACCTTCGTGACGTTTCTGACTCTGCCGGAATGCCGGCCCGACGTGTAACAAGTGGGTCAGGCACTCGGGAGGACAGGCGATGGCGGATGGAAGGCGGGATACCCAACGGATGTTGTTCGGCGATCCGGGTCCACCCGGTGCGGGTCTGTCAGTGGCGGTCGTGGTGCTGCTGGTGCTGGCGACGATGGCGGCGGCGGTCGGTTTCCTGCGCCTGCAGGATTCGATGTTGGGGCTGGGCCTGATTGGCGTGGCCGTGTTCCTGGCGATCGGGGCCCGCATCTGCCAGGCGCGCGACCAGCATCAGGCGCTGTATCGCCTGCTGTCGCGGCAGCCACCGCCGTAGCGGCGGCTGCCGTGGCTGCTCAGTGCCTGGGCCAGTCCAGTTCGACCACCAGCGGGAAATGATCCGATGGCAGCACGCCACCGATGCGGCGGTCATCGGTCAGGAAGCTGCGCGCATGGAAGCCGCGCACCAGGACCCAGTCCAGCTGCACGGTGGCCTTGCCGGTGAAATCGTGGAAGGTCAGCCGCGGGCCCTGCGGAGCCTTCACCTGGGTACGGGTGTCCTGCAGCACGCGGGTGAATGCCTTGTAGGTGTCGCCGCCGGGTTCGCTGTTGAAGTCGCCGGTCAGCACGACGGGCAGATCGGTCGGCAGGTTGGCCACGCGCTTGCCGATCAGTTCGGCACCCTTGACCCGCCGCGGCTCGTCTTCGTCGCGGTAGGGCAGGTGGGTGTTCATGAAGTAGAAGCGGCGGCCGTCGTCGATGCGGCGGAACAGCGCCCAGGTGACCATGCGTGGATACAGGTTGCCCCAGGTGATGCTGCCGGGCACATCGGGCGTATCGGACAACCAGAAGTTGCCTGATTCCTCGATCGCCAGCACCTTGCTGTCGTAGAACACGCCCATGTGCTCGTCGCCGCTGCCGCCGCGGCGGCCCTCGCCGAACCAACGGTAGCCGGGGAGGTGTCCTGCCAGGTACTCGGCCTGCTCCTGCACCAGTTCCTGGGTGCCGATCACCGCCGGGTGCGCATCGAGGATGACCTTCACCATCGCGTCGCGACGGTCGGGCCAGCGCTTGCCCGGCTCGGTATCGGCCGGGGTGCGCACATTGAACGACATCACCTTCAACGGCGCGGGGGCTGCGGCCCAGGCGCTGGTCGCAGGCAGGGCAAGCGCCAGCAGCGCAGACAGTACAGGGCGACGGAAACGCGACAACATCGTGGAATCCCTCCATTCCATGAAAGCGGTTTCATAGAGCATCGCACGGATTGCCTGTTCATGGCTGTGCGCGCGCTGGCGGTATCCGCCGGTCGCCGCGGCGTATTCAGCAGGGCCTTGACAGCGCATTGACCCGCCCGCGCGGGCCGCGTGCTAGAACGGCGCTGCCGGCCACTGAACCCGGCACCGCAGCAACCATCCACGGAACCACAAGGAGCTGTGCCATGACACGATTGATTCGCGCCCTGCAGGTGTCGCTGAACCTGCGTTCGGACAATTCCACGCAGTGCATCCGTTCCAAGTATCGCTACTGGAATATCTTCTGACCGGAAGGACTCCACGTATTCGATGACATCGCCAGGGAGGGTCGATGATCTTCCCTGGCATTGGAGGCAGGGCATGGATGAGCGTGCAGCGGATGCGGAAGTGGTTTCCATCGACGACCTGCTCGAACGCGTGCGTCGCGAAGGGCCGGTACTGCGCTTCAACAATGATGTCGTCGGCATCTTTGATCCGGCCCTGGCGGTCAGGATCGACAAGGCCAACACCGACCAGCACACCGTACCGGATTCACTGATTGATTTTCTCGGGCTGCGCAGTGGCAGGGACCCTGTTGCGTGGCGCGAGGTGCGGGCGTTGCTGAGCGAGCAGGCCGGGCGGCTGGCCAGTCCCGGCCACATGCGCGACCTCTACACGCGCATGCACGGCTTCCTTGCCCAGCGCGCGGACAGGCCGCATGACCTCAGCGAACTGAGCTGGTGGACGATCTCGCAGTCGCTGTTGCCGATGCTGATCGACGGCCTCAGTCGATCCGACGTCGATGCGCTCATCGGTGAGCAGAAGACCCGATACAACGCCATCGTGCTGCAGAACTTCTCGTTCTGGCGGCGGATCATCGACTTCCATCTTTCCCGCCGCGCGGCGCGCACGGTGTCGCGGCACATCCGGCGTCGTGCGCGCCAGACCGTGCCGCGCCAGGACTTCCTGCAATCCCTGCTGCCGCTGGTGCAGCGGGTCGGGGTGGACCGCGTGGCCTATCTGGTGTCGATGGTGCTGGCCGGCATGTCGGGCCTGCCGGGCATCACGGCGGCCAGCCTGCTGTACGCGATGCATCGATTTCCGCACTGGCAGGCGCGCATCCGCGAGGAAACCTCGGCGCTGAGCCTGGAGCAGTTGTATGCGCTGCCGATCAAGTCGCTGCCGTGCACGTCGCGTTTCGTCAAGGAAACCCTGCGGCTGTGGCCGGGACTGTTCGCCCTGCATCGTCCGGCCTCGCACGATATCGACATCGAGGGCGTGTGCATCCGCAAGGGCGGGGCATACGAGTTGTCGTCCTACTTCCAGCATCATTCGCCGGAGTACTGGCAGAACCCGGACAGCTTCGATCCTGATCGCTGGTTGCCGGAGCGACGCCAGGCCAACAAGGGCGCCTACGTGCCCTTCGGATTTTCCTCGCGGGCCTGCATCGGCAGTGCGGTCGGCCACGCGCAGCTGCTGCTGTTCTGCGCATTGGTGACCCGCGATTTCGAGTTGACGGTACAGGATGAGCCCACGCCGTGGATGCAGCTGGAAGGCTTTGCCATTCCGGTCGATTTCATCGGTACGCTGACGCCGTGGCACGCCTGACAGCATCTGTACTGCCTGGCTCAGTCTTCAATCTCGCCACGGCGGCCTGCCGCGCGCACCGCCTGCGCGGTGGTGGCCACGCCGAGCCGTTGTCGCGCTCGCCGCAGGTGGTTCTCCACCGTGCGTGCAGACAGCCCCAGCGTGGCCGCGATCTCCGCCTGGCGCCGTCCAGCAGCGACCCAGCGCAGCACCTCGCGTTCGCGTGCGCTCAACGCGCCTGCGCGAACATCCGCGGGCGCCTCGGCGAACTGGCGCGCCGCACGGAAGGCTGACGTTCCGACCATTTCCAGCAGCAGGCGCGCGCTGGCGGATGCATCAATCGAGGTGCCGGCGAAACTGACCGCACCCTCCAGGCCGGTCGGGCCGAACACCGGCACCTGCAACCCATGCAGGCCATCGCCGCGCGGCTGCTTCACCACCTGATAGCGTTCGCCGCGCACGCCCTGGCGCTTGCTCCAGAAGAACGGCGCATTGCTGTCCAGTACATGGCGGTTGACCGGGCAGGCATGCAGGTAGCGGGCAAGTCCGGTATCGCTGCCGTCGCCGAACCAGTCACCCTCGATCCAGTACACGCGCTGCGCGTCGCGTTCCAGCCCGGTCCCGGTGGCAAACACCAGCAGTCGATCGTAGCCCAGGGGTGAGGCGGCGGCGCGCAGCACGCCGCCCACCGCGGGCAGTGACCGCGCCTGTTCCAGTTCCAGCAGCGCGGGCACCAGCGCAGGCATGTGCTCAGCGCCCCGCCAGTGCATCGAGCAGCGTACGCGCGGCCAGCTTGCCCAACGCGTTGCCGGCCAGCGGACTGTCGCCGGTCAGCAGCAGGCGATCCTGCAGCACGCTGCCATCGATGCCCTCATTGACGATCTGCACGCCCTGCTGCGCCAGGCGTTCACCGAAGAACCAACGCAGCTGCCCCGGCATGTAGCCGATCTCCGGTGTCTGCCGGTCCATTGCGTCGGGGAAGGCGCAGATGCGATAACCACGGAACAGCGAGCCACCGTCGGCTTCGTCGACGCCCGCCGCCAGCAGCGCCGCCGGGCCATGGCAGAGCGTGATGATGTGGCGCTGCCCGGCCATGGCCCACTGCAGCGTGGCCTTCACCGCCGCGCTCTCCGGCAGGCCGATCAGTGCGCCGTGGCCACCGGGAATGAAGATGGCGGCATAGTCCGAATCGGCTCCCAGGCCGGCCACCACCTCATCCAGCTGCAACGGCTGGCGGAAGCGCGCCTCATAGCGTTCGTACAGGGCGCCGATCTCGCGGTCCTCGCGCGGGAAGGCCCACCATTCGAACTTGACGGCGTTGCCGGACAGCGTCGCCACGTCGATGTCGAAGCCGGCCTTGTCCAGGTGGTACATCGGCAGCAGGGTTTCCACCGGATGGTTGCCGGTGGAGAACAGATGGCCATTGGCGGTCGGTAGATAACGCTCGTCGGCGGCGATCATCAGCACCTTCCAGCGGCCGTCGCGGCGCGCATCCGGATAGTCGGCCCCGGACAGGTCGCTCTGGGGCGAGGTGAACTGCGACAGCGAGTACGGCGACGGGAAGAAGGCATCGCGCTCGGCCGGATCGGGGCTGGGCTGGCGGCTGGGCTCTTGCGTGTTCATGCGGACCTCCGTTGGGGGAAAGTGAGCCCAGCATAGGAGGCCGCGTACGCAGGCGCGATGAGGGATTCCCCTCAATGGACCACCACCCGGATGCTGCATCGCGCCACCGGCCCGGTTGGACAGCGGGATTATGTCGTGTTATCTAGCCGGTGCCGGGATAATCCCGGCATAACCACACAGCAAGCAAAGGAATGAAAATGAAAAGATTCGCCCGAGCATTGCGCGTCACTCTGAATATCCATCCGAACGAGAAGAGCAGTGTGTGGAATACCTGGCCGCTCTGGGTCGAGTTCTGATCCCGCGGGGCAACCCCGTGATTGAGCGGTAGCAAGACGAAGGGACTCGTCTTTCGAGTCCCTTCCTGCCGGAGACGCACTGCATGCAAGGGATGTCGAATGAAGGCAGCGCCATTGCTGCCGAGCGCCTGGCTGCGCGGGTGGAGCGCGAAGGACCGGTGCTGAAACTGGAAACCGGCGGTATCGGGGTGTTCTGCCCAGAACTGGCCGGCAAGGTCGACAAGGAGAATTCCGAGCACCTGTTCGTGGTCGAGTCGCTGGCCGACCTGTTCCGCCGGCACGAACGCGTGCGCTGGACCGAAGTGCGCAGCCTGATCGCCACGCGCAGTGCTGAGCTTACCGGAGCGCAGACCCTGGAGGCGCTGCAGTCGCGCATGCGGCAGGCGTTGGACGCACTGTGCGGGCGCGAGCTGGATGCCACGCCAGCCGTGTGGAAGGTGATGGCGCATCCGCTGGTGCCACTGGTGATCGACGGGCTCGACGCGCGCGGTACCGAGGCCATCGAACGCGCCCTGCATCTGCGCTACACCACCCAGGTCGAGCAGGTCATCCATCGGCGTCATCTGCTGCGCAACTTCCTCATCGGTCGTGGCGAATCGCGGGCGATCGCCGCCGAACTCAGGCGCCGGGTCCGCAGCGGACGTTCGCCGCTGGACTACGCGCAGTCATTGTTGACCCTTCGCGAGCGCATCGGCCTGGACAAGGTCACCTACCTGGTCACCGTGCAGCTGATCGCCATTTCCGGGGTGCCCGGCATGATGGCCGCCTGCCTGCTGCTGGCGATGCAGATGCATCCACACTGGCGCCAGCGCATCGAGGAGGAATTCGCGCCGCTCTCGGATGCGGAGATCCATGCGCTGCCGATGGCCAGGATTCCCTGCACGATGCGCTTCCTGAAGGAAGTGATGCGGCTGTATTCCACCCCCTTCAACAACCGTCGGGTGGCCGCCTGCGATCTGCAGGTGGAAGGGCAGGCCATCGCCGAGGGCACGGTGTTCGAGCTGAGCTCGTTCATCCAGCATCGCTCGGCGAAATACTGGGATGACCCGCTGCTGTTCGATCCCGATCGCTGGCTGCCTGAGCGGCGCAAGCGCACGGCCGGCATCTATGTGCCTTATGGCTTCCCCACGCGCTCGTGCGTGGGATCGGCGGTGGGCAACGCGCAACTGGTACTGCTGTGTGCGCTGCTGGCGCGCGAATTCCGTTTCACCCCCAGCGCCGACTACCGGCCCGAGGTGCGCATGGAAGGCTTCGCGATTCCCGCGGCGCTGCACGGCACGTTCTCGCGCCATGAGGCCGGTGCCTGATCTGCAGGGGCGGGCGGCTTACTTTGCCGTACGCCCGTGTTCCTGCATGTCCTCATGCAGGATCCGCCGCAGCTCGACGATGGCCGGCGTGGCTTCCTGCACGCTGTGACCGGACACGATCACCTTCTCCGAAACGGCGTGTGGCAGGTGCGAGCTCCAGTAGGGCACCAGCCCGTCATCGGTTTTTTCCAGTGGGCCATCGGCCTTGGCGCGGGCGATGATCGAGTGGTAGTGCACCTTCGGTGACATCGGCAGGTCGGCCACGGCGCGGACGAACGGGTCGTCCTTGTCCAGGTTCTGGATGCTGTTCATCTGGTAGCCGTGCTTGCCATCGTTGCGATCGATCTGGCCGTCGTTGGCCAGCGTCGCCACGTCCTCCAGCACGGTCAGCGGCAGCCGTACCAGGCGGCCGATCCAGCGGCCGAGGCGGGTACCGGCCACGTCGGTGCCGCGATGCGGTGTGGCGATGAACACCACCCGCGATACTTCCGGTTCCGGCAGGAAGGTCAGTACCGGCGCGCCCTTGGTGCGCAGCAGCTCGCGCTGGGCGGGCGTCATCTGCGCGGTGGCCAGCAGAGTGTCGACCAGGTGGTCGCCGGAGGAAGAGACCATCAACCGCGCGATCACCCCGCCCATGCTGTGCCCGACCAGCACCATGTCATGCGAGGCCTGCGCCTTGCCGCTGGGGTCGAAGTGCTTGAGCACTTCGGCCAGCGTGTGGCGCATCGCATCGTGGCTCATCGCGATGGGCATGTTGGTCGGGTAGTAGAACTGCCAGACCTGGAAGTCCTGGCGGATCTCGTCGTCGCGCATCAGTTCGTTGGCCACGTTCACCCAGGCCTCGGGACTGCTGGCCAGGCCATGGATCATCAACAGCACGCGGCGGTTCGGGTCGTAGGGCTGCATCATGTACAGATGCGGCGCGTCGATGCCGCCCTTGCCACCAAACAACGAGCGCAGCGACTGCTGGCTGAAGTTGGAGCGCGCCAGCCACAGTGCGTAGCCCGCAGTGAAGTTGGCCGCCAACGGCACCTGCTGGCCGTGCAGGGTTACTTCCGAGACCTGGTAGGGATCGTGGATCTCCAGTTCCGGCTCGTCGTCGTGCAGCACTTCCCACAGGTTCTTTCCCGAGAAGCGCAGCAGCACCGTCATCGAAGGCGAGGGCATCTCGCTCCAGCTCTGCGCGGCCGGGGTGCTTGCCTGCGCGGCGGGCGTCGCTGCCGAAGGCGGGGTGGCCGTGCTGCCAGCCGGATCGTCCATCACCGCCACCAGCTCGGCACCGAAGCCATCGCGGCGATGCACGCTGCGCAGCGTACCGGTGAACGACAGCGAGGCCGCCGGTACCAGCTCGGTGGGGGTGCGCGTGTCCAGCGGCGATGCTTCGCCTGAAGGGGCCAGCACGAAGGTCCAGCGGCCCAGCTGGAAATGGCTGGCCTGGCTGTGCACGCGCCCGGTGGCGTACGCGTTGTACAGCTGCACCGAGGCTTCCTGCACAGCCAGGTTGTAGTAGTCGCGCACCTGGGTCTGGCGGTCCTCGAAACCACGCTGATTGGCGGTGCGCTCGGTGAAGAACAGATAGGCATAGGCCTGGCGCGCGACCTGCATCCACGCATCGAGGCGCGGCTGGAAGTCGGCATCCAGTTCGGTGATCGCGGTCTTGGCGCGGCCGGATGCCGAGTACTCGCGCTTCGGTGCCGGCAGGGTCATCGCATGCTGCAGCCACAACTCGGCCAGGCTGGAGCGCTTGTCTTCCTCGCGCACCACGATGCTGCTTTCCATGGCCTCGATGCAGGGCAGGCCGGGCTTGGCACAGACGCCCTCATCGAGCCCGGCCACGCGCAGGGTCTCGGTGGTCGCCGCGCTGAGCTTGCCGGAGGTGAGGATGTCACCGCGCTTGAGCGCGATGTACTGGCCGGGCGTGACCGAGGCGACCTGCACCGACGGTCCGAACTGGCGCAGCGTCGCGCAGCCCCCCAGGGTGAGCAGCACGGTGATGATGAGGGTCGTGCGGCCGATGAAGCCCATGCCCGTGGTAGCCATACGATGCTCCTGCGCGGTGGCGTCACTCTAGCGGCCGGCCTGTCAAAGCGGAATAGACCGAACGGTCGGTTTGGGCCTGGCCGCCGTGGGCGATTCAGCCATTCCCGTGTGACACTGCGGCGAATGGAAGGGACACGGTGATCGCGATGGCCTGGCTGGAAACCCGCATTCCCCCGCCCGTGGTGATGCTGCTGTGCGCCGCTGCGGGCTTTGCAGCACGCTGGCTGTGGCCGGGTTTCCACCTTCGGGTGCCGGTGCCGGTTCTGCTCGCAGGCGTGACGGTGACGCTGGGTGTCGTGCTCAATCTGCTGCCCAAGCTGTCTTTCCAGCGCGCCGGTACCACCGTCAATCCTCTGCGACCTTCGGCGTCGAGCGCGCTGGTTACCAGCGGAATCTACCGCCGCACGCGCAATCCGATGTATCTGGGCCAGGCGTTGGTCCTGCTTGGCGCCATGGTGTACCTGCAGAACCTGATCGCGCTGCTGGTGGTGCCGCTGTTCCTGGTGTACATCACCCGGCTGCAGATCCTGCCGGAGGAGCGGGCACTGATGGCCCGCTTTCCCGAGGCGTACGCGCAATACCGTCATCGCGTGCCGCGCTGGCTGTAGCGTCGCCTACGCCATCAGCGGCTGATCTGGCACTTCACCGCAGCCGAATAGCCCTCGTAGTCGTCGCCCGCGATCACGTGCAGGGTGTGGCGCTTGTCGATGCGCTTCACGTACGACGGCTCTTCGGTGTTGGCATGCTCGTTGACCTCGGTCACCGACCAGGCCTTGGCCAGGCGCTTGGAATCGACGCCGTTCAAGTACACGAAGAGGCTCTTCTCGCCTTCGGCCACGTTTACATCGGCACTGGTGACCGTGCCGCCAAACAGCGCGACCGGCTTGTCCTCCGGCTCGAAGGTGCCGCCCGGTTTCTTGGCCAGGCCGGCGGCCTGCAGCGCATCGATGGCGTCGGCCGCACTGAAGCTCGAGCCGGCCTTGCAGGCCAGCAGCGCTTCCAGCGTGGCGGTGCCGGGGGGCGCGATGGCCGGCGCCGCAGCGAGCGAGGCTGAGGCTGAGGCGAGGGTGGTGAGGAGCAGGACGAGCGTGGTTGTGGCGGTTTTCATTGCAGATCCTTCTGGCGGCAGCAGGCCGGGGCAATGCAGCGATGGAGCGAACGCTCCATCCCGATTATGCCCCACGCTTCCCGCACGACGAGCAGGCACAAAAAAGCCGGAACCCCCTCGACGGGAGATCCGGCTTCTTGCGGCCTCGACAGGCCATACAGATGGTGGAGGTGGGCCCTACCGCAATGTGAACGTAAGTTGTTGATGGTGAAGGCGGTTGGTGCTGGTGTCAGAAACTGATACCCCCAGCAATACCCCCACTCTATGCAGCCTTTGCGGGTTCAATTCCATCCCGCTCGGCAACCCGGGCGGCCTGCCAGGCGTCCACCTCAGCCTCGATCCAGCCTACCGCGTTACCGCCCAGCGGCACAGGCGCCGGGAAGGTGCCGGCGCTGATCCGGTCATAGATCGTGGTCTTGCCCAGGCCCGTGCGGCGCTTGACCTCGGGCATCTTGATGAAAACGAGCGGCTCGGTAGCCATGTTGTCCTCCTTCAGTTCGTGGCCAGCGCAGCGCGCAGCTGCTCGGTGGCGGTGTTCATGCGATCAGCCCCAGCGGTAGGCCGGGCTGCTGTTGTTGGATGCGGGTCTGCGCGATCGCCGCGTATTCGGGGTTCAACTCGCAGCCCAGCCACTGCCGGCCCAGGCGCTCGGCGACCACCGCGGTTGTGCCGGCACCGATGAACGGGTCCAGCACCAGGCCGCCGGCGGGCGAGCCGGCCAGAATGCACGGCTCGATCAGCTGCTCGGGGAAGGTGGCGAAGTGCGCTTCCTTGAACGGCGTCGTGGCCACGTTCCAGACGCTGCGCTTGTGGCGCTTTTCCGACGTCGCCCGGAAAGCCTCGCGCCCGGGCAGGGCGTTGGTTTTGCCATCGAATCCGCCGCGCGGCACTGCAGGGCGCAACCGAGACTGCGCAGGAGCGCCAGGTACAGGACCTCCCTGCGGCGGGTAGTTGTTGACACCCGCGGCCGGTTCCTTGATGGCCTCCATGTCGAAGAAGTAGCGCGGCGACTTGGACAGCAGGAACAGGTATTCGTGGGCCTTCGTGCAGCGATCGGTCACGCTCTCCGGCATCGGATTCGGCTTTGCCCAGATAATGTCTTGGCGCAGGAACCAACCGTCTTCCTGCAGCGCAAATGCCACGCGCCATGGGATGCCGATCAGGTTCTTGTCAGGCAGACCTGTAGCCGTCTTGTTGCGGCCGCCGCCGCCGAGCCCATGCAAGGCGGCCGCAGCCTTGCCGCCAGTCGATCCGCCCCATTTGCTGTCGGTGGCATAGCTGTCGCCCAGGTTGAGCCACAGCGTGCCGTCATCGCGCAGCAGGCGGCGGACCTCGCGGAAGACAGCGACCAGGCGCGCGACATACTCGGGTGGCGTGTCTTCCAAGCCGATCTGACCAGCCACGCCGTAGTCGCGCAGCCCGTAGTACGGCGGACTGGTGACGCAGGTCTGTACCGAGCCAGCGGCCATTCCGCGCATCACTTCCAGGCAGTCTCCGATGTGAATCATGCGAACAGGTCCAGTTGGGCGGGCAACGGCGGCGGCAGGGTGGGGGTGGGCGGTGGCACTGCAGCAGCACGGCGTGGCTTTGCCGCAGGCGGTGCACGGTGCACCAACTGCAGGTAGTCGCCGTCTCCGCGCATCTGCCAGGGACGCCCCTTGATCGGGCAAACGTCGTGGTAGCCCGCGTCGTAATGGGTGGCGGGCGGCCCTTCGCGATACCTGAGCTGCACCTGGTAGTGCGATCGACCGGCGAACTTTGCCGGTTCGAGGTGTGGACCCGTCACGCTCTTGACGGTGAACAGCGGAAAGCACCGACTCCAGCGTGTGTCGTCGCCCGGCTGATCGGGTTGGCCATAATCAGCCCTGGGCTCGTCCTTGTACCAAGCCCAGACCTTGTCACCGACCTGGAACGGCTGCAGATCTTCAGTACCTGCATGGGTGCGATCTGGAAGCGGCGGGAACAGGTCGCGGATTGAGTACCAGTACCCGCGACCGTTCATATCGCTCAGCTGCGTCATCGGGAAGAGGGCAACGACGATGACGCCACCGCGCATCAGATAGAACGCACGCCCGCATGGCGACGGACCTCCCTCGATGCTGGATAGGATGGCTTGACGCGACCACCCCTTGACCAGTCTCCGCGAAACGACGCCGTCGGCGATCTTGAAAGCCAGATCTTGATCGATGACGCCTTTGCCTTTCCATGGTGCAGCGGTGAGCAGCTGCTCAGCCGCCAGACTGGATGCTGTCGCCTGGCCGCATTCAGCGGTACAGTGCTGCAAGTCCCCTACCGCGCCCGGCCCATGACCACTAGTGGCTTTCATCGAACCCTGCGCGGTTTCCACGATGGCTACCATTTCGTGCTGACCATCACGAGCAGCGTGGATCACGTTTTCTCGTACACAGCCGAAGTCGACGGCATCGCTGTCGAGTTGCGATCCGAGGGCGTGATCAGGAGCAAGGGCGACGCTATGCAGCTCGGCATGGCTGCGGTTGAGCGCCACGTGGCGGGTCTCGCCCCCAAGCGCTGAAGGCGCGCTCGTAGAACCTGTGGTGAGCAGCTGGTCAGCCATGGTAGTTCTCCGCCCGCCGCGACGGCATGGCAGAATGCCGGCGAGTCCACAGGGGGATCAGGGAATGAGCATGCTGGATGGCGTCAGTCAGTGCTGGTGGCTCAGCGAAACGTGTGTGGTGAACTGGGACGCATGGGCCGCGATTGGCACTGTCGCTGCGGTGTTCACCGCTGTTTTTGCGCCGAGTTTTCAGCGAATGCTTGTTCGTAAGAGAGCGAACGCCTTGTTTGCGTTGGCCTACAGGACGGATCTCTTTACCGCCTACACAAACGCCCAGGCTCTTCGCCGGATGTATCCTTTCGGAATGGGGAACGGCGCAGCCTATGCCGCTGAGGGAATGTTGCTGGCTGATGAGGCCTTTCGTGCCGCGCTGACGGCAGACGCAAGTGCGCTTGAGGTATTCATCTCTCGAGATGTCGATCTCACAAGATGGCAAGGTGTCGATATTTCCCTCGCCGCCAAGGTTGCTCTCGCCATTGAGACCACCAGGCACCTGCACAAGCTTTACGTCAATTTGGTGGTGTCTGGTCGGGACGGGGATGCAGGAAACTATTTTTACGTTGCGAAACACGTCAGCGAGCTTGCTGACAAGCACCTTTCCGATGCCAATTCGGCGGTAAGTCGGGCTGTGAAGCCGATCCTGGGGGACGCACAGCTGGGACCTTGACGGTCCGAGTCTCAGGATCACGCCGCCACCCCCATCGCCTGCAGGTCGATGTCGTCCACCTTGTCGCGAAGGTAGCGGCGCGCGCGGCGCAGGTAACCGGCGATCGCAGCTCGATCGTCATGGGCAAAGAAGGTCAGCGCGTGCATATGCACTGCACGGCGGTGGTCGCGGCGGTACAGTCGCCAAGTGACGGCGCTGCCGTCCATGGTCGGGAACCGGCCCCAGGCGAAGCCCAGCGTTTCCTTGGGCGCGCGGCGTTCGATGTTGCGGCTCATGGCTGAGCTGCCTTCTTGCCACCGCGGCGGCCGTGTCCACCCTCAACCACCTGCCGGCGGCTGATCGTGCTCTTGTCGATACCGCTGTTGGCCAGGATCTGGACCTTTCCCCCGCCGGCCTCGAAGCGCGCGATGTCGCTGGCCAGCCTCTGCCGGTCCTGCTCCTTTTCGCGATCGGTGGCGCCGCTGAAGACGGGCTTCACGTGGATGCTGGTCATGCTGCTGCTCCTTCGTAGACCCAGCGGCGCACGGTCCCAAACGGGACGCCCAGCGCGGCGCTGATCTGGTTGACGGTGTTGCCGCTGGCCCGGAGCTGCCGGGCGCGGCGTTTGGTGGTGGCCGGCCAGTACCGGGCGTGAGGCTGGCGCGGTACCGGCATCCCTTGGCAGCGGGCCATGTCCTGGACCGCGCGGGGAGAGCGCCCGAGGGCAGCCGCAACGGTCATCGCGTCGCGGCCCTCCATCTGGCGCAGGGCCCGCAGTTCGCTGGTGCGCCAGAACTCCATCACGCGGCCTGCGCGTAGGTGTCGGGCAGCGGCTGCTGCAGGTGGCGGATCATTGCGCCACGCATGGCATCGATCTGGCTGGCGTCGTACAGCTTCGAACCGCGCTCGGTGGATACCGGCTCGAAACCCAGCCGGCGCAGTCCCTCGGCGTCGATCTTCAGCGGTGCGATCAGGTCGACGATCTGGCCCAGCTTGATCTTGACGACCTCGCGCGGCGCGGCGTTCGGTGCCGGGGCGCTGACCACTGCCGTCGGCGCGGTGCGCACGGGTGCGGCTGCCGGTGCCGCTGCCACAGGTTCGGGCGGCTGCACGGTGGCTACCGCCTTCTGCGAACGGGCTTCTTCCTCCTTGCGGATCTGCTCGCGTTGGGCGTCCAGGCGGACCTGCTCCGCCTGCTGGTGCTCGGAGATGCGCGCCGCCACCAGGTTGCGCAGATCCTCCGGCGCCTTGCTGGCGCACAGCTGCACGCGGTCGGCGAACAGGGTGGCGTAATCCGGGTGCTCGGCGAGGATGGCGATGTTGGCGCGGATGCGGTCTGCGGCCTGGCTGGCGGTGATCTTGGCGTTGGTAGCCACCGCATCGACGGCATCCTGCATGCTGGAGAAGGAACGCTTGCCCTTGATGGCGGCGGCGATGTCAGCCACCAGCGTCGTAGGCATCGGGACCGCGTGGTCGCCCAGCGTTTCGTTGATCCTGTGGATGTGGTCGATCACTGCCCGGCGGGCGAAGTTGCAAATCTCGGTGCGGCGCTCCTCCTTCCGCTTCGCCACCAGCTTATCCAGCTCGAGGCGAATCTTGCGCGTCTCTGCCGCCACGTCATCCATCGTGCGGAACACCGCATCGATGTCCGCCGTCTGGCCGAGTACCTGCTGCTTCGTCGCCTCGATCCGTTCTTCGACGCCCTTGCACCAGCTGACGGTCTTCTCCGCATTGGCAAAGTCCTCATCGGACTGCAGCTCACGGTTGATCGAACCCAGGACCGCCAGCGCGTTGTCCTTGAACTCGGCTAGGTTAGACGCGGTGACCATGCCCGTCACCTGGATGCTCAGTGCGGGTAGGGTCTCCGGCGCGCGACCGACTGGCGCAGGCTCGCTGGCAGGACCCGGCTCGAATGCTGCGACGTCTGCCTCGAGCTGAGCCCAACCCGCAACGATGCGCGCACGCAGTTCCGGGTTGGGCGTGTACCAGCAGTGCCGCTCTTCGATCAGTTCCCAGCCGCCGGAGGTCTGGCGCCACTCGGAAGCCATGAAGAACACGCGCTCGCATTGGGAGACCATCGCCTGGTGCTCCATCTGGATCTGGTACATCAGCGGCAGGTCGGTACCGGTGCAACCATCGAACATGGCATCGCGGAGCGTCTGGTTCAGGCGCTTGTGCTCCCAAGCGATGTCCTCCAGCAGCGTCAGACCGTCAAAGCTGGCCGAGTACTTCCCGGCCACGCCAGTGACCGGGTAGAGATCCTCGCCGACCAGCTGCTCGGCAATGGCACGGGCCTGCGCCTCAAACTCATGGCCCGGATCGATGACGCACTCCTGGACGAAGTCGCTGAACTCGCGCGGCACACCTGCGGCAAGTTCGCGGATCAGATCAGTGCGGGAGTGGTTCGTGGACGCACCGAGCATCGCGGGCGCGTCGCTGGCGTTGAGGTGCTGCGCGCGGTGGGCATGCCATTCCGGGGTGCCCTGGATCAGGCTCACAGTGCGCATGCTCAGCCCTCCACCGCAGTCGCAGTCGCGGAGCCGGCATCGGTAGCGATGTGGTTGTGCGCCTCGCCTTCGCCCTCAGTCTCGTCCTTGGGTGGGTTGCGGATCTCCTGCAGCTGGTCGGCGGTGAAGCGAGCCTTCGTCTGCAGCGTGGCGATCAGGTCCTCAGCCGACTTCCTGCCGCTGGCGATGATGTCCCACCACTTCGGCAGGTTGGCCGCGAAGTCGGCTTCCGAGTACAGCGGCAGCTGCTTGTCGGCCTGGACCTCATGGAGCGCGCGCTGCTGCTCGCCGCTGGCAGCGGGTGCCTGCGAGATGTCCATGATCTCTTCGGCGATGGGCATACCGCGCAGGACGTCGGGGAAGACGTCGCGCAGGGCGAAGGCACGGGCGCGCATCTGACGCATGCGCTTCGGGTACTGCGTCCACGGGCCGCTCTTGCCCAGCAGGCCGGCCACCTTGGCATCGTCCATGCTGAAGGTGCGGACCTCCTCGGACTCGCCGCGGCGCTTCACGCGGCACACGGCGGTGCCGCCGTCGTCCGCCTCGGTGATGTACTCGCACAGCGGCGAGCTGCGTACCAGAGCGATGACCGCATCACCCCAGAGGGCGGGGCGGCCGTTGATGATGGCCAGGTTCTGCAGCGCCTGCAGCGGCTTTAGGCCGAGCTCGGCACCCCACTGGATGGCGATGAGGCAATTGGCGGGCTTGCCCTTGAAGTCCTTCGGGACCAGGTCGCTTTCGGCGAGGTAGTCGCAGAACTGAATCGCCTGTTCGAAGGTCTGCGGGCTGAGGTCGAACTGCTGGCGTTGCTGCGGGGCGAGCGCGGTCTGCTGCTGGGTGGCGGGAACGTTCATGTCGATGTATCTCCGGCCGGCAGGGCCGGCGTACATGGAATAGGGGGGAGAGGGCCGGCGCTGATCCCCGGCATGGCCTACTGCGGACTTGAACCGCCTTCGCTCGATCTGCTGGCCTAGCAGTCAGGGGACCGCCCCATCACCGGAGTCGAACCGGCACGTGCTTCACCGCGCGCATCAGCCTGCGCATTCCGCTCCGTAGTCAATCAGGCGGCCTGCTGCTGCTCGGCGACCTTGTGGTACGGGTACTTTTCCGGGAACGGCTTGATGTACGCGCCGAAGTGCTTGCCGAGGGAGTCGGCGTCCTTGAACGCCTGGAACTCCTCGGCGCTGAAGTTGGCGTAGTGGTAGACCGCCGCAGGCACCTTGTTGTCGCCGTAGCCGCGGTAGAAGCGCATTGCGAGGGTGTTGGTGGCGGCATCGTGGCCGATGCTGTGGATCTGCGAGCTGTCGACGTCGAACAGCTGGATGCGGCCGGTGGCCGGAGTGGTGCTGATCATGTTGTGCTCCAGGGCGGGTAGAGGGTTGCCCGTCTTTCCGGGCTGTCAGCCCTGCGCCGCAGGGGGAGGCGCAGGGACGGGGGATCAGGCAGCAAGGTCTTCCTGCTGCGTGGTTTCGCCGGCCTGGCCGGGCTGAAGAGTGAGGACGACGTTTTCGCGGATCAGCGCTTCGGTCAGTTCGGCAACTTCGTCGGGGGTGACGCTGGCGGAGGCCTTGAACGTCAGCTCGACGCTGCCGCCTTCCTTCGGGGCGATCACGAACTTCTTGAGCTTCACGTCCACCAGGAAGATCGGCTGGGTGCTGTCCAGCTCACCGTCGATCTGCAGCTCGAAACCCTTGAACTCGTGGCCCACCTTGATCGGTTCCAGGCTCGGGATCTTGATCTCGGTCAGGTGGTCGCCGATGGTCGGCAGCGACTGCTGCTCACCCTTGCCCGGCTTGCGGAACAACGCCTTGCGCAGTTCCTTGTCGAAGTGGTCCAGCACCAGGTTGCTGGTGCTGGTGGTGATGGAAAGGTCGACCGCCAAGTGCCGCTCATCGCCGTGCTTCTCGATGCGCAAGTTCACGTTGGAGACGGCCGCCGGGTTGCTCTTCAGGTGGAACATGTGGACCTCGTCGATTGAGCCGGCCGGGCCGGCAGTGGGCTACTGCAGGTCTTCCGCCGGTAGCGGCATGGCGGAGGTCAGGGACTGGATGCCGCTGCGGCGCTCGGTCAGCGCCTTTTCGGCGCGGAACCATTCCAGGGCGGTCTGATAGGCAGCGCCGGCCAGCACCGCGCGGGCCATCAGCAGTGACAGGTAATTGCCGTGGACGATGGCCAGCAGTGCGCCAGCGGCAGCGAAGCCGCAGATCAACCCCCACATCAGCACCGGCGCGACGATGTAAGCGAGGCGGCGGTTCACGACATCACCGCCTTCAACATGTCTTGGAAGATCAGCACGGCGGCCGCGCCGACGATGAAGCCGATTAGCGCGCCGTAGGCGATGAACTCGATCGACATGCGCACGGTTTCCTTCCGGATTGCGTGTTCGAAGCTCATGCGGCCTCCGGGCCAGGCTGGTTGCTGAACTCGTCGCGGAACTGGCGGCGCAGCCGCAGCGCGTTGTCGACCACCGACAGGCCGCGATAGCCCCGGCGCTGCTCGGCATTGAGGCGCTGGAACAGCGGCGCCGGGCTCAGGCCGGTGCAGGCGATCGCGTCGCGCACGGCTTGGAACTCGCGGATCTGGCGAACGTTGGTGTTCATGCGGTGGCTCCTTCGGTTGCGTGCTGGTTGCTGGCGATGAGGCGGGCAATCTCGGCCCTTGCGGCGCGCAACCGGTCGCGGCGGTACTCCGCCCAATCGCAGACCCGGTCGGCGTGGATATCGCGCTCGCCCTTACGTGCGGCGGTGCGGTCTGCACGGGCGCGGTGTCGGGAGAGGGATTGGCTGATGACCTCGATCTCGTCGTCGAGGACCTGGAGGGCGGTGGCGCTCATGCCGCGCGCTCCGCAAGCAGATGGTCGATGGCGCCGTTGGCGGACAGGCCCCTGTCGTCGGCTGCGTCCTCGATTTCCTCGTTGACGTAGGCGTCGCGGGCCTCGCGGATCAGGGTCGCGAAGGCGGTGTCCTGCTGGGCATCCAGCAGGCGGGCGGCCTTGGCCCAGAAGGCAGGCGACTGGAACCCGAACGTCTGTTCGAGCATGGCCGGCGCGGCGCGCAGGGCCTCCAGTGCAGTGCTGTCGATGGCCGCCTCAGCGGCGATGCGCGGGTCTTCGCGGTTCTCCCAGCTTGCCTGGGCGCGGTGGGAAGCTGAATTGAGGGCGGTTTGGTCCATCTCGGGCTCCGGCGGTCCAGCACGGTGCTGGTCGACGGAACGGAGAATCACATAACGTGATGCACGGTGTCAACACGATGCGTGATTATTTTTCTTGGCTCAGCAAAAAGCCCCGCCTGGCGGGGCTTTGCGCGGCATTCGCGGAGACGGACGTAGCTCTACGGAGAGCTGAGCTCGACGGCCGCCTTGGCACGCTTCCAAGCTTCCACCGAGTCGCTAGTGCCCTCGGGCTGGTTGATCGAGATGGTCTCAATGTTGACCAGCCAAGAGGTCATCAGATCATTCGCGAGGTTGAGATCTGCTGGCGCGCGTTTCCCCTTCTTGAACGCCGAATAGGCGGCCTTCCCCTTCGGCACCGCGTCCGCCACACAGGCGACAACCTCAGCGTCCCGTTCCTTGGTAGTGAGAATGCCGCGATCGATGGCTTCGCTATCCAGCTTAGCCTGCCGCTCCATCGCCTCCAGCATGTATCGCCTGGTGTTCTCACGGCCGTGGCCGATGCCGTACAGATCGACGTCATTTCGCAGCCGCTGCATTGCCTCCTCTGCTTCCAAGCGACGCTTTAGCGCGTCTAGGCGTTCGCTGTCGTGGTGGCTTGAAGCCATTGCGCTGCAGGTACTTCTTGCGTCGTTGACCACAGAAGATAGTGAATTCAAGCTGCTAGGGCTCTGTGCCGCAGCCGGGACCGAAACCATTGCGGCGAGAAGTATCCATCTATTCATAACGTCTCCATAAAAGTTGTTCGCGCTTCGGAAGCCCAAATGTGAAATTCATCCAAACCGCGAGCGGAGCAACCCGGCGTCCTCGAAACTAATGCCTTCGCGCATGCAATCCTGGGCTCGTTCAAGGTCGCTGTGCAGTTGCACTAGCGCTTCATCGCTCAACTGCTCGATGCCCGCCAAGCCGAAGATGGTCTGGTCGATGATGATTTGCATGGGGAATCCCCATCGGCGCCTTAGGTGCCGAATCATCTTGCAGTGCGATTCTCGTGTCAGATCGTCCATCCCAGGACGGGGCACGCAGGGCACAAGCTGCAGTGCTGGCCTGATGGGTGCCTTCGATTCAAGCTCAGCCGTGCGAGCCGCCAACCGCTTTGCCAGTTCCCCGAATCGATCGCTCAACGTTGCCCCCTCTCATCCTGTCAGCAAGCACCTTGGTCAGGTCCAGAACGTTGTCGGCTGGGGCCTCCCCGCCGAACTCCTGAACCACCTCGTACGCGATTTCCAATAGCACCGGGTCCTCGACCATCTCGATGGGCTTTCCCATCAATTCAAGGTAGGTCCGAAGCACAGTGACCGCGGCGGAGATCCTTGCAAAGTCCAGTCGCTGAACCTGAGACGGCACAGGCAAGTCGCCGAACAGCTCGGCGACCGCAACTCCCAGAGCCGAGGCGATAAGAGGAACCTCGGACACCTTTGGTTCCCTGGCGCTGGCAGCTGATGATTCGTAGTTGGCGATACGGCTTTGGCCTGACCAGCCGCAGGCGAGCGCAAGCTGCTCTTGCGTCATTCCACGCGCCAGACGCAGCCGTTTGAGGTTGTCGGAGAAGGCCATGCGGCCATTCTTCACGGAGCGTGATGGCCGTCTAACACGATATGTGTTGACCGGGAGATCACGATATGTGATTGTTTGGGGCATGAGCACTCTAACCCAAGCAGTCGAAGCAGCTGGCGGCGTCGGAAAGCTCGCTGCCGCCATTGGCGTTGCCCAGAACGTGGTCAGCAACTGGCGAAAGCGCGGCAAGGTTCCTGCTGAGCACGTCCTCGCCATCGAGGCAACCACCGGCGTTTCCCGCCATCTGCTGCGGCCTGACGTGTTCGGTCCCCCGGCGGCCAACGACGACCAGCAGGAGGCGGCCTGAGATGGCCGGCACTCCTGTTGTGAAGATCCACGCGTTGGTGGTCACGGCCAGGGGCCTGTTTGTCGAAGACGAGCAGGGGCTCATCGAACTCGATGAGTTCCTGATTCCACTCACCGAAGACAGCTGGCTTGTCATGGCGCGGCCGCAGGTCAACTCAAGAACCTTTGCAGTAGCGGGAGTGCGAGTGGCCAGTTCTTCAAGCCCGCGTCCACAAGCTGCATGGCAAGGTGTTTTGTGGTCTCGGCGGGCAGCTGTCGCAGCTGATCGAGCAATCGCTGCTTTTGAGTCTGGGGCAGGTCTGACTCCAGGACTTTCGCTTCGATCAGATGACGGAGCGTCTCTTCGTGGAGCTTGATCGTGACCACGCCAAGAATGGCCCCGAGCCCGCCGTCGCCGGCGAGGAAGTCCATTCCCTTCGCAGTGATCTTGGCAAAGGAAAGTGTCAATCGGCCATCCAGCCTCCTCAGGCGGACTTCCATCAAGCCGTGCTCGGCCAAATAAGTTGCATTGACCAGCAGCCGGTTTCCTTCCCCATGCGCGGGCAAGGAGGCGACGTCGGCGTCCTCTGGGTACAGCGTCGCCAGCTCCTGCAGAAGCGTTTCCTGAAAGCCCCTGTCCAACAGTTCCATGTCGCCCTCCTTGCGGGCATCGGCTGTGCGTGTGGTGACCGCAGCCTTCCTCAAGGAGGGCGACTCCCTTCATCCCTGATGTGACGTTGTCCATGGCGCCATCCTGCGCCGCCGCTGTCGCCCAGTCTCCAATCGAGTACCCCGCCCATGAATGTCACAGATGCCGCCTACGACACCGTCCACCAGTACCGGGGCGGCAGCGAGGCCCTGGCGCCCAGGATGGGCATGTCCGCCGCGACCCTGCGCGGCAAGGTAAACCCGAACACGGACCGCAACCTGCTCAGCCTGCAGGAGGCGGACACGCTTATGGCACGGACCGGGGACTACCGGATCCTGCATGCGCTGTGCGCAGAACACGGCTTCATCGCCCAGCGGGTCGACGCGCCTGAGTCGGGCACCCTGATCACCGCACTGCTGTCGGCTGCCGCCGCAAAGGGCGACCTGGCCGAGCTGGTCTCGGAAGCGATGGCCGATAACCGCATCACCCCGAATGAGGCTGATGCCATCGCGCGCGCCTGCCAGCAGGTCATGGCCGCGCTTGTGCAGGTCAGCCAGCACGCTGAGGCAGCGGCGGAGCGGGGTGGGGTATGAGCGTAACTGCCCGCGTATTCGCGCCAGTTACGGCACGCAATCGGCGTGCCCGTGCTACAGCATGGGTGTCCGCCCAACGAGGGGGACACCCCGTGAAAATACTACCCGATACGCTCCGGCAGCTGCAGCGCTGTCTAGACGTCATCGCCAGCAGCGAGCCGATGACCGACACCGAACGTGCGGACCACCGCCGGAGGTGTGCCGAGGAGCAGGCCAGGGCTGAAGCGCGGCGCGCCGGAGACACGGCCCCTGATCTTCTGGGGGAAAAGTAATGGCCCGCATTCGCTCCATCAAACCTGAGTTCTGGTCCAGCGAGCAGGTCATGGAATGCTCGCCGATGGCTCGGCTGCTCTTCATCGGTCTCTGGAATTTCTGCGACGACGGCGGCAATCACGTCGCCAGCGCCAAGACCGTGAAGGCTGAAATCTTCCCCGGTGACGATATCTCCTCGACGGATGTTCAGGGAATGCTCGACGAGCTGTCGTCGAATTCCCTGATCGCCTTCTATAACAACGGCGACAAGCAGTATCTGCACGTCACAGGGTGGAAGAAGCATCAGAAAATCGACCGTCCCACCTACAAGCATCCCTCATTCTCGAACGATGATCGTCGAGGGCTCGAAGAGTCCTCCCCCCCCGGAGTGGAGGGGAGTGGAGAGGAAGGGAAGGGAAAGGGAGAAAAGCCCCCCCATACCCCCCCGGCTGCCGCCGGTGGGGCAGTCGGTGGCAAATCTGGCCAGGGCAAGGGCGGCCGGCCCAAGCGGGAGAAGGTCACCTTCAACGCCTTCATCGAGACCTGCCGGGCTGCCGGTGAGCGCCCGATCCGCACCGATGACCCGATCTTCGACTTCGCCGAGGACGCCGGCATTCCGCGCGAATTTGTGGCGCTGGCCTGGCGCGAGTTCGCCATCAAGCACCGCGACAGCGGCAAGCAGCAGAAGGATTGGCGTGCTCACTTCCGCGATGCCGTGCGCCGGAACTGGTTCAAGCTCTGGTGGTGCCCGCCTGCAGGCGGCTGCGAGCTGACGACCAGTGGCGTCCAGGTCAAGCGCGAGCGCGACGCTGAGCGGGAACGTGACCGCCAGGATCAGCAGGCGCAGCAGGAGCAGGCTGCGTGAGCGCGGTGCCCGATTACTTGGACAACGTCGCACAGCTGCGCGTGCCGCCGCATTCCGTGCCGGCCGAACAGTCGGTCCTCGGCGCGCTGCTGCTGGTGGGCGAATCGCTGGCTCAGATCCGCGACCAGCTGGCGGCGGAAGACTTCTACCGCCGCGAGCACCAGCTGATCTACCAGGGCATCTGCGGCGTGGCCGACCTGAAACGGGAGGTCGACGTGGTGACCGTGGGCGACTGGATCACGGCCAACGTCGAGATCGGCGCGCAGGAGCTGGTGGCCACCGTCTACGACCTGGCCGGCAGCACGCCCTCGGCGGCCAACGTTCGCGCCTATGCGGAGATCGTGCGCAACAAGGCGCTGCTGCGGCAGCTGATCGAGACCACTACCGACATCGCAGACAGCGCCTACGGCGCCAGCGACGACGAAGCGGAGGAGGTCGTGTCTGCCTCGGCGACGAAGCTGGCCAGCCTGACCGTGAAGTCGAGCGGGAGCGGCGGCCTGGTGATGGTACGCAGCGGCGTGCAGAAGGCCTGGGACGAAATGGAAGCCCGGTTCCACGGAGAGGGCACGCAGGGCCTGGTCCCGAAGTGGAGCAGCGTGCGCCGCAAGATCCCCTACCTGGAGCCGACCGACCTGATGGTGCTGGGCGCGCGCCCGGCCATGGGCAAGACCGCGCATGCCCTGAACTGGGCCGAGGACGCGGCTGCCGGCGGCCGAAACGTCGCGGCCTTCAGCCTGGAGATGTCCGCCTCGCAGTGGAGCCTGCGGCTGATGGCGGCCCATGCCGGCGTCGACCTGAATCGCATGCGCGAGAAGGGCGCTCTGAACAACGACGAGTGGGCGCGCCTCTCGCAGGCTCGGAACTACATCCAGTCGCTGCCGCTGGCGATCGATGACTGCGGCGCGCTATCGGTAGACGCTCTGGCAGCGCGTGCCTCCCGCATGCACGCCAAGGTGCCCGGCGGCCTGGGCCTGATCGTGGTGGACTATCTGCAGCTGCTGACCGGCAAGGCGAAGTCGGAGAACCGGAACGATGAGGTTTCGTACATCTCGCGCCGCTTGAAAGGCTTGGCGAAGGAACTGAACTGCCCGGTCATGGCCCTGTCGCAGCTCAACCGCGGGGTCGAGACGAAGACCGACAAGCGCCCGGGCATGGCCGACCTGCGCGAGTCCGGCGCGATCGAGCAGGACGCCGACGTGATCGCGTTCCTGTATCGCGACGACTACTACAGCAAGGAGTCCTGCGGCGCGCCGGGGATCTCCGAACTGATCGTGGCGAAGAACCGCCAGGGCGAGACCGGCACCTGCTATTTGCAGCATCGGCTGCAGTGCAGTGCCTTCGATGACTACACCGGCCCACGGCCGAACTACTCGCTGAAGGGCACAGCCACCGTCGGTGGTGGCGATGACGACTTCGACGTGCCGGCATCTGGCCGCCGCCGTCGCAGCCGCCGCGACCTTGCCGCGGGAGACGACGCATGACCGCAATGACAGCAGCTGCGCGGAAGATCCGGGCGAAGCGAGCGCGCCGGCCGATCTACCTGGTGGTGGCGAAGCTGATCGACCCGAGCACCGGGGAGCTGATTGGCGCCCTGGTGCCGGCCCATGATGTGGACCAGCGCCTGCTACGCGAGCGCAAGTTCAAAGTGGGCCGCGAGGTCCGCGCAGAACTAAAGCAGCCACGCGAGGGTTGGCAGCATCGCCTGGTTCACAAGATCGGCCAGCTCATGGTCGACAACGTGGAGGGCTGGGAGCAGCTCGGCAGCCACGACGCGGTGAAGCGCCTACAGCGCGAGTCCGGCACCTGCTGCGAGGAAATGGAGATCGACGTACCCGGCGTCGGCCGCCTGATGGTCAAGCAGGCGGAAAGCCTGTCCTTCGACGAGATGGAACAGGACCGTTTTCAGGTCCTGTTCGATGGAATCACCGAGCACATCGGCTGCCACTACACCCACGTGATGCTCGACGACGTTCGCGCCGACTTCTGGAACATGGCAGGGCAGAACAGGAGGGTTGCGTGATTTTCCCCTTAGCCTTCGGTCGTTCTGGCCAATTCGTCGCTTACTTCTGTTGCAAGCTTGATCATCGCGGGGAAATTTCGCCTGGCGATCTTCATGAAGCTCGGGCTGAGACCCTTGGACGTTTGCATTGCCATTACCGACCCGCTCATCGTGGTGTGGGATGCAATGAGTCTGTTCACTCGCTCACCCTGCTCCCCGAGCAAATAGAGCTCACTCCTGAACTGGTCGAACTCGAGCGGTCTTCGAATCCCGTTCTTCGGCAAGCGTTTGCGGACCTCATGCGCTTCTTCCAAGTATTGGAATGCAGCGGCAAGGCTTCCTCGATACTGTCCGGCAGCAGCGGAAAGTGCCATCCGCATAATCTTCACTTTGTCTTTCCGTACCTGCTCTTCGTCGATTCTTGCAAGTCGACGTTGGCGCCACGGGACGTAGATCGCTACTGCTATGCCCACTACGCTGCCAATCGCTTGAACCCATGCCGGCCAATCGACGTCGAGCGGCGGGCGGGGCTGTGGTGGGTGCTTGCTCAGAAGCGCCCATACAAGGAATGCGCCCGCAAAAAAGGCCATCAACGCAACCACCGCCCAATCCCTGTCTGTACGTCCTTGCTTCATGAATTTCCCCTGTTGGTGGAGCGGATTCTACCGCTCGGGGGGGGCGCGTGAGGAGCAAGAATTCCAAGGCTTTCACCCCGGCTGAGAAGCGGCACGTGAACGCGGTGAAACTCTTGAAGTGCAGCGTCTGCGACGCGCCAGGACCCAGCGACGCCCATCACATCAACCAGGGGCAGCACTTCACGACCGTGGCCCTGTGCAAGGACTGCCATCAGGGCAGCTTCAACGGAATCCACGGGCAGAAGCGCATGTGGCTCGTCATGAAGATGGACGAGCTTGCCGCCCTGAACGTCACCCTTTCCCGGCTGCAGCTGCTGGAGACCGCACGATGATCCACCTCACCCTCCCGTATCCGATCAGCTCGAACCGCTACTGGGCCGTGCGCGTTATTCCGAGGAAGCCGAAGCCGCTGGCGATCACCTACGTGACTGAGGACGCGAAGAACTACAAGGCGGCGGTCGGCCACCTCGCCAGGGCGGCAGGCATTCGCGCGCCGGCGACCGGCCGCGTGGGGTTGCACATCAAGCTGTTCCCGCACCGGCCGCAGGACTGGGCGAAGCGCGCACGGAAGGATCCGCACACCTGGGATGACACCGTCCAGTGCATCGACCTCGGAAACTGCGAGAAGGTGCTGTCGGATGCCTTGAACGGCATCGCCTGGGTGGACGACAAGCAGATCCGGCGGACCCTCCTGGAACGCATGGAGCCAGACGGAAAGGGCGCGCGGCTGGAGGTTTCCATCGAGTATCTCGCCGCGGCGCCTTCACTTCTGGATGGTCTGGCCGCATGACCGGCGCCGAGCTGCGATTGCAGAAGCGCTACCGGTCCTACCTGCAGAAGCATGGCCGTTGCTCGGTCTGCCTGTTCCGCGCCACTGGCGCTGCAGGGTTCCACTGCAAAGGTTGGCCCGACAGGGCCGGTACCTGCGACACCGACAGCAAGCTGCCGGTATTCCGATTCGATGACGCCGTACTGGAGGGAATGCGCGATGCGCAACACTGATCCGCTGACCGAAGAACTGCGACGCTGGGGCCACGCCCAGGTGAATCGGTTTGCACTTAGCCGCGCCGACAGGAGCGTGCATGTCCTGGACAAGGTTCGCGATCATGCCCCGCTGACGCGGGAGCGGGCTATCCAGGATCTGGTTGGCCGCGACGGCACCGACCGACGCCGCCTGATGGCGGCTGGCGCCGGCGTGAAAGGCCTGCGCATCGTTCCCCTGTGGGCTGCAGATCCGATTCGCGCCTCCAACGACGCAGACCATCCCCACGACAACCCCGAGATCGCTGTCGATGTCGGCGTTCCGGATGAATTGCGTTGGATCGACCGGGCGCTGGCATCGATGGAACGGCAGTACCCGATGCGCGCCCTGATCGTCCGGACTGAGTTCACCGTGTCGGCCAGCCAGGCGGTTAAGGCGCGCATGGTGGCCGAGAAGTACGGCGGCACGTTGTCAGTGTGGCAGTACCGCCGGGAGCTGCAGCGCGGGGTAGACTTCATGGGCGGCAGGATCGCCGCTTAATCACAGGGGTAGGACATGAGTGCAAGCAACGCCGAGATTGCGCGCGACATCGTGGTCGCCGTTATTTCCCATCGCGACGGCTACGTAGATGCCGCCGAGGCCGCAAAGCTCTATAAGGGCGTTCTTGAGGCCGTTGGTGAGGTGGTTCGAGCCGAGGCAGAGAAGGATGGCTACTGATAGAGCTTGACAAGTTGCACAGTCAGATGCCCTAATTCTGCAACTGTCAAGAATTGTACCTGAAGCCCCAGCCCTGCGCTGGGGCTTCTGCGTTTCCGGGACCCGAACACCGATCAACCACCGCGCCGAAACCCCCTCCGCTCGCCGTGAGGCGATTGGGGCTGGCGACAACGCAGGCGGGCGGCCTGCGCACGGTCCTTGGAGGCCAGGCATCGCCTAGGCAGCGGTGGTGATCGGCCCTCTACGCCCGCAGCCCCCCGGACCAACCACATCCTCGCGTACCAGCCGGTTGCGGGGCGGGCACCTATGCAGGAGAGACCTTGGTGAGCACCGAAACCGTAGCGGCCGCCATGGGCGCCGGCCAGTACGCGCAGCCGCTGGAGGATGCGTGCATCCAGTTCGGTATTGTGACCGCGCTTCAGAAGGCGCACTTCCTGGCTCAGGTTGCGCATGAATCGGATGGCTTCCGCACTGCCACCGAGTACGCCTCGGGCCGCGCCTACGAAGGCCGGGCCGACCTGGGCAACTTGCAGCCGGGTGACGGCGTGCGCTTCAAGGGACGCGGCCTGATCCAGCTGACGGGGCGCGAGAACTACGCGACCTTCAGCCACGCAATGGGGCAGGGCGACCTGTTCGTCCGCTCCCCCGAACTGGTTGCGCAGCTGCCGTGGGCAGTGGCAGCTGCTGGCTGGTTCTGGAAGCGCAAAGGTCTGAACGCCCTGGCTGACCGAGACGACGTGGCGGCGGTGACCCGGCGCATTAACGGCGGCACCAACGGGCTGGAAGATCGAAAGCACCGCCTGGCGCAGGCCAAGAAGCTGTTTGGCCTCGCATGACGGCGGCGAAGAAGAAAGCCCCGAAGCTCTCGCCGGTGAACCAGCTGCAGGGCGTGCTGGTGGTGCTGGAGAGCCGCAAGGCCAAGAACCCGACTGCGGAGTTGCTGCTGGCCATCCGCGAGATGGTCAGCGATGCATTGGCGGTCCTGCAGGAGCCGGACCCGACCAAACAGCGCATCGCCTTCGTGCTGCTGGCGGTCCAGCAGTCCACCCAGGTGGCTGTGAAGGAGGTGCGCGGTAAGCGCCTTACCCGCGTGACCATCATCGACCAGCCCCTCTACCACTGGGCGCTGGAGGAAATTCATTCACTGGCAGGTGCCGCATGACCTTCGCGACCCGAAATGTTGGCGCTGCGCGCGTCGGCATTGCCGTGCTGGTGCTGTTCCTGGTCGGCATGGCCATGGCCGCCCTGGTATCCATCTCGATCCCCGAGGCCAACAAGGACTCGTTCGGCATGCTGATCGGCGGCCTGAACAATGCCACCGGCATGGTGATCGGCTACTTCTTCGGGATGACCCGTAGGCCGGGAGGCTGATATGCGCGAGCTGATCTACGTCACGAAGGCAGATGCGCTGGCGAATGGCATGACTCATGAGGGAACCCTGTTCGGTGTTCCGGCGTGGCGCTGCGTGGACAGCGAGGAGCAGGTCACCGGCACGCCGAAGATCCCAGCGCTGCACCTCTGGTGCTGGGTGATCGACCAGCTGCTGGAGCTGACCTGCTGCCTGCTGCCGCAGGACTGCGAGCTGGTCTCGCCCATCACAGTCGGTGGGGAGATCGAGCCGTGAACCGGCTTGCCCTCTACCTGCTGGTGTTCGTCGCCTGGTCCGCTGGCATGTTCGGTGCCGGCTGGGCCTGGCGCGGCGACCGCGCCGAGACCGGCGAAGCCCGGCAGGAGGCCAGCACCAGCGCTGGCCAGGTTCAGCAGCTCACCGAGACCCGTGCCGTCGAGCACAGCCAGGCCGAGGCGCTGGCCACCATCGGAGCCAAGCATGAAGAAGACCGCACCGCGGCCACGGCCGTCCCTGCTGATGTTGCTGCTGGCGTGCGCGATGGCAGCCTCCAGCTGCGCGACGACCTCGCCACCTGCAATACCGCTCGCCTGTCCCAAGCCGCCGCCGGCGCCGTCGAACGTGACCAGGCAGCCCAACTACGAGCAGAGGTCGCGGGAGCTCTTGTTCAAATCGGACGAGACGCGGACGACCACGTCCGTGCCTGTCAAGCAGTAATATTGGCCATGGGTAGCAGCGGCAGATAGCGGCGTGATGAGAAGTCTCTCTGTCCTCCTGAATGAAGAGTAGGTGTATGATCCGGCCAGACATTGGGCTAGGACGCAAAGCAATGCCTTATTCCTACGGTGACCCCTCCTTGCACACGCGCTCAGCGGTTAGGCGGGCAGGAGAGCGAGTCGCTCAAGACATCGGAAGTCCGGATGATGAGGAGATTGTCAGGAACTGGCGAAATTCACATGCGTTCGTCTTGACTACTTTCAGAAATACTCTGACTAGATACATCTATAGTCAGGATGATTTTCCGGTAATTTTTGCTCAACGATTGAAGCGATTGAATACGATCATTGACAAGCTTAAGACTGGTCGTGCTCGCGACCTGTCGACGATGCACGATCTCGCTGGATGCAGGCTGATCTTTGATCGAATCGAAGATTTGGAGGCCTTTAGAGAGAAGTTTCACCAGAGCCGCGCGAGGCATGTCAGGTTGCACCCTGAGAAGTACGACTACATCGCTACCCCTAAGGACACTGGATATCGTGGTGTGCACGATGTTTTTTCCTATTTGGTGGACGAAAGCAGCACCGGCAGCGCGTACAACGGTCTCAGGATCGAGATTCAGTACCGGACCAAAGCCCAGCATGCGTGGGCGACTGCTGTCGAGATTAGCGACCTTCTCGATGGACACCGAATCAAGTTCGATAAGGGTGTGAACGTGCAGCGAGAACGTCTTTTTGTTCTGGCTAGCGAGTATATTGCTCGAACTCGGGAGGGGCGTTCGGGTTACTGTCCAAACCTGAGCGATGACGAGCTGGTTGCAGAAATGCAGGAGCTAGAAGCTAATCTGCATACCATCTCGAATCTTGCGCTCGCTCGCAGAAGTAACGCTGAAATACCGAGGAAGGCGAATATCGTGCTGCACTTTACGGGCGATGAGCTGCGGGTCCAAGGTTTCAGCAAAAGTCGCGCTGCACTCGCTCATCGAGACAGGATCGAAAAGCAGTACCCTGAGGATGATGTTGTCTTTGTTAGTGGTGAGAACCCAGCGGCGATCCAAAACGCGTTCCGCAACTACTTCAAGAATGCTGCGGATTTCGTCGATATGCTGCGGCCCGCGCTTGAGCCAAGATTCCACTTGGGTTGAGCAGGATGTTGACTTGAAAAGGGCCCTGCGGGGCCCTTTTTATTTGCGTCCAGAGATCCAATGCGAATGAAGTTATCACTGACCCCCAAGCAGCAGCGTTTCGTCCAGGAGTACCTGCTGGACCACAACGGCACCCAGGCGGCCATCCGCGCCGGGTATAGCGACAAGACAGCCAAGCAGCAGGGCTCGCGGCTTCTGACCGAGACGCGCATCCAGGCTGCGGTGCGCGCCGGCCAGCGGAAAGTGGCCAAGAAGGCCGAGGTGACCGTCGACAGCCTGATGGCTGAACTCGAGCAGGCACGAAAGCTGGCGCTTAAAGAGGGTCAGGCCAGCGCGGCGGTCACCGCCACAATGGGCAAGGGGAAGCTGGCCGGCCTCCTGGTGGAGAAGCACAAGCACAGCGGCGCGATCGGCAACTACGACCTGAGCAAGCTTTCCGACAATGAACTCGACCGCCTTGAACAGATCCTCGGTCCGCTTGCCGACGATGGCGGAGATCCGAGCGGAGCGGGCGAGGAGGGCGGCTGACGCCGAGCGCGAGCGCCTTGCCCGCGACGGCGAGGCGATCCGGCAGCGCTGCACCACTCTGGCGGGCTTCATCCGTGAGGCCTGGTCGGTTCTGGAGCCGGCGCAGCCCT
This sequence comes from Stenotrophomonas sp. CASM110, assembly GCF_049384345.1. Taxonomy (NCBI): domain Bacteria; kingdom Pseudomonadati; phylum Pseudomonadota; class Gammaproteobacteria; order Lysobacterales; family Lysobacteraceae; genus Stenotrophomonas; species Stenotrophomonas sp. CASM110. The sequence continues at coordinate 55,780 of NZ_JBMRGI010000017.1, forward strand.
ACGTGCACGGCTGGCACATCGACGTCCTGTGCCAGCACCTAGAGGCCATCACCGAAGGGCAGATCACCCGGCTGCTTATCAACATCCCGCCGGGCACCATGAAATCGCTGGTGGCTAGCGTGTTCTGGCCGGCATGGGAATGGGGGCCGCGGGGCCTGCCGTCGATGCGCTACCTGACGACCTCCTATGCGGAGAAGTTCGTCAAGCGCGACAGCCGGCGTATGCGCGACCTTGTGCAGTCGGAGTGGTTCAGCAGTCTCTGGCCGGAGATCGAGCTGAACCGGTCGGGCGAGATGTCCTTCGCCAATTCGAAGATGGGCAACCGCGAGGGCATGGCGTTTGCCAGCCTGACCGGTGGCCGTGGCGACCGGGTGATCATCGATGACCCGCACTCCACCGAGACGGCAGAAAGCCCGGCTGAGCGCGCGACGACAACCCGCATCTTCCGCGAGTCGGTGCCGACCCGACTGAACAACCCGGCCACGTCTGCAATCGTGGTGATCATGCAGCGCCTGCACGAAAAGGACGTGTCGGGGCAGATCCTGGACCTCGGGCTCGGGTATGAGCACCTGATGCTGCCGATGGAGTTCGAGCCAGAGCGCCGCTGCCGGACGTCTATCGGGTTCGAGGATCCGCGCACTGAGGATGGCGAGCTGCTGTTTCCTGAGCGGTTCCCCCGCGCGGTGGTCGAGCGCGACAAGAAGATCCTGGGCAGCTACGCGGTGGCCGGCCAGCAGCAGCAACGGCCAACCCCGCGCGACGGTGGCAAGTTCAAGCGGGAATGGTTCGAAGTGGTGGACACCGCGCCGGCCATCCTGGCGGCGCGGAAGGTCCGGCGATGGGACTTCGCCGCGACGGATCCGAAGCAGCAGAAAACGAAAGGCGATCCCGACTACACCGTGGGGCTGCTGTTGGGCGAGGTCGGCGGCGTCTACTACGTCCTGGACATCGTCCGTGATCGCAAGTCGCCGGCAGGTGTGGAGACGATGCTGAAGAACACCGCGCTGCAGGACGGCCGAACCATCAAGGTCCGCATCCCACAAGACCCTGGCGCGGCTGGCAAGAGCAACGCCGCGCACCAGGTGAAGCTGCTGGCCGGCTGGGACGTGAAGGCGGCGCTGGAATCCGGATCCAAGGAGGTCCGGGCAACGCCGGTCGAGGCTCAGGCCGAGGCCGGAAACATCAAGCTTGTGAATGGCCCGTGGGTGGCGGCGTTCTTGGACGAGATCGCCGAATTCCCCAACGCAAAGCACGACGACCAGGTGGACGCGCTCTCGGGCGCATTCGCCGAGCTGGTCACCGGCAGCACCTACAACCTTGGGAACGCGCTCTGATGGGCAAGCTCACGCAATTCAAAGATGGGCTGGTCAATCTGGTGGCCAACCTGGGTACGCCGCGCGACAAGGCTGCGTCGACGTTCTACGGCCCGCCGACCCTATCGGACCAGGAGGCAGAGAACGCCTACCGCGGCACGTGGTTGGCTCGGAAGGTGATCGACATCCCGGCGATGGACAGCTGCCGGAAGTGGCGCGGTTGGAGTGCCGATCAGGCGAACATCACCGCGATCGAGGCTGAGGAGAAGCGGTTGGGCCTGCAGCAGAAGCTGCTGGAAGCAATGATCCGTGCGCGCCTCACCGGCGGAGCCGCGCTCTACATCGGTACCGGTCAGTCCGATCCGATGCTGCCGCTGAAGCCTGAGTCATTAGGCAAGGCCGGTATCCGCCATCTGAACGTGCTTTCGAAGCGCGTGCTGCAGGCCGGCGAATTGGATCGCGATCCCGAGTCACCTGGCTATGGGCGTCCGGCGTTCTACAACCTCAGCAGCGGCACCGCTGGCCAGCTGCAGATCCATCCGTCGCGGCTGGTGATACTGCAGGGCGCGGTCAAGCCGGACCCCGAGCTCGACACCGGCAACGGCTGGGGCGACTCGGTGCTGATGGCCATCAGCAAGGCCATCAAGGACGCCGACGCCAGCGCTGCGAACATCGCCTCCCTGGTGTTCGAGGCAAAGGTCGACGTCATCAAGATCCCGAACTTCATGTCGAACCTGGCTGACCCGGAGTATGAGCAGAAGGTTCTGCAGCGTCTCACACTTGCGGCGATGGCGAAGGGCGTCAACGGAGCGCTGCTGCTGGATGCGGAGGAGGAGTACGAACAGAAACAGGCTCAGTTCGGTGGTCTCGTGGACCTGCTGATGGGCTTCATGCAGCTGGTGTCCGGCGCGTCGGACATCCCGATGACCCGCCTTCTCGGCCAGTCGCCGGGCGGCCTTAACGCCAGCGGCGAGAGTGACCTGCGGAACTACTACGACCGGATCAGCAGCAACCAGGAGCTGGTGCTGCAGCCGGCGCTGCAGGTTCTGGACGAGTGCCTGATTCGCTCGGCGCTGGGCAGCCGGCCGCCGGAGGTTTTCTACAACTGGCGCAGTCTGTGGCAGACCACCGACACCGAGCGCGCGACCATTGGCAAGACCACGGCCGACACGATCAAAACCATCGCCGACACCAGGCTGATCCCGGAACCTGTGCTGGTGCAGGTGGCAGCCAACATGCTCACCGAGGCCGGCGTCGCGCCGGGCCTGGAAGCCGAGATGCGGAAGTACGGCGAAGCCATCCCGACGGAGAGCGACGAGCAGGACGACGACGAGCGGCGCGCCGCTGCAACGCCGGTGCAGGACGCCCAGCCCCGTTCGCTGTATGTCAGCCGCAAGGTGGTGAATGCCGACGAGATCGCGGCCTGGGCCAAGGAGCAAGGCATCGGGGAGCCGCGAGACGACCTGCATGTAACCGTTGCCTACTCGCGCCAGGCGTTCGACTGGATCAAGGCCGGCAACGCCAACGAGTGGAACAACGGCGGCAAGGATGAACTGGTCATCCCCGAGGGCGGCCCGCGCGCCGTTGAGCCGTTGGGTGGTATGTCGGCGGTGATCCTGTTCGCGTCGGCGCAGCTGTGCTGGCGGCACGAAAGCATCATTCGTGCCGGCGGCTCGCATGACTACCCGGACTACACCCCGCACATCAGCCTGACGAAGGCGACTGTCGACCTGTCAAAGGTCGAGCCCTACCGCGGCCGCATCGTGCTGGGCCCGGAAATCTTCGAAGAGATCCGCGAGGACTGACCATGGTGTTCCTGACTGATCGTGTCTCGGTGTCGGCTCCACGCCGCACCGCGGACGGCTATCTCGTGGCCGATGCCTACGTGGCCCGCACCGGCATCCAGGAATACCTGGGCGAGGAATTGGGCCGGCCTGACCTGCTGAAGGTCAAGGTTTACCGGCCCCCGGAAGAAGTCTTCTCCGACGCGACGCTACGCAGCTTTGCGCACCGGCCCATGACGAATGACCACCCTCCTGAGATGGTCACCGCCGACAACTGGAAGAAGTACGCGGTAGGGCAGACCGGCGACGAGGTTTCGCACGATGAAACCCGCGTACGCGTCCCACTGGTTCTGATGGACCAGGCGGCCATCGCCGACTGGGAGTCTGGCAAGCGTGAGCTCTCCCAAGGCTACTCGGCCGAGATCGTATGGGAGGACGGCGTAACCCCCGACGGCGAGGCCTACCAGGCCAAGCAAATCAACATCCGCAACAACCACCTGGCCATGTGTCGTCGTGGCCGGGCCGGCTCCCAGTTTCGCATCGGGGATGGGCGCACCCCCGGTGCACCGGATCCGAGCGCCCATCCCCAACCGCAGGAGAACCACATGAGCAACCAGCAGACTCGCATCGTCGTGGTCGACGGCCTGCCCGTCGAGTGCACCGACGCATCGGCCGCAGCCATCGCCAAACTGCAGCAGCAGCTCCAGGACGCACACACCGCCGCCGGAACCGCCGCAGCTGCCCACCAGGCGACCATCAACGCCAAGGATGCCGCCATCGCCAAGGCCGAGGGCGAGCGCGACGCGCTCAAGAGCCAGGTCCTCAGCGATGCTGACCTGGACCAGCGCGTACAGCAGCGCGGCGACCTGATCGCCAAGGCGAAGGCAGTGCACGACGCCGACTACAGCGGCAAGAGCGACGCCGATGTCCGCAAGGCTGCTGTGGTGGCCAAGCTTGGCGATGCAGCCGTGGCCGGCAAGCACGAGGCCTACGTCGAAGCGCTGTTCGATGGCCTGTATGGCCAGGCAAAGCCGCGCGACCCGGTGGCCCTGGTCCTCGGCGACCGCTCCATCCACCGGCAGACCGTGCAGGACAACGGCTATGCCGAGTCCGTGAAGGGTCTCGATTACCGCACCGCCAACCAGAAGGGGGCCTAAGCCATGGCACTGCAGACCAACTATCCGGACATCCAGCCGGCGGCCATCGAAGGTGCGCAGGCGACCATGCTGCCGGCCACGATCATCAGCCGGAACGTGGAGACCGCGCCCGGCATCGGCTTCGGCCGCGCCGTCGCACAGGGCGCCGCCGACAAGGGCATCGTTCTGGCCGGTACCGGCGCCACGAAGCTGGTGGGGATCACCCTGCTGGACCGCTCCGCCGTCGGCAGTGCCGGCGTGCCAGACAGCTTCGCGCAGCGCACCTCGGCCCGCGTCATCACCAAGGGCGACATCTGGGTGGCCGCGGCCGTCGCGGTGAAGGCTGGCGATCCGGTCTACGTGACCGCGACCGGCACCTTCACCAACGTCGCCACCGACAACACCGCCTTTACCGGCGCCCGCTGGGACACCAGCACCACCGCCGCCGGCCAGCTGGCCGTCGTCCGTCTCGGCTAAGGAGCCAAGCCCATGAATGGAAATTCCCTGCACCTGTTCGACGCACAGGCCGCGCTCGGCTTCGTCGTTGCCCAGGCATCCATCATCGAACCGGGCGTCTACCGCACGCGCTACCCGTCGGTGCAGTACCGCGACCTGATCCCGGTCGACACCACCGGCAGTGAGTTCGCCACCTCGGTTACTTACTACTCGTCCGACCAGTTCGGCAAGGCCGACTGGATCAACGGCAACGCGGACGACTTGCCGAAGGCCGGCACCACGCGTGCACAGCACCAGACCGGCGTGCACACCGCCGGTATCGGCTACGGCTTCGGCTGGGAGGAAATCGGCCGGGCACAGCTGCTGGGCATCAACCTCCAGTCCGACGATGCCTCCGCTGCCCGCCGCGCTTCCGAAGAGATGGTCGACCGGGTGGCGCTGCTGGGCGATGCGGACAAGGGGTTCACCGGCCTCTACAACGCTGCGAATGTGACCCCGGTGGCGGCGGCAACTGGCAACTGGACCGTGGACACGGATTCCAACCTGATTGTCGGCGTGTTGAACCAGGCGCTGCTGAATGTTTTCAACGGCACCAATACCGCGTCGATGGCGGACACCCTGCTGCTGCCGTGGACCAAGTTCAACCTGCTGGCCACTCGCAAGATGAGCGAGAACAGCGACAAGACCATCATCCAGTGGTACCTGGAAAACAACCTGTACACCGTGCAGACCGGCCAGCAGCTGACCCTGCGCGGCGTGCGCGGTCTGGACACGGCCGGTGTCGGCGGCACCACGCGCCTGATCGCCTATCGCAAGGATCCGGAGGTTCTGAAGCTGCACATGCCGATGCCGCACCGCTTCCTGCCGGCCTGGCAAAGCGGCCCGCTGCGCTGGGACATTCCGGGCGTGATGCGCCTCGGTGGCCTGGACGTGCGCCTGCCCAAGGAAGTCGTCTACCTGGACGGCATCTGATCCCCACGGCCCCGGCCACGCGCCGGGGCCACATCGGAGCGAAGCATGAAGATCAAGAACAACCACAATGGTCCGCTGGGCCTGCCCGACGGCACGATTCTGCCGCCGGGCGAACAGACCCCGGTCGCGAACTGGGAGGAGCTGAAGAAGAACTCGGTGGTGCAGGGCTGGATCAAGGCCGAGATCCTGAGCATCACCGGTGGCGACGCCGGCGGCAGCGGGCAGGCCGCCGGCGGCAATTCGGGCGGCGAGGGCGGCGCCGACAAGGACGCCCTGATCGCGCGCGCCAAGGAGCTGGGCATCGACGCGAAGGGCAACTGGGGTGTGCCGAAGCTGCAGGCGGCAATCGCCGATGCTGAAAAGGCCGCCGGCGGCAATTCGGGTGGCGAGGGCTGACCATGTACGGCACGCTGGAAGGCGCGAACAGCTACCACCTGGCGCGCGGCAACGCCGCCTGGGCCGCAGGCACGGAACAGGCCCGCGAGGGTGCGCTGGTCCGCGCCACGGATTACATCGACGGCCGGTACCGGGTGCTGCTCGCATCCGGCTGCTGGGCGTCAATGTTCCCTGGCGTGCGGACGGCCGGGCGGGGCCAGCCGAACGAGTGGCCCCGCACCGGTGCGATCGACTACGACGGCGATCCCATCCAGCCGGATGAGGTACCCGACGAGGTCGAGCGCGCAACCTACGAGGCGGCGCTGCGCGAGCTAGTGAGCCCCGGTAGCCTGTCGCCGGACTACGTGGCAAGCGAGGCGGTCACAAAGGAGAAGGTCGGCCCCATCGAGATCACCTACGCCGATGCCACGGCCGCTGGCCAGGTGCCGAACCGGCCGGTGGTCCCTGCGATCGATGAGATCCTGGCGCCGCTGCTGCGGACGCCGGCGGTTCTGCCTGCGGTGCGTGTCGTATGAGCCGTTTCTATGACCGCATGCAGGCGACGGCCGAGAAGCTGATCGAGCGCTATGGCTACGGCACGCAGCTGGAGCGCGATGGCCCGCCGACCGGGCCGCCGCATAACCCGCAGCCCGGACCAGTCACCCGGCACGACTGCAAGGTGGTGGAGCTGGAATACAGCCTCACGGACCGCGACACGACCCTGGTGCTGAAGGGAGACAAGCTGGGTCTGATCTCCACCGCGGTGGACGTCGAGCCCGGCAAGGATGACCGCCTGCAGCTGGGTGGGCACCTGTACCACCTCATCGACCTGCAGCCGCTGTCCCCTGGCGGGCAGGTGCTGCTCTACGAGTTCCACGCCCGACGCTGATGGCCGACTACACACCCCGCGAGCTGGAACTGCTGGCACGACGCCTGGAGCCGGCCGTGCGCCGCGCGTTCGAGCAGGCCATTGATGGCGTGCGATCGCAGGTGCAGCTCGAGCTGCTGGCCAGCCTGTTGCAGGCCGGACAGGTAGACGCCGTGCTGGAGGCGCTGGGCTTCGACGGCGAGCGCTTCTCGCCGCTGGCGGAGCAAGTGCGCCAGGCCTTCGCAACTGGTGCCGAGGTTGGCATGAAGGAGCTGCCCACCCTGTCGCTGCGGCAGCAGGTGCGCGGGCGGTATAACCCGGCCAACGGCACGCCGCTGCTGCGGTTCGGGTTCGACATGCGCAACCGTGGCGTGGAGAGCTGGCTGCAGTCGAACTCCTCGCGCCTGATCACCGGCCTGGTGGAGGATCAGCGCGTGCTGGTGCGCCAGCATCTGGTCCGCGGCATGGCCGCTGGCCTCAACCCGCGCCAGACGGCGCTGGAGCTGGTCGGCCGCGTGGGCGAGACCGGGCGCCGCAGTGGGGGTGTCGTTGGCCTCACCGCGCAGCAGGCGCAGTTCGTGGCCAATGTCCGGCAGCAGCTGGCCAGCGGTGATCCGGCACAGATGGCGGAGTACTTCGGCCGCAAGCGGCGCGACAAGCGCTTGGACGGAATCGTCAACCGGGCCATCAAGGCTGGCCAGCCGGTGGCACCGGCAGACGTGGAGAAGATCGCTGCGCGCTACGCAGACAGGCTCTTGGCACTACGGGGCGAGATGATCGCCCGCACCGAGTCGCTGACAGCCATGGCCGCGGGCCGGGAGGAGGCGTTCCGGCAGCAGATCGAAAGCGGTCGTCTGGCGCGGGAGAATGTCGAAGGCACGTGGTCAGCCACCGGTGACGACAGGACCCGCCACAGCCACCAGGCGATGAACGGCCAGGTGCGTCGGTTCGGTGAGCCATTCCAGACGCCCAGCGGCGCGCTGATGCGCTTCCCTGGCGACACCTCGCTCGGCGCCGGCCCGGAGGAAACCATCGGCTGCCGCTGCATGAAGAAGTACCGGGTGAACATGGCGGCGGAGGTGAAGCGTGGCCAATAAGTTCGGCAGCCAGGTCCGGGCCTTCGCGCAGAAGGCCAAGGCCATGCAGGGCGTGATCTTCCGCGAGTCGGCCACCAAGCTGATGGAGGAAGCCGGCACGCCCGAGGGGCAGGGCGGGAAGATGCCGGTCGTCACTGGCACGCTGCGCAACTCGGTGGCTGCGTCGGTGGAAGGCATGCCCTCTGATGGGGCGGAGCCACCGGAGTTGGTGTTTGCCACCATGGAGCTGGGGCAGACCGTGTGGGCTGGCTGGACCGCGAAGTACGCCATGCGCATGGAGCACGGGTTCTATGGAGAAGACGCCGTGGGCCGAAAGTATGCCCAGGCCGGCAAGGGCTTCGCGCGCGCAGCAGCACAGCGCTGGGACTTCATCGTGGCCGATGTCACCGCCGACGTGAAAGGACGGATGGCATGAGCGACACCGCGATCTATGACGCATTCGCCACGCTGGTGGGGCAGTTCGCTGCAGCGCAGGGCCTGGCCTGCTCGTACCCGGGGCAGGGATTCACGCCGCCAACCGGCAACAACGCCCGCTGGCTGGAGCTGCAGTGGTTCCCGAATCGGACCGAGAACTACGGCATCGAGGACGATGGCCCGTTCCTGATGCAGGGGTTCGGCCAGCTGTCGGCGTGCTACCGGCCCGGGCAGGGGATCATGGTCGGTACCGCGATTACGGACCAGATCATCGATGCCTTCGCCAAGGGCACGACCTTCGCTGGCATGCGGGTGGAGAGGAAGCCCTGGACTTCCAGCATCATCCAGGACCCGGAGCGGGCAATGCATCCAGTTACGATTCCGTGGCGCGGATTTGCTTGATAGGATGCCTCGACTTTCAACCGATTGAGGACGGGATGCCCACTATTCAGGATCTGCAAATCAAATTCGATCAGATCTCCAAGATGAGGTTGCCACTGCGCGGAGCGGAGGTGGCGATAGCGCTGTATAACGCCATAGCGAAAGACTTTGGCAGGTTGAAGCTCTATCTGGTTCCCCCGGCAGAACTAATTCAAAGGCTGATGCAAGCCATGCAGGAGTACGAGGCCCTTGTCCTCAGCGCAGAGCTGGTACAGCAGTTTGATGACCAAGGCGCTGAAGCTGATCCGCAGGCATATGGCAATTTCGATAGTGCTTTGAGTGCTGCTGACATGCGCAAGGAACATATCTCCAAATACCCAATTGCCAAGCCGCCAAAGAACAACGCACTTCCGGGGGTCTACTAGTCACCATGAGCCCCAAGCCGCCCAACCTGCACCTAGTCAGCAGCAACGAGATCCCGAACGAGGGTGAGTTGCAGGCCATGCGGGACGCCATCACCCGCATGAAGCGGAACCGGCAGCTGCTGGACGAGTTCTGTGCCGAGCAGGCGCGATTCGTCCGCGCGGAGTACTTGGCCTACGTGGAGGCCGGATTCACCCGGCCGCAGGCCATGCAGTTGGTGGCGGCAAAGCTTACTATTCCAAGAAGGTAGAAGAGTTCCTTGCGTTCCATTTGGAGGTCCTGTTTTGAGTAACTACGGATTGTTGTTGAGGGAAACTGAGGTTTCGCTTCTTCATGATGAGAAGCCGGTGCTCGTTACAATCAACTTGCTACTGAAGTCGGATTGTGATCCAGCGTGGATTGGCGATTTTGATGGTGCGCAAGGACTGTTCTCAGGTCTGAGCAACGCTGCGATTGGTATTCCATCTTGGCCCGTGCGAATTCGTCGCCGGTCTCAGAATTCCATAACGGTTGTTGGCTATGTTCCATATCAGCCTAACGTGGAGATTGCCCTGTGCACGTTAACGGCCGACACACCCCTCGCAGTTGGCAATGAGGTGCTCTGTGATCCTGTTTCAACGGGTAATGTTCTGTTGCAGCAGAAGCTCGCTGTGGTCCAGTTTCAGAAAGACTCGAACTAGCTAAACAGCTTTTAGGTCTATAGGCCCGCCCATCAGCGGGCCTTTTGCGTTTTTCGACGACCCCGCCCCGTGGCGGGTTTTTTTACGCCCATCGCGAGGAGATACGGCTATGGCCGCTGAAGCAAAAACCAATGCAGGTTCCAAGCTCTACATCTGCGCCACCCCCAAGAATGCCGACCTGACCGAAACCGAGTTCGCGGCCCTGACCTTCGTCCAGGTGAAGAAGGTCGGCAGCATCGGCGAGCGCGGCATCAACACCAACATCGTGCAGTACGACACGCTGGACACGTTGGTTGCCCTGAAGGGCAAGGGCATCACCAACGCCGGCGACCCGCAGGTGGAGGTGGCCGAGGATCTGACCGACCCGGGGCAGGTGGCCCTGCGCGCTGCAGGTGCTCCCAACGTGCCGGACGTCTATGCGTTCAAGGTGGAACGCGCTGACGGCTCCATCGAGTACCTGCGCGGTCTGGTGACCGGTCCCAACGTGCCCGGTGGCCGCAATGAGGACTTCATCCTCAACACCTTCACCCTGGCGCTGAACCAGGCGCCGATCACCGTCGCGGCGCCGGCCACCCCGTAACCCGAACACCCCGGGGGATAGCGCGGCCGCCTGACAAGCCGGAACTGATCCGGCCGGCTTCCCCCGGGGCTCTCTACCGGATCGACATCAAGGATCCCGAACATGACCGAACTGACCAACATCGTGGCGGCAGAACGCCGCCTGGACATCCTCCACCCGGCCACCCAGGAGCCGGTAGGCCTGGTGCTGATCCTCCTGCCCGACAGCCACCCGCAGGTGAAGACCGCAGCCCGCAAGTCGATCAACGATCGCATCAACTACCGCGGCAAGGTGGGTGCCGAGCAGATCGAGGCCAGCCGCATCAGCATGCTCTGTGCATCGATCGGTGGGTGGGAGTGGCAGGGGGAGCTGACCTTCCACGGCGAGAAGCCCGCCTTCCAGGAGCAGGTCCTGCGTGATCTCCTGAAGGAACTGCCGTGGGTGGGGGAACAGGTCGACGTCGCCCTGACCGACCGGGCGGAGTTCTTTCGCCGACCTGACGAAACGGACGGCTGAGGCCGTCTACACCGCCGTCCGCTACGACATGGCGGATGAGAACGGCGAGACACGGCGCCAGCGCAATGCGCGCTTCGGTATCGGCGAATCACCAGAGCTGGAGGTCCCGGACGCGGCTGCCCACGTCTGGGGCTGGTTCTGGGAGCTATCCGGGCGCAGGCACAGCGGCCCGGAGGCGTTGACGTTTGCTGACATCGGCGAATGGGCCCGCCTGCTGCAGGTCGACCTGCTCCCGGAGGAGGTCGTGATGCTGATGGCGATGGATGACCAGTACCTGCGCGCGGTGCGCGAAGACCAGAAAGCCGCGCGTGAGCGGGCAATGCAGAACAACGGGAGCCCCTGATGGATATCGCCGAGCTTGGCTACAAGGTCGACAGCAGCGGCCTGGTCGAAGGCACCAAGGCCCTGGACGAGAATGCCGCCGCTGCTGACAAGGCCGGCGCTGCTGCCGACCGCCTGGAGAAGTCTCAGAAGGGCACCGGCAAGTCTGCGTCGTACTGGGCCAACGAGCAGGCCAAGATCAACGCCCGCGTGCAGGAGATGGAGCGGATTGAGCAGAGGGCTGCGGTGGCCACGCGCCAGGCTGCCACCGCCACGGAGGCGCACGAACTGAACCTGCAGAAGCTACTGGGGCAGATCAATCCGACGGTCGCTGCACTGAACAAGCTGGCGGAGCAGGAGGATCGCCTGGCCCGCGCGCGTGATCTCGGTCTACTAAAGCCGCAGGTGTGGCAGCAGTACCAGAGCCAGCTGGAGGGCACGCGCGCGGGCATCCTGGCCACGTCCAACACCTTCGGGAAGCTCAACCTGCAGGCCGTGGAGACCCAGCAGTCCCTGGCAATGCTGATGCGTGCGCTGGCGACCGGCAACTTCGCACAGGCGCAGTCCTCCATCGCATCGCTGACGGCCAGGACGGGCGTGTTGTCCACGGTCTTCAGCGGAGCCGGGCTGGCAGTGGCCGGCTTCACTGCGGTGGTCGTGGCCGGAATCGCCGCCTGGAAGCAGGGCAACGACGAGCTGTTCGGGTTTCAGAGGAATCTGATCCTGACCGGGCGCTCTGCCGACATCACGTTCGGACAGCTTCAGCGGATGGTTGACCAGCTGGATCGAATCCCTGGCGTGAGCCGTGGCGGGGCCTTGGACTCGCTCAACGCGGTTGCGAAGTCGGGCCAGTTCGTCGGGCAGCAGTTCGACCTGGTTTCTGCATCAGCAGCGCGCATGGAAGCCTCGCTGGGGGTGTCTGCAGACAAGACGGTCGCTTCGTTCGCGAAGATTGTCGACGATCCAGTGCAGGGTCTCCTGGAGCTGAACAAGCAGTATCGGTTCCTGACCCAGGCCCAGATCGATTACGTCTACCAACTCCAGCAGCAGGGCGATGAGGTTGGGGCGGTCACTGAAGCGCTTCGCCTCGCTGACGATGCAACTAAGAACCTGGCGAATACGGCCGAGGCCAATCTGCCGGCTCTCACCGAGTACTGGCGCGACATGAAGGGCGACGTGTCGGGCACGTGGAGTGCCATCGTCAACGTGACGAACGCCATTGCCGACCTGGGACGGGAGTACGGCGTGCTGGCTCGCCTCCCGAGCCTGTCCGACATTCTGGGGTTCGGCCTGGTCGGCGGCGTCGTTGCCAAGAACCTGCCGGAGCAGTTCAGGCCCCCGTCCTTCGCAGACCTGATGAATCGGGCGGCATCCAGGCTTCGGAACCCCAATGGGCTGCCAACGAACATTGAGGGGATCGGCGCGCCGAATGGCGACGTTGCAGACCCAAACGACGCCAAGAAGGCCTCGGATCAGTGGAACCGCCGGCTGGAGATGTACGACAAGCAGTTGAAGATGGGTGCCGAGGTCGAGCGCATCGAGGCTGAGGGCATCGCAGCCGGCAGGACCCGCGCTGAGATCGAGGCGACCATCGCCAACTACATGAAGTCACAGGACGAGTCGGCGAAGCGCACAACCGGCACCGGCAAGACGGCGCGCTCGGGCGTGGAACAGCTGCTGGCGAGGGTGCAGCAACAGATCTCGGCCAACGATGAGCTGGCCCGCAGTGGGCAAAAGGTTTCGCAGTCGCAGCGGTTGATCGAAGAGATCGATATCCGTCTGGCCGACGGAAAGGGCACGCTCACACACGCCGAGCGCCGCCTGCTGGAGACGGAGCGGGAGCGCCTGGCCATGTCGCATGACATCGCCACTGTGGCCCAGCAGAACGAACGGGATATGGCTGCGCAGGCGGCCCTGATCGAACGACTGACACAGCTGGAGAAGCAGCGACGGCAGCAGGCAGAAATCGACCTGATTGGCCTAAGCCGAGGTGGAGATGCCACCGCGATGTTGCAGAGGCAGCTGGACATCCAGGGGAAGTACCTGGATGAGCAAAAGGCACTCGACAAGGAAAAGCTGCGAGGCACCCTAAGCGGCGGCGAGTACCAGGCAGAAGTGGCACTTCTGCGGGCCAGCCTTGACCGCTCTTTGGAGATCGAGCGGGGCTATCAGGAGCAGCGCCTGGCGATGCTGGGCGACTGGCGGGCAGGCGCGCGCCGGGCATGGGAAGACTATGCCTTCGCCGCCAGCAATGCGCTGGAGCAGGCAAACGGTCTGATGAACAGTGCGCTCGGTGGCTGGGAGGATGCCTGGGTGCGGTTCGCCCAGACCGGAAAGCTGTCGTTCCGAGACATGGCCAACGCCATCGTTGCCGACCTCGCACGCATCGCTGCAAAGCAGGCGGCGGTGGGCATCATCAATGCGGTGGCCGGCGCATGGACCGGTACCAGCGGGGTCACTGCAGCTGGCAATGCGGCCGCCACCAGCGGGACTCAGAACATCAATGCGGGGATGCTCTCCAACTACGGAGGCGGCCGGGCGACCGGTGGCCCTGTGGCGGCGGAGGCGTTCTACCAGGTGGGTGAGGGCGGCAAGCCTGAGCTGTTCCGACAGAACGGCAGGACGTACCTCATCCCTGGCGACAACGGAGCGGTGATCCCTGCGGCCCCGACTGGCGGCGGTGGCAACACGTCCACCGGCAGCGGATCCGTGGTGAACGTGCGCGTGGTCGTCAACAGCGACGGCTCTACCGACGTGTCTGCAGATACCCCGGTGTGGCAGCGGTTCGGCAAGGAAATTGGGCAGTTGATCGACATGAAGATCAACGATGCGCAGGTCAGGTCCATGAAGGACGGTGGTGCGATGCGGGTCATGGGAGCAGGGCGATGACCGACACCTTCATCTGGAAGCCGACCAGCACGGGCGGGAGCACCATCAAGGACGTGGTGCACCGCGTGCAGTTCGGCGATGGCTACCGCCAGGTGGCGCCGGACGGAATCAACCCGCGCAGCCGCAATTATCAGCTCACCTTCACCGGCACGTTGGCGACGATCGAGCAGATCATCGCCTTCCTCGATACGCACGTCGGCCGCTCGTTCCTGTGGCAGAGCCCACGCGGCCTGCTGCTGTTCGAGTGCACAGCGCAGGGTGAGCCATTCCCCAGTGGTCTTACCTACAGCGTCACGGCCACCTTCGAACAGACGTTCCAGCCGTAAGGAGAGAACATGGCACTTCAGCCAATCAATATCGATACAGTCCAGCCGAACGGCAAGAAGGGCGATCCAGCCAGGATCGCCTTCGGGAAGGTCAACGATAACGACGCGTACCTCGATGGTCGGATCAGTACCGTCGCCACAGCTGCGGCCACCGCGGACACGAAGGCGACCAATGCTGGTTCCGCAGCTGCGGCGGCTGTTCCGAAGTCTGGCGGTGAAGCCGGCGCCATGACGGGGACGCTCGTTATGCGAGGCGGCGGAACGGCAGTTCGTCGCGCGAACTTTTTCCACAACGCGAATGCTACGAACGATTTCGGAGCCAAGCTCACCCTGTCCTACAACGCCAGCAACAGCGATCTGGCCGGCATGTTCTTGGTCCCTACGGGAGCCAACGGATTCGAATCTCAGCTCCAAGTCTGGTTGAAGGATGGCGATTTCTTCAACTCGGCCTATATCCAAGCGCTCACGGTCACCCGAACAGCTGTCTCTTTCCGGGGCAATGCCCTATGGCACGCGGGGAACACGACGGTGGATGCCAACAACTTCATCAAGAGAGCCTGAACATGGAGCCCACCTGCACCGCAGCGTTCAACATCCAGCCTGATGGCGGGATCGTGCTCGATGGAGACCATGCTCCTGGTACAAGCATCGGTTGCTCGTTTGATGCTCTGGGCATCGCGTGCGCTCGGGTTGCGACTGGTGTGTATCGGGTAGCTGGTCCGGGGATCAAACCGGCTACCGGGTGGCGCGCGAGCGTATACCGTGACGAGAACGACGAGCAGACCATCCGCCTGGCCATCCAGCAGGAGGCGGGTGCGGTGCTCTACACGTGTACCGATCCGGCGACCGGAGAGGGAAGGGACATTGTCTACTTGCTGACGGTACGTGTCGTCGTTGACGCTCCGGAGCTCGAACAAGCCGAGGACGCGGAGGTCGATGCGCCATGATCACCGCCGATGCCCAGCAGCTCGAGCCGGGCGGCCGCGTCACCGTTTATGAACTGGACTGCACCAGCTTCGGTGCTGATCAGCTCTGGTTCCACCAGCACCTGCAGTCGGGGGTGATCTGGTGGCAGGGCCAGGAATATGGACCTTGGCCGATCAACGCTACCGGCTTCGAGCGCACCAGCGAGCAGCAGCCCAACCCACGGCTTAGGGTAAGCAACATCGATGGCCGGATCGGCGCTCTGTGCCGCATGTTCCAGGATCTGGCTGGCGCCAAGCTGATCCGCCGGCAGACGCTGGTGAAGTACCTGGACGCGGCCAACTTCCCCGCGGGGAACCCGTTGGCTGATCCGGGCGAACACTTCCCGGATGAGATCTGGTACATCGAGCGCAAGGTGGGCGAGGACGACGAAACGGTTGAGTTCGAGCTGACCACGGTGGCCGACTTCAACGGGCGGGAGCTGCCCGCGCGGCAATGCACGAGGATCTGCAGCGCCCTGCTGCACGGGGGCTATCGCGGTCCCTACTGCGGCTACACCGGCTCGGCCTACTTCGATATCAACGACCAGCCGGTCGACGACCCGGCCAGGGACGTGTGCGCCGGCCTGGTCCGGAGCTGCCAGCTGCGGTTCGGCCAGGACAAGCCGATTCCGCACGGTGGATTCCCCGCCGCCGGCCTGCTGCGGACCTGACGCCCCCATACCCAAGCTCCAGACCATTCGCGCTGCACCAGCAGCACCACAGGGCTCGCCAGGCACGGGCCTTTTCTATGGGCGAGATCCATGCAACAGAGCACCCTGCAGGCCATCCAGGCGCATGCCGTGGCCGACTACCCGCGCGAGTGCTGCGGCCTCATCGTGGCCGGCTGCGATGGGGAGATATACGTCCCGTGCCGCAACCTGGCCACAACTCCCAGCGAGCACTTCCGGCTGCCGGCAGAGGACTTTGCCGACGCCGAGGACAACGGCGAAGTGCTGGCCGTCGTGCACAGCCACCCGAACGCGTCCGCGGCTGCCTCTGATGCCGACCGCGTCATGTGCGAGGCCAGCGGCCTGCCGTGGCACATCGTGAGCGTGGGGCAGTGCGTTGGGGCTGATCCCGAATGTGGCGACCTGCAGACCATAGTGCCCTGCGGCTACGAGGCGCCGCTGGTGGGCCGGCAGTTCGCCCACGGCGTGCTGGATTGCTACAGCCTGGTGCGTGATTTCTACGCCCGCGAGCTGGGCATCCAGCTCAGCCAGTACGAGCGGGAGGACGACTGGTGGGAGAAGGGGCAGGACCTCTACAGCCTGGACCGGCTGCAGGCGGAGGGCTTCGCGGTCATCCAGGGCGAGCCGCGCCGCGGCGACATGATCCTGATGCAGATCCGCTCACCTGTACCGAATCATGCCGGCGTCTACCTGAGCGACGGGAAGATGCTGCACCACATGCACGGGCGCCTGTCTGAAACGGTGGTCTACGGCGGCATGTGGGCCGAGCGCACCCGCTACATCGTCCGTCACAAGGAGGCCGGCCATGACTGATCGCCTGCGTACTGTCCGGCTGTACGGCCGCCTCGGCGCTCGCTTTGGCCGCAAGTTCCAGCTGGCGGTGAACAGCCCGGCCGAGGCCATTTTCGCGCTCGGCATCCTGCTGCCCGGCTTCCGGCAGTTCCTGACAGGCTGCAAGGATCAGGGCATCGAGTTTGCCGTGTTCATCGGGCGGGAGAACCTGAGCAAGGCGCAGCTGCACGATCCGCCGGGTGCCGATGATATCCGCATTGCACCGGTGCTGGTCGGCTCCAAACGT
Source organism: Stenotrophomonas sp. CASM110 (assembly GCF_049384345.1). Lineage (NCBI taxonomy): Bacteria > Pseudomonadati > Pseudomonadota > Gammaproteobacteria > Lysobacterales > Lysobacteraceae > Stenotrophomonas > Stenotrophomonas sp. CASM110. Next base: position 73,022 of record NZ_JBMRGI010000017.1, read on the forward strand.
GGGGGTGCCCTGCAGACCATCGTCGGTGTGGCCCTGATCGTGGTGGCCTCCATCTACGGCGGTCCGGGCGCCGGCGCCGCAGCGGCCAAGTTCTGGGGCGCTGTCGGCGCGGCCGGCTGGAGTCTGGCGATCGGCGGCGTGGTGCAGATGCTGTCGCCCCAGCCCCGTGGCCTAGGGACGAAGGAGGCCGCCGAGAACACGCCGAACTACAGCATGAACGGGCCTGTGAACGTGCAGGCCCAAGGCAACCCCGTGCCCGTCGCCTACGGCGGCCACGACACAAAGGGGATGGTCGTCGGATCCGTGGTGATCAGCGGCGGCATCTACGCGGAGGACCAGCAGTGAACCGAGCCGTCAGCTATCAACACGATCCGCTGGCCCTGGCGTGCGTTGATGTGATCGGCGCAGGCGGCAAGAGCAGCACCAACGCCCGCACGCCGGTGGAGACCCCGGACAGCCTGCACTCGATCTCCTATGCCAAGGTGCTGGACCTGGTCAGCGAGGGCGAGATCCGGGGTCTGGTGGCCGGCAACCAGTCCATCTACCTCAATGAGGTGCCGATCCAGAACAGCGACGGCAGCTTCAACTTCAACGGCGTGAAGGTCGAGACGCGCTCGGGCACGCAGGACCAGGAGTACATCCCGGGCTTCCCGTCGGTCGAGAACGAGATCGGCGTCGGCGTCGAGCTGCGCGACACACCGGTGGTGCGAGCAGCCTCCGGGCAGGATCTGTCTGCGGTTCGGATCCGGTTTGGTGTTCCCGCCCTGCAAAGGCAGAACACCGAGAACGGTGACACCGAGGGCTATGCCGTCGAGTACGCCATCGATCTGTCCACTGACGGCGGCGCCTTCAGCACGGTGCTGAGCAACGCCTTCCGCGGCAAGACCACCACCGAGTACCAGCGCAGCCATCGCATCGACCTGCCGCCGGGCAATCAGTGGCAGGCGCGGATCCGCCGCCTTACGCCGAACGCGAACAGCTCCACCGTCGCCGACACCGTGAACGTGATCTCCATGACGGAGATCATCGACGTGAAGCTGCGCTACCCGAACTGCGCACTGGCCGCGATCCAGATCGACGGCAGCCAGTTCCAGGGCAAGCCGACCACGGCCTACCGCATCTGGGGCCGGATCATCCGCGTGCCCAGCAACTACGACCCGATCGCGCGCACTTACACCGGGGTGTGGGATGGGACGTTCAAGTCGGCCTGGACGAACAACCCGGCCTGGGTCTTCTTCGACATGGTCACCAACGATCGTTTCGGCCTTGGTGATCGCATCCCGCTGGACTGGGTGAACCGGTATCGCCTGTATGAGATCGCGCAGTACTGCGATCAGCTGGTCAGCGATGGCATGGGCGGCTTGGAGCCGCGCTTCACCTGCAGCCTGTACCTGCAGACCCGGGAGTCGGCCCACAAGGTGCTACAGGACCTGGCCAGCATGTTCCGCGGCATCAGCTTCTACGCGGCGGGGCAGATCATGGCCTCCGCGGACATGCCTAAGGACCCGGTCTATACCTACAGCCAGGCCAACGTGGTCGACGGGAAGTTCACGTACACCGGCAGCGGCAGCAAGGCACGGCACACGGTGGCGTTGGTGTCCTGGTCCGACCCGGACGACTTCGGCCGGCAGAAGGTCGAGCCGGTCCAGCTGCAGGAAGGGATTGCCCGCTACGGCGTGAACCAGATCGAGGTGACGGCCTTCGGCTGCCACTCCAAGTCGCAGGCCCAGCGCGTGGGGCTGCACATCCTCTACAGTGAGAATCTGGAGACGGAGACCGTCAACTTCGCCGTGGGTCTCGATGCCCTGAACTGCATGCCCGGTGACGTGATCCAGGTCGCCGATGCCAAGCGCGCGGGGCGGCGCAACTCCGGTCGCATCAGCGCGGCCGCGGCGAGCAGCCTTACCCTGGATGTGGTGCCGCCCTCGATGCAGGCCGGGGACCTCTTGCGGGCGACGCTGCCGGGCGGGAAGACCGAGGCCCGCACCATCAGCGCGGTCAACCCGGAGACGCGCGTGGTGACCGTCTCTGCGCCTTGGAGCGCGATCCCGGTGGTGCAGTCGATCTGGGCGACGGAGTCGACCGACCTGGTGATGCAGCAGTTCCGAGTGATCAGCATCACCGAGGAAGAGGGGCTGACCTATCGCGTCACCGCGCTGCAGCACCGCCCGGACAAGTTCGCGGCCATCGATGACGGCACCCGGCTGGAGCCGCCGCCCATCAGCATCGTACCGCCCAGCGTGCAGCCGCCGCCGGCGAACGTGCGCCTGTCCTCGCATGTGGTGATCGACCAGGGCATTGCCACGCCGGTGCTGACTATTGAATGGGATGCGGCCGACAAGGCGATTGCCTACGACGTGGAATGGCGCCGGGACGATCTGAACTGGGTGCGTGTGGGGCGCGTGGGCACGGCCAGCGCGGAGGTGCGCGGGGTCTATGCGGGCAAGTACCTGGCCCGGGTGCGTGCGGTGAATGCGCTCAATGCGGTGTCGCAGCCGGCCCTCAGTGTCCTCACCGACATTCAGGGGAAGACGGAGCCGCCGCCGGCGCTGACCTCCCTGACGGCAGCGTCAGTGGTGTTCGGCATCCAGCTGGCCTGGGCGTTCCCGCCCGGGGCAACCGACACGCAACGCACCGAGATCTGGCGCAGCGCTGGCCCGAACCTGGAGAACGCGACGAAGCTGGGCGATTTCGCCTATCCGCAGAACCGGCACCGGCTCGATGGCCTGGCCGCCGGCGCGAAGTTCTACTTCTGGGGTCGGTTGGTGGACCGCAGTGGCAACATCGGGCCGTGGTATCCCGCTGGCGCTGGTGTCGTGGGCGAGGCGAGCACCGACGTGACCGAGTATGACGCCTACTTCTCCGGCCTCATCAACAAGAGCGCGCTGGGGCGGGAGCTGCTGTCGGAGATCGAGAGCATCAGCAGTATCGCGCCGTTGATCTGGGCCGCAGATGCCACGTATGAATCGGACCAGACGGTGGTGCACAACGGCAAGATCTGGTTGTGGACCGACGCCGCCCCCGGCAACGAGGAGCCCCCGGGCACGAAGTGGAAGAGCGTCGGCGATGCGGTGGCCGAGGCCGGTGCGTTGGCCGGGCGGATCGATCAGCTGGAGCTGGATGTTACGGAGGTGGACGGCAAGGTCACGGCGGTGGGCAGCCGCGTAGATGGCTTGGTGGCGCAATACAGCGCGGAGCACGCCGGCGATGGGGACTGGAACGCGGGCGATGAGGACGCGTTTGCCGGCACGATCACCACGCTTACGGTCATCGCCAGCGGAGACTACGCGCTGGGCCGGCGTGTGGATACCACCGAAGCAGCGGTAGGCAAGACCCAGGCGATGGTGCAGGCCACCTCGCAAGCTCTGGTCGACTTGGACGGACAGATCAGCGCCTCGTACAGCCTGAAGCTGCAGATTGCAGCCAACGGCCAGTACTACGCAGCTGGCATGGGCATCGGCATCGAGAACCAGCCGGACGGCAGCTACCAGAGCCAGGTGCTGTTTACCGCCGACCGTTTCGCGTTCGTCAACCTGGTCAACGGGCAGCTGACCTCGCCGTTCGTGATCCAGGGCGGCCAGACCTTCATCAACCAGGCTCTGATCGGCACTGCGTGGATTACCAGCGCCAATATTGCCGATGCCGCGATCACCAACGCGAAGATCAGTGGCGCCATCCAATCCGATGATTACGTGCCGGGGCAAAGCGGCTGGAGAATCAACAAGGCGCCTGGTGGTGGATTCGAGTTCAATGGCGCCGTCGCCGGCGGATATCAGTTGAACATCACGAACCAAGGTATTTACATCCGCTACCCGAACGGCAATCTCGCCGTGGAGCTTGGAGTGCTGCAGTAATGGTCGACATTGGGCTGAGGGTTCGGACCGAGAGCGGGTACGTGGAGACTTCGGTTACCACCAAGCTGTCGAAGAGGATCGGGTCCTACACGTTCCCGCTCTACAACCCTGTCAATTCCAACAACAAGTGGGTCGCGCCACCCGAGGCAAATGGAGGGCTCGTCGTCAACGACTTCCTTGGCGGCGAGCCTTACTACTACTTCACCTGCGAAGGCCAACGATCGGTGTACGGAATGCTGGTCCCTTCGGTGACCATATCGGGGAACAGCATCAACTGGAACTGGGATCCTGACGTGGTGAACTACCACGTCAGGATGGAGATGTTTCCGAGCAAGCCCACGACGGACACCGTCGGCGGCATCACCCTTCATTACGGGGTATACAGCTGATGGCCGCCGGACTACGCGTGCGAAACCAAGGAACCGGGCAGATCCAGATTGGGGCTGGCTATCGGAATCTGCAGCTGGCCAAGTCGGGGACGTTGAATACTGGATCCTTCTCCGGCGGCGGGACCGGCGGCTCACCTCCGTTTGCCTCGTGGTCGCCGAGCGGGGTCTTGGCTTCAACGAACGGGACAACGAACCTCCATGTCTGCCGCTACATCAATGACAGCGTGGCAACTACGACGGGATTCACTCTGGTTCAGACCGGTGTGACGTGTTTCGTCTACGCTTCCAACCAAGCGCCGAACAAGACGCTGGAGTACTACACGTTCAATGCCACCGAGCGTGCGGCCAGTGGCCCGGTTGGTCTGCGCATGCGTGGCGAAGACGGAACGGTCTTCTACGACTCCCGACGCAAGGGTCTGCGGGTACTCCAGGTGGTGGCGCTGCCAACAGTCCCAGGGCCTCCCGTAGAGATCGGCCAGTTCTTCCCAGGGACGAAGATCGGCATTGCCATCCCGTCGCCGCGCTTCTACTACTTCTCGCAGTCACAGGATCGGTGCACCATGAATGCCGACCATTTCCACATGACCAGCGACAACCGGATCTTCCTCTCGCGGTTGCAGGTAACTCAACAGACCTTGATCACCAACACCTTCCCGGTGGGCGGTGTGACGATGGGGCCGCAGAACGCCACGATCTTCATTGTGGACCTGACAGAGGTTCCGCTGGGGTTCGGTTGAAGAGTCAGCCAGGGCCCAATCTTAATTCAGTGCTATCTGCCTAAAGTCTGATTGAAGGCAATCGATGTGAGCGTTGTCACTTTGTGGCCTCGCAAGACTGGATAGGATCGAGCGGCGAGCAAGATGTTCGCGTTCGAAGAAATGGAGCATTTCGTGAAATCGAGTCTTCTGAGTATTTCTTTGCTTCTCGCAGTTGGCGGCGCATCCGTCGCCCATGCAAGCGGGACTGACCTTGCATCCGTGGCGAATGCGGCGGTGCAGATGGATCCCAGTCTCGCTGTGCCAGCAGGCGTCACGCTGGCGGAACTGCATCGCCTGTATCACCCCAGGAACAACACGCACATGATCATTCACTACGACATTGCGTCGTGGTTGCGATCGGGGTATGTCGACGAAGGTGTCATTGGATTTGTGTCCTCGACTCCATTTGAGGGGGGCATGCGATCAGGGCGTGTTTGAGCCACACGCCCTATGACGATTTCACCTCAACTGACATGAACTGCGAGGGGCAAGTTATTCCTCCCTATCGAGGGATTATCGGCTACCTTTCGACGGTCCAGCTGCCAGGCACCGCGCCACTGTATCGATGCGCTTACGCCTGGAAGGGAAAACTGCGTCATTTCGACACCCGTGATATCGGCTGCGAAGGGATCTCGGGCGCCCACAACGACGGGCCGCAAGGCTACGTCTTCATGTGATTGAGTGGCCGCCTAGCTGTTGGCTGGGCGGCTCACCCTACAGCGAGAAGCAATTCCTCGCGGTTGTTCTGCGGCATGTTCACCGCGCGGCTGACGCGGTACGCCTCCATCGCCGGAGGCTCGCTGGCCAGCAGCATGGCCATGGCGTCGTCAGGGCTGGCGGCCATCCACTCATCGATCTGCCCGGCCTGTAGCCACACCGGCATGCGGTCGTGGATGTCGGCCGACACGCCGCTGCTGTCGCCGGTGATGATGGTGAAGGTGCCCAGGTTGCCTTCGGGCAGTAGCGGACTAGTGTCCTCCCACAGGCCAGCGGCCAGCAGCGGCCCTTTGGCGTGGATGAACCAGGGATCTTTCTTCTCGTCGATCGGACTCACCGACCACTCGTAGTAGCCGGCCATGGGGATGACGCAGCGGCGCTTCTTGAACGCCGACCGGAATGCTGGCTTGGTGGCCACCGTCTCGATGCGGGCGTTGATGGTCGAGCCCTGCAGGCCTCTGGCCTTGGCCCAGAACGGCAGCAGGCCCCACGCCAGCCGGGTCACCTGACGGCCTTCGCCCCGGTCCAGGATCACCGATGCGCGCTGTGTCGGCGCGAGGTTGTAGCTGGGCTGGATCTCGGCCAGGCCGGGGGCAAGGTCAGCCAGCCCCGGCTGGCCGAAGTCGATCACGGGGAGCTGGACGAACCGGCCGCACATGGTCGGAGGGTAGCCCTGCCGGCTGTGGCCGGCGTGTGTAGGGACAGCGCGGCTGGTGTAGCGAAGTCACCCACGCGAGCCAGCCAGCGGCGCCTGGGTTTGCGGTATGAGCTGTCTAGGAACTTTCGTCAAAGCCAGATCGTCCCTTCTGCCGTAAATCTGTCATCCTGACGTGCAGGGATACTCCTGCGACAGGGGGAACTTCAGTGCCGCTTCAATCTATCGCCTACGCCAGCGAGGCGAGCAGTGGTGTAACTGCGGAGCAAGTCGAAAGGCTGACGCGTGATGCGGCACGCTTCAATGTCGAGGCGGGGGTGACGGGTGTTCTTCTTTTCGATGGCCAGCGCTTCGTGCAGTACTTTGAAGGCCCTGAAGATGGAGTAGAAGCCGTCTACGGTCGAATTCTCGCGGCAGCCAGTCATAGAGAGATTGTTGAGCTTGGGCGTGGTCGTGCGTCCATTCGGCGCTTCCCTTATTGGGCAATGCGACTTGTCCCTGTTGTGTCTGATGACCTCCGGGATCTCATACGTCAGGACTGGGACGGGCTGCGCCGCTACGAGGCAAATGCAGGCGCCCTCGGAAGCGCTATGGTCCAGCTTGCGGACATCGTCACTCCGCAGGTGAATGGCTGATGCCCCTGGGCGCAGGGCTGTAATCTGGTAGGGCAGCGGCCGTTCTTGGGATGGCGCCGGTGTCGCCAGATGGGTAAGCTGACCATGCCGGATCCGGGGCCAATGGCCGCTCAACCCGGGGGCGCGTGAGCTGCGCCGCGCCGGCACTAGCCAAGTGACGATTAGGGGCGAGCGTCGCCGATTTGCTCGGTGAGAAGCCTCAGTGACTGCTCGAAGGCGGCAGCGAAGAGATCGCTGCTGTCAGGCCTGTGTTTGGCCGCAATGTTCGGCAGAAGCTGATGCCACGCGTTGGCGAGATCGTTGGGTGCTGGGTGGGTCAATACGCAGACCCGCAATGCGTACTCCATCGCCTTGAGGTAGCCGCGGTGCATCTCGAGTCCGGCCTCACAGGCTTGGAGGCGCTCGAGTATCTCGGTGATTTCGGCGGTCATGGCGATCTCGACAGGCTGGGGCGGGGAAGGCGATAGTCTGCGGACCTCTGGACGAGTCCGCTATGAGCATCCTCAACGTTCTGCTCACTCGCGACCACCTGGTCGTCGCAGTAGACACTCTGGCAGAGGATGCCCGGACAGGGGCGCATTCCGCGGGGGCGAAGCTGCTGCTGATCCCTCAGCACAACCTGGTACTGGCCACTCGCGGTTCCACTCAGTTCTTCCTTCGCATCTATGAGCTGGCGCTGCAGGCCAGCTTCCGCGCAGATTTCACGATGGAGCAGTTGTCCGCCGAGCTCGGGCTGGTAGTGGATCAGCTATGGCCGAACTACGAGAAGGCAGCAGCCGAGGCCGGCCTGCCGCTCGCCCAACTGGGGACCGAATTAGTGCTGGGAGGCTGGTCGCCCAGGAACGGCCGGATGATGGCCACTGGATATGCCAAGAGCGACAGCCAGCGGCCCTGCCTGGTCCAGGCGATCGAAGGCCAGCTTGCGTCGCCCGGGGAGCCGCTCCAGGCTTTGACGCCGAGCATGGCCCAAGCCGATCTCATGGCCCATGCGCGTCTCCAGGCCGGCTACCTCAATGAGCAGATGGGTCGTGAGGTAGCGGGCGGGCGGTTGCTGGCCGGGTTCCTGCAGAAGGGCCAGACGGTGCTGAAGGACCTCGGGCTCATGTAACGCAACGTCCCCGCTCGCGCGGGGACGTATAGAGCAACGTGCGAACTACTGGCAGACATACTCTTCGGAGCTATCGTAGAACCTGTCGTAGAAGTCATCGGGCATATGGCCGGAGCCGAAGTAGACGAGTTCCCTACGGTAGAGGTGGCTTACGCCATAGATCCCAGGCGAGCTACAGGTCGCCGGCATCGGGCCTTGGTAGGTCTGACCGCCGAAGGTGTGGTGATTCTCTTCGCAGGAGTAGCCGCCACCAACGCCTTGGGGATCCGGTCTGCATGTGCCGCCGGAGCCCTTCATCTCCTGAAAACCGGTGTATGGGTCGGTTGGGCACGAGCCGAACCCTTCCGAACCCCAGTCGCCGTACAGGTAGACGCCGCTCGGCCCATCCACGCCGCCCTGGCAGAAGTTGGTATAGGCCACTGGGTAAGGCTGGATAGTTTCCGAATCCACCCAGAGTACGCGGCCCGTCGGCACCCATTGGCCGGCGAAGGCGCTCTGGGCAAAGCCGGCTGACAACAGAGCAAGTGACATGCCCAGCATCAGGCGGCGAGGGGTCGAGCGGGCAGTCCTGCAATCGCTTTGCATTGAGTTCACTTCCATCTCTCCATGAGTAGGGTAGTGCTGCACTGCCCGGGCACGGTCGCAACCCCTCGCCTGAGGTGCAATCGGAAAACCGGCCAGTTCGGTGTAGGTAAAGCCCCACCGAGGCGAGGGATGTGACAGGGATCCGAATGTGACCGGTTCAGACATGTGCCCGCCTGCTTCGCAGGATCTGCGACGGCCAGCCGTATCCTTCCGGCCATGCAGTACTCCCACGGCTTCCGCACCGCCCCGATCTCCTCTGGCTGGGTCCAGACCGGCGAGCGCTGGGCGCTCTGGTACAACGGCCGCGAGACGGCCAGCGTCACGCCTGATGGCGGTCTCGGGGTCCGGCTATGGATGGAAGGCCAGAAGATGTGGCAGGTGAAGGAAGTGCGCGCGGCCAACGTCCGGCAGGCGAAGCGGTACGCCGAGCGCTGGTGTGCGGCCAGGCTCTATCCCGATCTGCCCCTGCGCCAGGCAGTCGCCCGGCTGACCGACAGCACCCCGACCCAGCCGCCGCCGCCATTGCCCGGGCTGCCTCCGACTCGTGAGCAGCAGCAACAGGCCCGGCGCCTAGCCGAGGCCGGGCGGTTGGAACTGGCGCGGATCAAGGAAGCGCTGGAACCGCGCCGACCGCCGAAGGAGACCAGGCCAAGAGCAAGGGATCCAATCAAGTTATGGCTGAAGGCCGGGAGACGCCAGCTCGGCCATATTCCTTAGCGCATGTCATCTTTAGGGGAACAAGTCGCTGATGCCTGTTGCCGCCTATGACGATCGGGGTAGCTCAGGTCCCAATGTCATTCGAACGTTTACCGGGTCGAGGCCAACCAGGTGCACCTTCGTATGGCTGGGAGCGACCTTCAGCACGGCGTCCCTGACTGCTGGCGCGACGCGGCTCCCGAGATAGATCTTTCGTAAGCGCCCAGGTAGGTCGATGTACTGTCGCTCTGAAATATAGCGCCACTCAGTTTCGTAGCTCCAGTGGTCCGTTTTGTGGGTCAGTGCATCTATTGTGTCTGACGGCATGAGCAGACCTACATCCAGCTTTGGCAGCTGCGCCCCGTAGACGACTTGGTGGAGCTCGGGTTCATCAGGATTGACGTCGAATTCAAAAGCTAGTCCCCGAAAGCTATCTGCGTACAGAGCCCACATTCTTACGTCACGCCAGTCCGCTGACAGGCTGCAGACTCTTGAGGGGCCTTCCAGGGCTATGGTGTCCAGGCCGCTGTATGCAATTCGCGTGTTTTGTTGACCGAATCCGTGCGTGAAGAGCGATGGGAACCCGAGACTGGGGTCCCCAATTAGTGTGCGGAACTGACCTTCGAACGGATCGTTCAAGCTGGCATAAGGGGCGCAGAAGATCCGCTCGTGGATAGCGATATCCAGCGCATACAACGCGTCTTGGGCCGACTTAAATTTGTAAAGCAGCATCGGACGATCACCCTTTCGTGCGGACGCCGATTGTAGTGCTACCCGCCGCCGCCGGCGTCAGTCCCTGTCCGAAAGGCGCCCGCATGGCCTGGGCCAGGGCAGGGCTGCAGCAGATGCAGCGCGGCGTGTAGGCATCATCCAGCCCGCAGCTTCACCACGTTGGCATCGCGCAGGCCACCGAGGTAATCCGCCCAGACCTGCATCATCCGCACGCGCTCCTGCAGATGCGATGTGCGGTTGTAGGCCCGGCCGTTGGGATCCTTCACCGCGTGAGCAAGCTGGTGCTCGATGATGTCCGGGCGGAAGTGCAGGACCTCGTCCAGAATGGTGCGAGCCGTCGCGCGGAAGCCGTGGCCGGTCATCATCGTTCGGTCGTAACCCATGTTGCGCAGCGCTGCGGTAACGGCGTTCTCCGACATCGGGCGTTTGGAATCGCGGGCGCCAGAGAACACCCACTTGTGCCGGCCGGTGATCGGCTTGATGTCCTCCAGAATCTGCAGCGCCTGCCTGGACAGCGGCACTAGGTGCGCAGCACGCATCTTCATCTTGCTGGCAGGGATGGTCCACACGGCCGCGTCGAGGTCGAATTCCTCCCATTCCGCATGTCGCAGTTCGCCAGGACGCAGAAACACCAGCGGCGCCAGCCGCAGAGCCGCGCGGGTGATGGCAGATCCGCTGTATGCCTCGATCGAGCGCAGCAGGCCACCCAGCTGCACGGGGTCGGTAATCGCCGCATGGTGGGCCTCCTTCGGCGGCGCGAGCGCTCCCTTCAGGTCGGCAACCGGGTTCCGCTCGGCCCGCCCAGTAGCCACGGCGTACCGCATGATCTGGCCGCAGTTCTGCATGATCCGATGCGCGGATTCGATCGCGCCGCGTTCCTCGATGCGCCGGGCCACCCGGAGGAAGTCCGGCGCGGTGAGGTCAGCTACAGAGCGCGACCCGAGCCACGGGACTACGTCGTTCTTCATCCAGGCTTCGACCTTCTCCGCATAGCTGGGCACCCATGGGCGTGTGGCCAGCCACTCATTGGCGATGGTCTCGAAGCTGTCAGAGCCGAGGGCGGAGTGGGCGAGGGCGGCAGCCTTCTTCTGCGCGCCCGGGTCGACGCCTCTGGCCAGCAGACGGCGGGCTTCCTCGCGGGCCTCGCGCGCGCGCGCCAAGGAGACATCCGGGTACAGGCCGATCGATAGCAGCTTCTCCTTGCCGGCGATGCGGTACTTCCAGCGCCAGCTGCGCGCGCCGGTCGGGGTGAGGTAGAGGTACAGGCCGCCGCCGTCGGTGATCTTCTGCGGCTTGTCGCTGGGCTTGGCACGCCTGATGGCTGCGTCGGTCAGAGGCATTGGGGGTATCGCTTCAGTGGGTGCGGTCGGATACCCCTTGATATACCCCCACCGTCTCATGGATTGAAACGGATTGCCCCGGTCTACCGCGGACAGTAAAAAAGCCCGGAAACCCTTGTGATGCGGGGGTTTCCGGGCTTCTCCGGTCCTTTACGGACCGTTCGTTGGTGGAGGTGGGCGGAATTGAACCGCCGTCCGAAGGCACTCCATCCCCAGCACTACATGCTTAGCTCACCGTTGGATCTCGTCCCCGAACAGCACGGTGCGCAAAGCGCATCCGGGAACCAGCCTGTTGTGTTCTAGTGCCGGACTGACAGGCAGCCATCCAGCGCGATTCCATGATAGTGACTCTACACCGCGAGCATGGACACAAGCGGTTTCGAGGCTTAGGCCTTAAGCGGCCAGAGCGTAGTTGTCGTCGTTGGCAACTAGAGTTTTGCAGCTGGATTTACGAGGAAAGCTACCCCCTCGGCATGCGCCAGGCGACTTCACAACCCCCGTCGAAACCAATGCACCCCCGGTTTCTTCAAGTTCTGCAAGGTACAAGGCCTGTTTCGTGTCGCCACGGCCAGTGCCTGCCCAACGCTGCCAATGCTACGCCAAAACAGCTGAACAGTCACCGTGGCAATCCACAACATGTTGTAGAGCCAGCGGCATAGCGGATTGGTAACGTCACTGGCACGAATTTGCGACACACTGGCGGCGACCATCCGGGCCAGGACAGACACGGAGACTGTGGGTGACCGATGCAAGCCAACAACGCAGCCTGCGGCAGCTGATCGGGCCGGTCGGTGCCGACTACCAGCGGCGCGCCCTGCCGCCCGGCTGGGTCTGGGTGGTGCTGGCGGTGTTGCTTGCGGCCACCGCACTGACCGAGCTGCCGGCGACTGCGGCCGCGGCATTGGTGGCCAGTGCGGTGGTTGTGCACTGGTCGCAGCGCGGTCGCATCCATTGGCTGGGCTGGCGCCTGCCGGGCCTGGCCGTGTTGGCGGCCCTGCTGTGGGGGCCGGAAGTGCTGTCGCAATGGTTCGAGCACGGGCTGGCCGTGGTCCTGATGTCGCTGGCCAGCCTCAGCATCGGCGTGCATGTATGGCAGGCGCGACAGATGGCGCGGCAGCTCCAGGGCGCGGCCGATTCGCTGGATGACGCCCAGCTGCTGGCCCTGCTGCCGGCCGACGCGGCCCAGCTGGCGCAGCGGTGGCGCGCCGGCGATGACCGGCATGCGCCGGAACTGGCAGTGGTGATGCAGCTGGCCGTGATGCACGCAGCGCTGGCACCGCGCATGCGCGGGCAGGGCGTGCTGGCAGGGTGACCGGTCGGCGGTTTCCGCGGCCGCGGTCAGGAACCTGACAATGGCTTGCGCAGGTAGATCCGCTCGTGCCCGGGCGGGCAATCGGGCAGCCGCCCATAGACGGTGTAGCCCTGCCGCAGGTAGAAAGCTTCGGCCTGCCAGTCGAAGGTATCCAGCATCACGTTGCGGGCGCCAAGCTGGCGCGCGGCGGCTTCTGCTTCCGCCAGCAGGCGCTGGCCGATGCCTTGCCCGCGCAGTTCCGGATCCACCCACAGCACATGTACCTGCAGCCAGCCAGCACAGACGTCGGCCAGCACACCACCGCGCAGCGCGCCGTGCTCGTCATGCCAGGCCAGGCGGACTGGAGTCTCATCGAGTGAATCGCCGCCGTGGGCCTGGTTGAAGGCCAGCAGGCGCGCGCACAACGTGCGCGTTTCATCGGCGCTGGCAGTCACCATGGCGCCGATGGGGGCGGTCATGCGTCGCGGTTGCCGCGACGCATCACACGCTGCTTCTCGATCGCCCAGTCGCGGTCCTTGGCGGCATCGCGCTTGTCGTGGGTCTGCTTGCCCTTGGCCAGCGCGACTTCGAGCTTGATCTTGTTCTTGCTCCAGTACATCGCAGTGGGCACGATCGTGTAGCCATCGCGCTCGACCTTGCCGACCAGCTTGTCGATCTCGCTCCGGTGCAGCAGCAGCTTGCGCTCGCGCCGGTCATTGGCCACCACGTGGGTGGAGGCCTGGATCAACGGGGTGATCTGCGCGCCGATCAGGAAGATCTCGCCGTGCTTCACATAGGCGTAGGCGTCGATGATGTTGCCGCGGCCAGCGCGGATCGACTTCACCTCCCAGCCCTGCAGGGCCAGGCCGGCCTCGAAGCGCTCTTCGATGTGGTACTCGTGGCGGGCACGCTTGTTCAACGCGATGGTTTTGTTGGCCGTCGCGCTCTTTGCTTTATCCTTGCCGCTGTTCTTGCTCATTTCCGTATTGTCTCCGATTCGGGCCCGCCCGGTCGATTGCCGAAACGTCCTGTATTCATGCCTACTATCCGCCGCAGCGCCCTGGTCGAACATTCGGCCGCGCGCATGTTCGACCTGGTCAACGACGTCCAGGCCTATCCGCGCCGTTTCCGCTGGTGCTCGGCTGCCCAGATCCTGGAGCAGGGCGAGGACCGCCTGGTGGCGCGCCTGGACCTGGGCCTGGGGTCGTTCAGTACCTGGTTCCAGACTGAAAACACCCTGCAGCGCCCGCACAGCATCGACATGCAGCTGCGCGATGGCCCGTTCAAGCAGCTGCACGGCCGCTGGGAATTCCATGCGCTGGCCGAGGATGCGTGCAAGGTCACCCTGACCCTGGAGTTCGAACCCAGCTCGCGCCTGCTCGGTCCGGCCCTGGCGATCGGCTTCCAGGGACTGGCCGATCGCATGGTCAATGATTTCGTCCGCGTCGCCGACGAGGGCTGAGCGATGATCGAGGTCGAGGTGGTGCTGGCCTGGCCGGAGCGCGTGCTGTCGCGCCACCTGCAGCTGGAAGAGGGAGCGACCGTGGCCGACGCCATCGCCGCCGCTGCGCTGGAAGGTAGTGTCGACTGTCCTGCCGCCGCGGTGCATGGCGTGCTGGCCCGTCCACAGCAGGCGCTGCTGGACGGGGACCGCATCGAGCTGCTGCGCCCGCTGCTGGCCGACCCCAAGGACAACCGCCGGCGTCGCGCGCTCGGCGGTTGATCCCGGCAACCCGTCCCTGCGGACGGGCAGGCCTCAGCGGCCCTTCTTCTTCTTGTCCTTCGGCAGGTTGCGGCCGAACTGGCGCACCGTCTGCTGGGCCAGGGCCTTGTCGTTGCCCGGGAAGTAGTCGCCTTCCCAGCGGGTAACGGCGTCATTCTCGAAGAACACCACGAAGTTCTTCACTTCGGTGCGGCCGAGGCGGTTCACGCGCTGGCTGGAGGTATAGTCCCAGCGCTGGGCGTGGAACGGGTCGGGGATGGACGGGGTGCCCAGCAGCGCGGTGACCTGCTGCTTGCTCTGCCCGACCTGCAGCTTGGCCACGGCATCTTCCCGGATCAGGTTGCCCTGATAGATGGGTTGCTTGTAGATGATGCCGCACCCGGTGGTGGACAGGGCGACGGCGGCGACCAACAGGAGATTGCGCATCGGGACTGGCGGTTGGGGAAATCAAACCGATGATACACTCCCGGCGTGCCACCGCGACCCAATCCGAGGCAGCTGGCGCTAAATCGCCAATGAACGGAGACCTATGGAAACCCACGACCTGCGTAAAGTCGGCCTGAAGGTGACCCATCCGCGGATGCGGATCCTGGCGCTGCTCGAACAGCGCAATGCCCAGCACCACCAGCACCACATGACCGCCGAGGACATCTACCGCCAGCTGCTCGAGCATGGCGACGAGATCGGCCTGGCGACGGTCTACCGGGTGCTGACCCAGTTCGAGGCCGCCGGCCTCGTGCTCAAGCACAATTTCGAGGGTGGCCAGGCCGTTTACGAGCTGGACCGTGGTGGCCACCACGACCATATGGTCGACGTGGACAGCGGCAAGATCATCGAATTCGAAAGCCATGAGATCGAGGAGCTGCAGCGCAAGATCGCGGCCGATCACGGCTATGAGCTGGAAGAACACTCGCTGGTGCTCTACGTGCGCAAGAAGCGCAAGTAGGCCGTTCCGGCCAGCCGCTAGCGACGAAACCCCGGGCTTGCCCGGGGTTTTTCGTTGCCGGGGTCAGGGCCCTTTCCCTCCAGGAAAGGGGGCCGGCCCCGGGCGCTCTGCGGGGTCGGATCCCTTTGCGCCAGCAAAGGGCTCTGACCCCTTGCAACCGAGCAGGATCTCCAGGTCCACCGCCTCGGCCATCGCCCGGTTGCCGGCATCCCCCGGGTGGAGGTGGTCGCCGGAGTCGTAGGCGGCGGCCATCCGTGACGGATCGGCCGGGTCGCGCAGCGCCGCGTCCAGGTCGATCACCGCGTCGAACGGGCTGTTGCTGCGCAGCCATGCATTGAGCTGTTGGCGCAGGGCCTCCTTGTCCGGGTGGTAGTAGTCGTCCAGCGGCGTGCCGGGCAGGGCGCCCGCGAACGGCATCAGGGTGGCGCCGAATATGCGTAGACCCCGCCGGTGGGCCTGTTCGGCCAGGGCACGATAGCCGGCCTGCAGCTCGGGCAGGCTGGGCCGGGGCTGCGCGCGGGCGAAGGCAGTACCGGGCCAGCTGATGTCGTTGATGCCGATCAGCACGATGACGCTGGCGACGCCGGGCTGATCCAGTGCGTCACGCCGCAGGCGGGCCAGAACCGACTCGCCCATGCCGTCGCTCAGCAGCCGATTGCCGGAAATGCCCGCGTTGACCACCGCGACGCCGCGCGGTGCCAGACGCGCGGCCAGATGGTCGGTCCAGCGCTGGTCCTGGTCGAGGCTGGCGGTGGCGCCGTCGGTGATCGAGTCGCCAATCACCACCACGCTACGCGCACTGGCGGCGGCCTCGACCTCGATCCCGGTGAGGAACAGGCGTGCGGTAGTGGAACTGGCACCCTGCAGGTCGCGCGCCCGGGCCTGATTGCCGCCGGCGATCCAGCTGGTCTGGCGGCCGTCCCAATGGAACGCCTGCACCGGCGTCGGCCCCGGCACGAAGACGCTGACCTGCAGCGCCTGGTGGTCTTCCGTGGCCACCGCCAGCGGATCGCTCAGCCGTTCCTGACCGGCACCGATCAACACCCCGGGCTGGCCGTCGAAGCTGAGCGGTTGCGGGGTGGCGCCCGCGCCCGCGGCCACGCTGGCCGCCCCGATCCGCAGCGGCTGGGTGCCGTAGGCATTGCTCAGCCGCACCCGCAGCCGGGACCCGCCCAGGCTGATGCGCGCGGTCTGGCGGAAGGTCTGGTCCTGCAGCGTGGCCGGAACCAGGGTCGGGAACAGGAAATCCGCGTCCCAGACCGGTTGCGGGCTGGCCTGCCAGCTGGCGACCCAGTGCGGGGCGGATGCGGCACTGGCGACGCCGGACAGGGCGAGCAGGGCGGTGGCGGTGAGCTGGCTCAAGCGGTTCATCGGGCAATCCAGGTGGGAGGGAACGCCATGGTGATTCCGGGGTCATCTGTGAACTAGACTGCGTATGGACAATCATCTGTGAACTGGATTCATCGCCATGGCGCGACCCGACATCAACCGATCCGGCGAACTGGAAGTGTTCGTGCGGGTGATCGAGACCGGTGGCTTCTCCGCCGCCGCACGCACCCTGGACATGACGCCGTCAGCAGTGAGCAAGCTGGTGGCCCGGCTGGAGCAGCGGCTGGGTACGCGCCTGCTGCAACGCTCCACCCGCCAGCTGCAGCTGACCCCGGAAGGCTGCGCGTTCTACGAGCGCGGCCTGCGCGTGCTGGCCGACCTGGAGGAGGCCGAGCGCTGTGCCAGTGCCCATGCCGAGCCGCGCGGACGGCTGCGGGTAAACTCCAACGTGCCGTTCGGCCAGCATTTCCTGCTGCCGCTGCTGCCGGCATTCCTCGAACGCAACCCGCAGGTAGGCGTGGACCTGACCCTCAATGACGAGGTGATCGACCTGCTTGAGCAGCGCACCGACGTGGCGGTGCGGGCCGGTCCACTGAAGAGCTCCAGCCTGGTGGCGCGGCGGCTGGGTGCGACGCGGATGATGATCGTGGCTGCACCGGCCTACGCGCAGCGGCACGGGCTGCCACGCACTGCCGAGGAGCTGCAGTCGCACAACCGGCTGGATATCGGCCATGCGCGCGCGATGCAGGGCTGGCCATTGTTGCAGGACGGGCGCGAACGCATGCTGCTGCCCAGTGGCAACGCGCGCGCCAGCAACGGCGATGCGCTGCGCCAGCTGGTGCTGGGTGGGCTGGGCATGGCGCGGCTGGCAGCATTCCAGGTGCAGCAGGACATTGCCGCCGGGCGCTTGCTGCCGGTGCTGGAGGACGCCAATCCCGGTGACCTGGAAGAGGTGCACGCGGTGTTCCTGGGGCAGGGCGGCTACCTGCCGCTGCGGGTGCGCGCGTTTCTTGATTTCCTGGTGGAGAACGTCGATCTGACGCAGCCACAGGGGTAGTGCCGGCCGCTGGCCGGCAACCTCATGATCTTCATCCACCCGCATCGGGGTGCCGGCCAGCGGCCGGCACTACCGTGCGGAAGCCGAGCCAATGCTCGGCTCGGCCGGCGTTACACCTGGAGCAGCTTGCGTGCGGCGGCGCGCGCTTCCTTGCTCACTTCCACGCCGCCGAGCATGCGCGCCAGTTCTTCCTCGCGCGCCTTGCTGTCCAGCTTTTCCACTGCGCTCTGGGTCATGCCTTCCACCGGGGCTTTGCTGACCCGGTAATGGGCATGGCCCTTGGAGGCGACCTGCGGCAGGTGGGTCACGCACAGCACCTGGCGCTTCTCGCCAAGGGCGCGCAGCTTCTGGCCGACGATGTCCGCCACCGCGCCACCGATGCCGGAGTCGACTTCGTCGAACACCATGGTCGGCACTGCATCCAGGTCCAGCGCGGCCACTTCGATGGCCAGCGAGATGCGCGACAGTTCGCCACCCGAGGCCACCTTGCGCAGGGCACGCGGTGGCTGCCCGGCATTGGCCGCCACCAGGAATTCCACGCGCTCGGCACCCTGCGGGTCGGGCTTGCCGGCGTCCTGCGGTTCCAGCTCGATCAGGAACTGGCCGCCGCCCATGCCCAGCTCGGCGATGATGCCGGTGGTGGTGGCCGACAGCTCGGCAGCGGCGGCGCGGCGGCTGGCGGTCAGCAGCCCGGCCTGCACGCGCCAGGCCGCAGCGGCCTTGTCGATCTCGCCGGCGAGGCGCTGCAGGCGTTCGTCAGCCCCACGCAGCTGTTCCACTTCGGCGTGCATGCGCTCGCGCTGCGCGCCCAGTTCGTCCATCGGCACGCGGTGTTTGCGGGCCAGGTCGTGCAGGCGGCCGAGGCGACGCTCGTTCTCCTCGAACTGTTCCGGGTCGGCGTCGAGGTCGTCATGCACGCGGTCCAGCAGCGACAGGGCTTCGTGCAGCTGGATCGAGGCGTTCTCGATCAGCCCGTCCACCTCGCCCAGGCGCGGGTCGTGCTCGATCAGGCGCGACAGCTCGTGGCGCACCTGCTGCAGCAGGTCCAGCGCGGAACTGCCGTCGTCGCCGTTGAGCTGGTTGCTGGCCGCCTGGCAGGCACTCAGAAGGGCACTGGCATGGGCCTGGCGGCGGTGGCTGGCGCCCAGCGCGGCAATCGACTCCGGTTCCAGATCCTCGCGGTCCAGTTCGCGCAGCTGGTGCTCCAGGAAGCCGATCCGGTCACTGACGTCGCCCTGCTGCGACAGCGCCAGTGATTCATCGACCAGCGCCTGCCAGGCCGCAGCGGCGCGGCGCACCTGGCGGCGCTCGTCCTCGTTGCCGGCATAGGCATCCAGCAGGGCCAGCTGTGATGGGCGTGCCAGCAGGGCCTGCTGCTCGTGCTGGCCGTGGATCTCCACCAGCAGCGAGGCCAGGTCGGCCAGCTGCGCCAGGGTCACCGGGCGGCCGTTGATCCAGGCCCGCGAGCCGCCATCGGCACGGATCACGCGGCGCAGCTGGCACTGCTCCTCGTCGTCCAGCTCGTTGTCGGCCAGCCACTGGCGCGCGGCCTGCAGCTGGTCCAGCGCGAACTCGGCCGACAGCTCGGCGCGCGCGGCGCCGTGGCGGACCACGCCGCTGTCGGCGCGCAGGCCGGACAGGAAGCCCAGCGCGTCGACCATCAGTGACTTGCCGGCGCCGGTCTCGCCTGAAACCACGGTCATGCCTGGCCCGAACTCCAGTTCGGTGGCGCGGACGACGGCGAAATCCTTGATCGAAAGATGTCTGAGCATGGGTAAGGGGGTGTCAGCAGCCGCGCAACGCTAGCACGCGGGCGCGGGAGGTCCAATGACTTGCCAAGGTGATCCGCCGCCATTATCTAGTGTCCGTGTCTCACAGGTTGATTCCATGCACGGTTCTCCCGACCAGCTTGCCCCGCGTGCGCGCCATCTGCTGCGCACGCTGATCGCGCGTTACATCCAGGACGGTGAGCCGGTCGGCTCGCAGACGCTGGCGCGCGTGGCCGGGCTGGAGGTCAGTCCGGCCACCATCCGCAACATCCTGGGTGACCTGGAAGACCTGGGGCTGCTGGCTTCGCCGCACACCTCGGCCGGGCGCGTCCCGACCGCACATGGCTACCGGGTGTTCGTCGACAGCCTGCTGCAGATGCAGCCGCCGGGCGAAGGCGAGCTGGCCCGGCTACGGCAGGAACTGGCCAGCGGCGGCAGCACCCAGGCCCTGCTTGGCAGCGCCTCGGAGCTGCTGTCGGCGATGAGCCACTTCGTCGGCGTGGTCAGCGCGCCGCGGCGCGAGCAGTTCGCGTTCCGCCAGATCGATTTCGTGGCGCTGGACGGGCGCCGGGTGCTGGCGATCCTGGTGTTCGCCGACAACGAGGTGCAGAACCGGGTCATCGAGACCCGCCAGGAGTTCGCGCCGGGCCAGCTGGAACAGGTCGCCAACTACCTCAACGCGCATTTCGCCGGCCTGCCGATGGCCGAGATCCGCACCCGCCTGCTGCTGGAACTGCGTGATGCCCGTTCGGAGCTGGAGCAGCTGCTGGCGCACAGCATCGAGCTGGCCGAGCAGGCCCTGCAGCCGGCGGCCGATGACATGCTGGTGGCCGGGCAGACCCGTCTGATGGGGGTGCAGGACCTGTCCGACCTGGAGCGGCTGCGCGAGCTGTTCGAGCTGTTCTCCAGCAAGCGGGAGATCCTGCAGCTGCTGGAGCGCACCATCCAGGCCCCGGGGGTGCGCATCTTCATTGGCGAAGAGACCGGGATGATGCCGTTGCAGGGGGTCTCGCTGGTCACCGCCCCCTATGCCGCCAATGGCCAGGTGCTGGGCGTGCTGGGCGTGATCGGCCCCAAGCGGATGGCCTACGACCGGATGATCCCGCTGGTCCAGGCTACTGCCGATGTACTCGGCGCGGCGTTTTCGCCAGCCGGGCGCACTCCTGGAACATCCGACGCTTGAAACGCAGCATCCCGCCCACACTAGGGTGGGTGGAGGCGGAGACTGACCGCCAGGGACCCAGACATGAACCACGAACATCCAGATATCGAATCCCAGCAGACTGCCGCCGATGCGGCCGCCGCCGCCGGCGTCAACGACGAAGTGGAGCGCCTGCGCGCCGAGGTCGAGCAGATCAAGGCCGATGCGCTGCGTGAGCGCGCCGACCTCGAGAACCAGCGCAAGCGCGTTGCCCGTGACATCGAGCAGGCCCGCAAGTTCGCCAACGAGAAGCTGCTGGGCGAGCTGCTGCCGGTGTTCGACAGCCTGGATGCCGGCTTGAAGGCGGCCGGCGATGACCCGCATCCGCTGCGCGAGGGCCTGGAGCTGACCTACAAGCAGCTGCTGAAGGTTGCCGCCGACAACGGGCTGGTCCTGCTGGACCCGATCGGCCAGCCGTTCAACCCGGAACACCACCAGGCCATCAGCCAGGTGCCGGCCCCAGACGCCGCCCCGGGCAGCGTGGTGACCGTGTTCCAGAAGGGTTACCTGCTCAACGAGCGCCTGCTGCGGCCGGCGCTGGTGGTGGTGGCCGCCGACTGACCCCTCCAGGGCCGGAAGGCGGGAATGTCCCGTCACCCGGCCCGACGCTGAACGCGCCGGGCGACCGGAAACACAGCGTTCGGGAGATGGCTTGAATGTTCCACGAGCCTCCCCCACATCGTATTCATCCACCGGCCGAACGGCCGGACTGACCCCAACAAGCATCCTCAGGAGTCTCCCCCATGGGCAAGATCATTGGTATCGACCTCGGCACCACCAACTCGTGCGTGGCGATCATGGACGGCGGCAAGGCCCGCGTCATCGAGAATTCGGAAGGCGATCGCACCACCCCGTCGATCGTCGCCTACACCAAGGACGGCGAAGTCCTGGTGGGCGCCTCGGCCAAGCGCCAGGCCGTCACCAACCCGAAGAACACCTTCTATGCGGTGAAGCGCCTGATCGGCCGCAAGTTCACCGACGCCGAAGTGCAGAAGGACATCGCCCACGTCCCGTACAGCATCCTGGCCCATGACAATGGCGATGCCTGGGTGTCGACCAGCGATGGCAAGAAGATGGCCCCGCAGGAAATCTCGGCCAAGGTGCTGGAGAAGATGAAGAAGACCGCCGAGGACTTCCTCGGTGAGAAGGTCACCGAAGCGGTCATCACCGTGCCGGCCTACTTCAACGACAGCCAGCGCCAGGCGACCAAGGATGCCGGCCGCATCGCCGGCCTGGACGTCAAGCGCATCATCAACGAGCCGACCGCGGCCGCGCTGGCCTATGGCCTGGACAAGGGCGACAACAAGGATCGCAAGATCGTGGTGTACGACCTGGGCGGCGGCACCTTCGACGTCTCGGTGATCGAGATCGCCAACGTCGACGGCGAGAAGCAGTTCGAAGTGCTGGCCACCAACGGCGACACCTTCCTGGGCGGCGAAGACTTCGACAACCGCGTCATCGAGTACCTGGTTGAAGAATTCAACAAGGACCAGGGCATCGACCTGCGCAAGGATCCGCTGGCCCTGCAGCGCCTGAAGGACGCTGCCGAGCGCGCCAAGATCGAGCTGTCCAGCGCCCAGCAGACCGAAGTGAACCTGCCGTACGTCACCGCTGACGCCTCGGGTCCGAAGCACCTGAACATCAAGCTGACCCGCGCCAAGCTGGAAGCACTGGTGGAAGACCTGATCAAGAAGTCGATCGAGCCGTGCCGCGTCGCCCTGAACGATGCCGGCCTGCGTTCGAGCGACATCAGCGAAGTGATCCTGGTCGGTGGCCAGACCCGCATGCCGAAGGTGCAGCAGGCGGTGACCGAATTCTTCGGCAAGGAACCGCGCAAGGACGTCAACCCGGACGAAGCCGTGGCACTGGGCGCTGCGATCCAGGGCGGCGTGCTGGGCGGCGACGTCAAGGACGTGCTGCTGCTGGACGTGACCCCGCTGTCGCTGGGTATCGAAACCATGGGCGGCGTGTTCACCAAGATCATCGAGAAGAACACCACCATCCCGACCAAGGCCTCGCAGGTGTTCTCCACCGCCGAGGACAACCAGTCGGCCGTGACCGTGCACGTGCTGCAGGGTGAGCGCGAGCAGGCCCGCTTCAACAAGTCGCTGGCCAAGTTCGACCTGTCCGGCATCGAGCCGGCCCCGCGTGGCCTGCCGCAGGTGGAAGTGTCCTTCGACATCGACGCCAACGGCATCCTGCACGTGTCGGCCAAGGACAAGAAGACCAACAAGGAACAGAAGGTCGAGATCAAGGCCGGTTCGGGCCTGTCCGAGGAAGAGATCGCACGCATGGTCGCCGACGCGGAAGCCAACCGCGAAGAAGACAAGAAGTTCCAGGAGCTGGTGCAGGCCCGCAATCAGGCCGATGCCCTGATCCACGGCACCCGCAGTGCCATCACCGAGCACGGCAGCAAGGTCGGCGGCGATGTCATCGGCAAGGTCGAGGCGGCCCTGGCCGACCTGGAAACCGCGATGAAGGGTGACGACAAGGCACAGATCGAAGCCAAGTCGAAGGTGCTGGAGGAAGCCGGCCAGTCGCTGTTCGCCGCTGCTTCGGCCGACCAGGGCGGTGCCCCGGGTGCCGACGCCGGCAACGCCGGCAAGGCGCAGGACGACGTGGTCGACGCCGAGTTCACCGAAGTCAAGGACGACAAGAAGTCCTGATCCGGACCGACACGGGACGCTGGCCATCAGCGTCCCGTTGTCGCATCAGGGTCCTGACCGCCCACCGGCGTGTCGGGGCGCCCGACGCAAGAGCGGACCTGGTTCCGCTCTTCCGCTTTGACGAATCCCGACTTTCCGGAACCAGATTCACCATATGAGCAAGCGCGATTACTACGAAGTGCTGGGCGTTGCCCGCACCGCCACCGACGACGAGCTGAAGAAGGCCTACCGTCGCTGTGCGATGAAGTTCCACCCGGACCGCAACCCGGGTGATGCGGCGGCCGAAGCCTCCTTCAAGGAGTGCAAGGAAGCCTACGAAGTGCTGTCCGATGGCAACAAGCGCCGCATGTACGACAGCCACGGCCACGCCGCGTTCGAGCACGGCATGGGCGGGGGTGGTCCGGGCGGCCCGGACATGAACGATATCTTCGGCGATATCTTCGGCAACATTTTTGGCGGGGGCGGCGGTGGGCCGCGCCAGGCCCGTCGCGGCGCCGACATCGGCTACGTGATGGAGCTGGACCTGGAAGAAGCGGTACGCGGCGTTGAGCGCCGCATCGAGATCCCGACCCTGGCCGAGTGCGGCGACTGCGATGGCAGTGGCTCCGAAGACGGCAAGGTCGAAACCTGCAATGTGTGCCATGGCCGCGGCCAGGTGCGCATCCAGCGCGGCATCTTCGCCATGCAGCAGGCCTGCCACAACTGCGGCGGCCGTGGGCAGATCATCGCCAAGCCCTGCAAGACCTGCCACGGCAACGGCCGTGTCGAGGAAGACAAGGTGCTGTCGGTGAAGGTGCCGGCGGGCGTCGATACCGGCGACCGCATCCGCTTGCAGGGTGAAGGTGAGGCGGGTCCGGCCGGTACGCCGCCGGGTGACCTGTACGTGGAAGTGCGCGTGCGCGAGCATGCGATCTTCCAGCGCGATGGCGACGACCTGCACTGCGAAGTGCCGATCCGCATCTCGCAGGCAGCGCTTGGCGACACCGTACGCGTGGCGACCCTCGGCGGCGAAGCGGAAATCCGCATCCCGGCCGAGACCCAGACCGGCAAGCTGTTCCGCCTGCGTGGCAAGGGCGTGCGTTCGGTGCGCAGCCGCAGCGAGGGCGACCTGTACTGCCGCGTGGTGGTGGAGACCCCGGTCAACCTCACCAACGAACAGCGCAAGCTGCTGGAGCAGTTCGAAGCCACCTTTGTCGGCGAGGAAGCACGCAAGCATTCGCCGAAGTCGGCGACGTTCATGGATGGCGTGAAGGGCTTCTGGGACCGGATGACGTCCTGAGTTTTTCAACCGAAGCGTTGAGCGGTAGCGCCGGGCCATGCCCGGCGTTTTCGTTTGCGATCAGCGGAAAAACGCCGCGGGCGTCTGCCCCAGTTGGCGTTTGAACATGCTGGTGAACGCGCTGGGGCTGTCGTAGCCCATCGCCAGCGCCACATCGATGACCTTGTCGCCGACTGCCAATCGCTCCAGGGCGGCCAGGAGCCGCGCCTGCTGCCGCCACTGCCCGAAGGTCATGCCCAGTTCGCCGGCGAAATGGCGCTGGATGGTCTTCACGTCCACCTGCAGCGCCTGGGCCCAGTCCTGCAGCGTGGCGTCGTCGGCGGGATGCTTCTGGATGTGCTGGCAGATCCTCTGCAGGCGCGGGTCGGTGGGCGAGGGCAGGTGCAGCGGCAGCACGTCCATGCGGTGCAGCTCGTCCAGCAGCAGGCGCACCACGCGACCGTCGCGGCTGTCGTCCACGTGCGCGGACTCGATCAGGCTGGCCGCCAGCAGTAGTTCGCGCAGCAGCGGCGCCACCTGTACTGCGAACGCCCCATCCGGCAGTTGCGGCGCGAAGTCCGGTTCCACGTACAGGCTGCGCATGTGCACCTCGGCGATGCAGTCCACCGCATGCACCATACCGGCCGGAACCCAGATCGCGCGGGTGGAGGGCACGACCCAGCGGCCACCGTCCGCGCGCACCACCATCAGGCCGGACATGGCGAAGACCAGTTGGTGACGGCGATGCCGGTGTGGCGCGATGTGGGTACCGGGCGGGTAGTGCCGGGCGCGGCTGGTCACCGGGCGGTGTACCGGCACTTCGTTCCACGGCGCGGTCTCGCGGATTGGGCAGGGAGTGTCCTTTTTGCGATAGGTCATGACCCGAACGCGGCAGAAGGGAGTGGGGGCCCACCGTAGCATGCGTGGCTCGCCCCCAACCTGACTGTGTCCATGTCGACCCTGGCTTCTCCCGCAACGACCTCACGCCCGGTGGCTCCCGGCGTGCTGGCCGCCATCTCCACCTCGCATGTCGTCAACGACATGATGCAGTCGCTGATCCTGGCCATCTATCCGGTGATCAAGGGCGGCTTCAACCTCAGCTTCACCCAGATCGGCCTGATCACGCTGACCTACCAGCTCACCGCGTCGATCTTCCAGCCGTTGATCGGCATGGCCACCGACCGCCGCCCGGCACCGTACTCGCTGCCGATCGGCATGGCCTCGACCCTGTGCGGCATGCTGCTGCTCGGCTTTGCGCCGAACTACGCGGTGGTGCTGATGGCTGCGGCGATGGTCGGCATTGGTTCGGCCATCTTCCACCCGGAGGCCTCGCGCATCGCCCGGCTGGCCTCGGGCGGTCGCCATGGCTTCGCGCAGTCGGTGTTCCAGGTGGGTGGCAACTTCGGTACCGCGCTGGGGCCGTTGATCGCTGCGGCCGTGATCGTGCCGTATGGCCAGCGTGCCGCATCATGGTTTGCCGGCGCCGCGCTGATCGGCATCGCGCTGCTGACCTATGTTGGCCGCTGGTATGCACTGCACCTGGGCACACCGCGTCCGGCCAGCACCGCGTCTATGGCCCCGCGGCATTCGTCGCGCACCGTGGCCAAGGTGCTGGCGATCCTGCTGGTGTTGATCTTCAGCAAGTACTTCTACATGGCCAGCATCGGCAGCTACTTCACCTTCTACCTGATCCACCACTTCGGCATTCCGGTGGCACAGGCGCAACTGCATCTGTTCGCGTTCCTGGTGGCGTCTGCCGCCGGTGGTTTCCTCGGCGGCCCGCTGGGTGACCGCATCGGCCGCAAGCCGATCATCTGGACCTCGATCCTCGGCGTGGCCCCGTTCGCGCTGATGCTGCCGCACGCCGATCTGCTATGGACCACAGTGCTGGCAGTGCTGATCGGCTTCGTGCTCTCCTCGGCGTTCTCGGCCATCGTGGTGTACGCGCAGGAGATGATGCCGCACCGCATCGGCATGGTGTCCGGCCTGTTCTTCGGCTTTGCATTCGGCATGGGCGGGCTTGGCGCGGCCGTGCTGGGCATGCTGGCAGACAGGACCAGCATTGAATTCGTCTATCAGCTGACCGCGTTCCTGCCGCTGCTCGGTATCGTCGCAGCGTGGCTGCCACCGTCGCGGCCTGCTGCTCACTGAGGGGTTTGGGTTTGCAGGGCTTGCAGCCCTGCACCTGCAGAGGCAACGTCAACAGCAGAAGCGGGCTATCCGTGGGTTGGCGGGGTGGGTCCGGTTGCAGGGGACGCCGTAAACCCATCCCTGGGGGCTTGGCCGCGGCATCCATGCCGCGGACACCCCTGCAAC
>NZ_JBMRGI010000018.1:0-97160 GCF_049384345.1 Stenotrophomonas sp. CASM110
GGTTCAGGGAGAATCCGGCGTGGGGACCCAAGCTACTTCTCGGTCGCAAGACCTGGATCCACACGGTCGCCCACGCCGGGCTCTCGGCACCCAAGGTGCCAGATCGGCAAGAGATAAGATCCACGCCATGCGTGGATGACTCATTCGATATCTGACAGATGTGTCGACCAAGGTCGACACCCACCAACAGCTGCCGGAATCTGTCAAAGGTGGGGCGATGTGGGCAGGCAGGACCGTTGGCGCCATGGATGGCGCCATCGAGCCCCCATGGGTGAGGGCGCTTTGCTTGCGAAGCACTGCTTCGCAAGCGCCCGAACGCCCAGCCGCCAGCGGCTGGGCCGGACCCCGGAGGGGGGTTAACGGCGTGTCCTGCCTGCCCACATCGCCCCGCCATCCCACGGAATGCATGCTGTTGCCGTTGCTTGGGCCGTTGCCGTTGCCGTTGCCGTTGCGTCAGCAGGTGCAGGGCTGCAAGCCCTGCCGCAACGCCCTTACCGCACCTGCTCCTGCTTGCGCACGATCGCCATCGCGATCTCCAGCGACTGCTCGTAGTTCAAACGCGGGTCCACCGTCGAACGATACGCGCGTTCCAGGTCGCGCTCGGTCAGTTCGCGCGCGCCACCGGTGCATTCGGTCACGTCTTCGCCGGTCAGTTCCAGGTGCACACCGCCCAGTCGCGTGCCTGCGGCCGCATGCAAATCGAACGACATCTCCACTTCGCCACGCACGTTGTCGAAGCGGCGCGTCTTGAAGCCATTGGCGGTGCTTTCGGTGTTGCCATGCATCGCGTCACACACCCACAGCACGCGACGGCCATCGCGCTTGACCGCATCCAGCAGCGGCGGCAGCTTCTCGGCAATCTGCGCTGCCCCCATGCGGTGGATGAAGCTCAGTCGCCCTGGCTCGTCATGCGGGTTGAGCACATCGATCAGGCGCAGCAGCTGGTCCGGCGTCACCGACGGGCCGACCTTGATCGCAATCGGATTGCGCACGCCACGCAGGTATTCCACGTGCGCGCCGTCAAGCGCGGCGGTGCGCATGCCGATCCACGGGTAATGCGTGCTCAGGTTCAACCAGCCCTGCTGGCGCGGCACCTGCCGGGTCAGCGCCTGCTCGTAGGGCAGCAGCAGCGCTTCATGCGAGGTGTAGAAGTCGATGCGGTTGAGGTTGTGCACGCGGGCCCCGGCCAGGGTTTCCATGAAGTGCACCGCATCACCGATCGACGCCACCATCTTCTGGTACTCGGCGGCCAGCGGCGAATGCCGCACCCACTCCAGGTTCCAGTACTCCGGATGATGCAGGTCGGCGAAGCCGCCATCGATCAGCGCACGCACGAAGTTCATGGTCATCGCCGAATGCGCATGCGCCTGCAGCATCCGCTTCGGATCCGGCAGGCGCGCCGCCTCGGTGAACGCCGGCGCATTGATCACATCGCCGCGGTAGCTGGGCAGGGTCACGCCGTCGCGGGTCTCGGTATCGGCCGAACGCGGCTTGGCGTACTGGCCGGCAAAGCGCCCGACGCGGATCACCGGCTGGCGAAGGCCATGCACCAGCACCAGGCTCATCTGCAGCAGCACTTTCAACCGGTTGGAAATCGTGCCCGATTCGCAGTCGCTGAAGTTCTCGGCGCAGTCGCCGCCCTGCAGCAGGAAGCGCTTGCCTTCCTGGGCCTCGGCCAACTGCTGCTTCAGCGCCAGGATTTCCCACGAGGTGACCAGCGGCGGCAGGCGCTTCAGCTCATGCAGTGCAGCGTCCAGCGCCACCGGGTCCGGGTAGGTCGGCATCTGCAGCGCGGTCTTGCCGCGCCAGCTCTCCGGCGACCAGGCAGCGCCAGCGGCGGTCGCGGCAGGATCGAGGACGGGCGGAACGGCGGACAGGCTCATTGCAGACTTCCGGGGAGGGGGGCGGTCATGGTCGCAGAGCCAGCCGCTGGCGCAAAGGGCTGGGCACGCCCTGCACATGACTGAACGCCGGGGAAAGGGCATCGCGATCGGCCAGAAACCGCATGGCCACGGCCGCCCGGACAGGCGCATGATTCGCCACGTACTGTTACGAAGTAACACTCCATCCCCGTCGGCCCCTTCCACAGCCTATCTGCCATGAAGCCCTCCCTGCTCGCTACCGGCATTACCTTCGCCCTGACCCTGGCCAGTCAGCCCACCCTCGCTATGGCCGCCGATGCCGCCGATCCCGTGAAGGACCTCGACACGGTCACTGTCAGCGCCCAGCTCGACCAGGCCCGCAATGCGCTGTCGCCGGACATCGGCAGCAGCCAGTACCAGATCACCGCCGAGGACATCCAGAAGCAGCCGCTGGGTGCCTCCGCGCCGCTCAGCCAGGTGCTGCTGCAGGCTCCGGGCGTGGTCCAGGATTCCTACGGTGGCGTGCACGTGCGCGGCGACCACGCGAACCTGCAGTACCGCATCAACGGCGTACTGCTGCCCGAATCGATCTCCGGCTTCGGCCAGACCCTGGATGCCCGCACCATCAAGAGCATCCGCCTGATGGACGGGGCGCTGCCGGCGCAGTTCGGCGAGCGCACCGCTGCGGTGGTCGACATCACCACCCGCAGCGGCGCCGAGCTCGGCAATGGCGGCAGCGCCGGTCTGACCGCAGGCTCGTTCGGCAAGATCAATCCGAATGCCTCGTGGTGGGGCAATCAAGGACGCTGGAGCTGGTTCCTGACCGGCAACTACGACCAGAACGAGGTCGGCCTGGAGAACCCGACCCGCTCGCGCAAGCCGCTGCACGACGACACGCACCAGGGCAAAGCCTTCGCCGACCTGACCTACCTGGTCAACGAGAACACCCGCCTGAGCGTGTTCGCCGGCTTCGCCAACAATCGCTTCCAGATCCCGGTCAATCCCGGGCAGACCCCGCAGTTCGGTTACCTGGACACGACCACCTTCGACTCCAGCCAGCTGGATGAAACCCAGCGCGAGACCACCCGCTTCGGCATGCTGGTGCTGCAGGGCACGCTGGGCGGCACCGCCTACCAGCTGTCCGCCGGGCAGCGCTACAGCGACGTGGCGTTCAACCCGGATGTCATCGGCGATCTGGTATTCAGTGGCGTCGCCTCCCAGGTCCAGCGCAGCAACCGCGCCAACACGCTGCAGGCCGACCTCTCCACCCCGCTGGGCAACGACCACACGCTGCGCTACGGCCTGTACGGCAACTACGAGAATGCGCGCGCCAGCAACAACAGCTGGGTGTTCCCGGTCGATGGCGCCGGCCAGCAATCCAGCACCACGCCACTGCTGATTCCAGACCGCAGCGCCTTCCACGCCAGTACGCTGGCGGTGTACGTGCAGGATGAGTGGAAGATCGGCGACGACTGGACAGTGAACTACGGCCTGCGTGGTGATCGCTACAAGGCCTTCGGCCGCACCGAGGGCCAGCTCAGCCCCCGCCTGGGCGCGGTCTGGAATGCCAGCGACAGCACCACCGTGCATGCCGGCTATTCGCGTTACTTCACGCCACCGGCCAGTGAGTTGATCGCCAGCAGCGATATCGCCCTGTACGACGGCACCACCAACCAGCAGCCGGGCGGCGGCAACAACATTCCGCTGGCCGAACGCAGCGACTACTACGACATCGGCGTCTCGCAGCAGCTGGGTGAACACCTGACCCTGGGCCTGGACGCGTACGACCGCCGCGTCGCGCGCCTGCAGGACGAAGGCCAGTTCGGCGCCGCCTACATCTACTCGACGTTCAACTACCGCCGCGGCCATATCCGTGGGCTGGAGTTCAGTGCCGACTACAGCAGCGGTCCGTTCAGCGCCTACTTCAACGCGGCGTACAACAAGGCCATCGGCACCCAGGTCATCACCAGCCAGTACAACCTCGATCCGGACGCGCTGGCCTATGTGGCCGACCACTGGATCCACCTGGACCACGACCAGAAGCTGACGTCGTCGGGGGGCTTCAGCTACGCCTTCGCCGGGCACAACCGGGTCGGTGCCAACTACGTGTTCGGCAGCGGCCTGCGTTCGGATATCGAGGGCGTGCCCAACGGCGGCGAGCTGCCGTCCTACCTGCAGGTGAACCTCAGCGCCGGGCATGATTTCAATGCCGACAGCGGCCATCCGCTGCACGTGCAGCTGGCCGTGATCAACGCATTGGATCGCAGCTACCAGCTGCGCGATGGCGGCGGTGTCGGCGTGTTCGCCCCGCAATGGGGACCGCGCCGCGGCGCCTACCTGAGCCTGCAGCAGGACTTCTGAGGAGACAGGGGTCGGATCCCTTTCCGCAGGAAAGGGCTCTGACCCCGCACCGGAAATGGGATCAGAGCCCTTTGCGATGCAAAGGGATCCGACCCCATCCTGCTTCAGCGCTTGACCTTGCGCAGCGACACCACCAGTGCCCACAGCGCCAGCAGCACGAACCACACGCCCGACCACATCGGCATGGTCAGGCCCAGGAACGTCCAGTCGATGTTGCCGCAGTTGCCGGTACCGGTCAGCACCGTGCGGAACACTTCCAGCGGCCCCATGGTCTCGCGCAGGAAGCTCAGCGGCGGGCCACAGGTCGCGCCCATCTCCGGCGGCAGCATCTGCACGTAGACGTGGCGCGCAGCGATGCCCACGCCGACGGCCGCCGCGATGAAGGCGAGCACGCCGTAGGTGGCGCGGCCGGGACGGTTGGACGGCCCGTGCAGCGCACCGATCAGGAACAACAGGCCCAGCGCGGCAAAAGCCAGGCGCTGGAAGATGCACAGCGGGCACGGCTCCAGGCCCATCTTCAGCTGCAGGAAGATCGCGTAGCCGAGCAGGCCCGCGCAGATCAGGAAGCCCAGGAAGAACTGGGCGCGGAAGGGCCAGCGCAGTGGATTCATCGTCAACGCTCGAATGGATCAAGGCGCCAAGCGTAACCGAGAGCGCGCCCCATTCGAACCGCCACAGGTGACGCCTGTCGGAACGGTGCGGGTCGGATCCCTTTGCGAATGCAAAGGGATCTGACCTGCGGTGCTGCCTGCTCGGGGTCAGAGCCCTTTCCTGCGGAAAGGGATCCGACCCCTGGAAACGCAAAAGCCCGGCAGGAGCCGGGCTTTCGCTGTGTCGCGTTGGAGCGGTCCGATTACTCGGCCACTTCCTCGGCCACGACCGGACGGTCAACCAGCTCGACGTAGGCCATCGGTGCGTTGTCGCCGGCGCGGAAACCGCACTTCAGCAGGCGCAGGTAGCCGCCCGGACGGTTCGCGTAGCGCGGGCCCAGGATGGTGAACAGGTTGCCCACGGCTTCGTTGTCGCGCAGGCGGGCGAAGGCCAGACGGCGGTTGGCGACCGAGTCGACCTTGGCCAGAGTGATCAGCGGCTCGGCAACGCGGCGCAGTTCCTTGGCCTTCGGCAGGGTGGTCTTGATCAGCTCGTGCTTGAACAGCGAGGCGGCCATGTTCTTGAACATCGCTTCGCGGTGCGCGCTGGTGCGGCTGAACTTACGGCCAGACTTCTGGTGACGCATGGTGATATTCCTTGGTTAATGATGCGGCTGTGTGGATCGTTGTCGCCATCCTGGCGTTACTGCGCGGACTGCGGTTGGTCCTGGCCGCCCGTCCTGGACGACCTGCCCGCGAACCTGCGGTTCGTCGTGGCATGGTGTGTTGCGTTGAAGGCTCCACCGCAAGCGGTGGAGCCTCCAGGCATTACCGATATCAGCCCAGCATGCCGTGGCTGGCGACGCCGGCCGGCGGCCAGTTCTCCAGCTTCATGCCGAGGGACAGGCCGCGCTGAGCCAGCACTTCCTTGATCTCGGTGAGCGACTTCTTGCCCAGGTTCGGGGTCTTCAGCAGCTCCACTTCGGTCTTCTGGATCAGATCGCCGATGTAGTAGATGCTTTCAGCCTTCAGGCAGTTGGCCGAACGCACGGTCAGCTCCAGATCGTCGATCGGGCGCAGCAGCACCGGATCCACGCCGTTGTTGGCCGGCTTGGCCGCACCGCGGTCGCGGTGGGTGAAGTCACCGAACACCGACAGCTGGTCGCTGAGGATGTCGGCGGCGGTGCGCACGGCTTCCTCGGCATCGATGGTGCCGTTGGTCTCGATATCGATGACCAGCTTGTCCAGGTCGGTACGCTGTTCGACACGCGCCGCTTCCACGGCGTAGGCGACACGGCGGACCGGCGAGAACGAGGCATCCAGGACCAGGCGGCCGATGGCACGGGTTTCTTCGTCCGGACGACGACGCGCGGCAGCCGGCTGGTAGCCGAAACCACGTTCGATCTTCAGACGCATGTTGATCGCCGTATCCTTGGTCAGGTGGCAGATCACATGGTCGCCGTTCAGGATCTCCACATTGTGGTCGACCTTGATGTCGGCAGCGGTGACAACGCCCGGGCCCTGCTTGGACAGGGACAGGGTGGCGCTGTCGCCGGAGTGCATACGGATGGCCACGTCCTTCAGGTTCAGCAGGACTTCGAGCACGTCCTCCTGCAGACCTTCGACCGTGGTGTACTCATGCAACACGCCGTCGATTTCGACTTCCGTGATGGCGAAGCCCGGGATGGACGACAGCAGCACGCGACGCAGGGCATTACCCAGCGTATGCCCGTAACCCCGCTCCAAAGGTTCGATAACGACCTTTGCACGGGTGTCGGTAAGGCGTTCGATCTGCGGACCGCGAGGACGCAGAACCTGGTTGGCGGTAACCGTCATGTTGCGGGTTCTCCTAGTGAACCCCCGGCCGTCGCCGGGGGCTCTCCAATGTGAATTACTTCGAATACAGCTCGACGATCAGCGCTTCGTTGATGTCCGCAGGCAGATCCGAACGATCCGGAACAGCCTTGAAGATGCCGGTGAACTTGCCGGAATCCACTTCAACCCACGACGGGCTCAGGTCATGCTGGGCGGCGACGGTCAGGGCTTCCTGGACGCGCAGCTGCTTGGCAGCCTTTTCAGACAGGGCGATGGCGTCGCCAGCCTTGACCTGGTACGAAGCCAGGTTGACCGACTTGCCATTCACGGTGACGCCGCGGTGCGACACCAGCTGACGGGCAGCCGGACGGGTCACGGCGAAGCCCATGCGGTAGACGACGTTGTCCAGGCGGGTTTCCAGCAGCTGCAGCAGGTTCTCGCCGGTGTTGCCCTTCTTGGTCGAGGCCTTCTTGTAGTAGTTGCGGAACTGACGCTCCAGCAGGCCGTAGATACGCTTGACCTTCTGCTTTTCACGCAGCTGGGTGGCGTAGTCGGACAGCTTGCCCTTGCGGGCAGTGGCGCCGTGCTGGCCGGGCTTCTGCTCCAGCTTGCACTTCGAGTCCAGCGCACGCGCCGGGCTCTTCAGGGACAGGTCGGCGCCTTCGCGGCGGGCGAGCTTACAGGTAGGACCGATATAACGAGCCATTTCTTATCGCTCCCTTTAGACGCGACGCTTCTTCGGCGGACGGCACCCGTTGTGCGGGATAGGCGTCACGTCGATGATGTTGGTGATCTTGTAGCCGACGTTGTTCAACGAACGCACGGCCGACTCACGGCCCGGACCCGGGCCCTTGATGCGGACTTCCAGCGACTTCACGCCGTAGTCCAGCGCAGCACGACCGGCCTTTTCAGCAGCCACCTGGGCAGCGAACGGGGTCGACTTGCGCGAACCGCGGAAGCCAGCGCCACCGGAGGTCGCCCACGACAGAGCATTGCCCTGGCGGTCGGTGATGGTGACGATGGTGTTGTTGAACGAAGCATGGACGTGGGCAACGCCGTCGGTGACGACGCGCTTGATCTTCTTCTTGGTCTTAGCAGCGGGCTTAGCCATTTCTCAGTCCCTTACTTCTTGATCGCCTTGCGCGGACCCTTGCGGGTGCGGGCGTTGGTACGGGTGCGCTGGCCACGCAGCGGGAGGCCACGACGGTGACGCAGGCCGCGGTAGCAGCCCAGGTCCATCAGGCGCTTGATCGCGATACCGATTTCACGGCGCAGATCGCCTTCCACGATGTACTTGCCGACTTCGGCGCGCAGGCGCTCGATTTCCGGCTCCGACAGATCGCGGATCTTGGTGGTCGAAGCAACGCCTGCGACTTCGCAGACCTTCTTCGAACGGGTACGGCCGATGCCGTAAATGCTTTGCAACCCGACCCAGACATGCTTCTGGGCTGGCAGGTTGACGCCTGCAATACGCGCCATGACGCGGTTCTCCAGCTGAGTGATGGCCGACAGCGCGCCTCGGGCACGCCAATCCGGCAGGATGGATCAAAAAAGTGAACTAGCGATACTAACAAGGTTCCGGTTTACATGGAAGCCCGTGAAACCATTGGTTTCATGAACCCGGCCTGGGGAGTGTGCCCAGGCTCCGGCGCCGGATGGGGTTGGACCTGGGGTTTCCCCCGGGGCCGCCCGCGCTACTCCAGCGCGGGACCACCTCATCACACCCCCACCCGGAACCGCTGCGGGGGCCGCCCTTCGTTTGTG
This sequence comes from Stenotrophomonas sp. CASM110, assembly GCF_049384345.1. Classification (NCBI taxonomy): domain Bacteria; kingdom Pseudomonadati; phylum Pseudomonadota; class Gammaproteobacteria; order Lysobacterales; family Lysobacteraceae; genus Stenotrophomonas; species Stenotrophomonas sp. CASM110. Next base: position 8,393 of record NZ_JBMRGI010000018.1, read on the forward strand.
TGGCCGGAGTCCGCGAAGCGGAGGGACCATCACGTCAGGAAGACGAAAGTATAACAGGCCTATCAGCCGCGGGCAAAACCGCCGCGGTTGCCACCCTTCAGGTTGGCCTTCTTCAGCAGGCTCTCGTACTGGTGGGACATCAGGTGCGCCTGCACTTGGGCGATGAAGTCCATCACCACCACCACCACGATCAGCAGCGAAGTACCACCGAAGTAGAACGAGGCGTTCAGCTGCGTGCGCATCAGTTCCGGCAGCAGGCAGACGATCACCAGGTACGCCGAGCCGGCCGCGGTCAGGCGGGTCAGCACGCCGTCGATGTAGTCGGCGGTCGCCTTGCCCGGACGGATGCCCGGAATCAGCGCACCGGACTTCTTCAGGTTGTCGGCGGTTTCCTGCGAGTTGAACACCAGCGCGGTATAGAAGAACGCGAAACCGGTGATCAGCGCAGCGAACACGATCATGTGCAGCGGCTCGCCCGGGCCCAGGGCGTTGGCGACCTTCTGCAGGACCTGGCCGAAGCTGCTCTGGTTGGCGGCCTGGCCGGACCACATGGCCAGGGTGGCCGGGAAGGCCAGCAGGCTCGAGGCGAAGATCGCCGGGATGACGCCGGCCATGTTGAGCTTCAGCGGCAGGAACGAGGTCTGGTTCATGTACGCGTTGCGACCACCCTGGCGGCGCGCGTAATTGACCGTGATCCGGCGCTGGCCACGCTCGACGAACACCACGAAGAAGGTGAAGGCGAGCACGACGATGGCGATCAGCAGCAGCTGGATGAACTGGATGTTGCCGTCGCGGTAGGCATCGAAGGTGTGGATGACCGCACCCGGCAGGCCCGCCACGATACCGGCGAAGATGATCAGCGACACGCCGTTGCCGATGCCGCGCTCGGTGACCTGCTCACCGACCCACATCAGGAACATGGTGCCGGCGGTCAGTGCGACCACGGCAGTGAGCACGAAGCCCATGCCCGGCGCATACACGACCGGAGCGCCCGACGGCGAGACCTGGCCCTGCAGGGCCAGCGCGATCGAGCCGCCCTGCACCACTGCCAGCAGCACGGCGCCGATGCGCGAATACTGGGTGATCTTGCGGCGGCCGGACTCACCTTCCTTCTGCATCGCCTTCAGGGCGGGGAAGATGTGCACGGCCAGCTGCATCACGATCGATGCCGAGATGTACGGCATCACGTTCAGCGCGAAGATGCTGAAACGGTGCAGGGCGCCGCCCGAGAACATGTTGAACATGTCCACGATGCCGCCGCCCTGCTGTTGCATCATGGCAAGCATGGCATCGGGATTGACGCCCGGCACCGGCACGTAGCAGCCGATGCGATAGACGATCAAAGCCCCGACGACGAACAGCAAACGTTGGCGAAGTTCAGTGAACTTGCCCATTCCGCCCGCGAGGTTACCGATGCCAGCTTGCGCCATGATTTTCTTACTCCGTTACGCTGCCGCCGGCAGCTTCGATTGCAGCCTTGGCACCCGCCGTGGCAGCAATACCCTTCAGGGTGAACGCCTTGGTCACTTCGCCCTTGACGACGACCTTGGCCTTCTTTGCGGTGCTCGGGACCAGCTTGGCAGCACGCAGGGCGGCGAAATCGATCTCACCGGCCGGCAGCTTGTCCAGCGCGTACAGCAGCACTTCAGCGGTGTCCTTGGCGATCGGCGAACGGAAGCCGATCTTCGGCAGACGACGCTGCATGGGGGTCTGGCCGCCTTCGAAGCCAGCCTTGATCTTGCCGCCACCCTTACGGGCGAACGAACCCTTGTGGCCGCGGCCGGCAGTCTTGCCCAGGCCCGAGCCGATACCGCGGCCGACGCGGGTGCGCTCGGTGCGGGCGCCCGGTGCCGGGCTCAGTTCATTGAGACGCAGAGTCATGGTCGATTACTCCTCAACCTGGACGAGGTACTGAACCTTGTTGATCAGGCCGCGTACCTGCGGGCTGTCCTTCAGTTCACGCACATCGTTGAGCTTGTTCAGGCCCAGGGCACGCACCGACAGGCGGTGACGCGACTGGGTACCACGCAGGCCACGCACCAGGCGGACCTTCACAGTCTTGTTGGACTCATTAGCCATGGTTGAGTTCCTCCACCTTCTTGCCGCGCTTGGCCGCGATGCGAGCCGGCGACTGCGCAGCAGACAGGCCCTTCACGGTGGCACGCACCAGGTTGATCGGGTTGCGCGAACCGGTGGCCTTGGCCAGCACGTTCTTCACGCCAACGGCTTCCAGCACGGCGCGCATGGCACCGCCGGCGATCACGCCGGTACCTTCCGAAGCCGGCTGCATGAACACGCGGGCTGCGCCGTGACCATCCTTGATGGTGTGCCACAGGGTGCCGTTGTTCAGGTCAACGCTGACCAGGTTCTTGCGGGCCTGTTCCATCGACTTCTGGATGGCGACCGGCACTTCGCGGGCCTTGCCATAACCGAAACCGACCTTGCCTTCGCCGTCGCCGACAACGGTCAGGGCGGTGAAGGTGAACTGGCGGCCACCCTTGACGGTCTTGCTGACGCGGTTGACCGCGACCAGCTTTTCGATCATGCCGTCGTCGATCTTCTCTTCGCGGTTACGGTCGCGATCGCGACCCCGCTGCTGACGCTCTTCTGCCATGTTGATTCCTTGGTTGTTTGGGTATGTACGGCTCGAGGCCGCTTATGGTTGTGGAGTGACGCGTTGTTCCGGTGGGCCACTGCAGAAGAGCGGCGCCGTCCAGCCTCGCTCAGGCTGGCGAGCAGGCAGGCAGGAGGCCATCGGCCCCCTGCCCTTGTCCCTTAGAACTGCAGGCCGGCTTCGCGGGCCGCTTCTGCCAGGGCCTTGATGCGGCCGTGGTAGCGGTAGCCCGAACGATCGAAGGCAACCTTCTCGACGCCGGCGGCCTTGGCGCGCTCGGCGACGATGCGGCCAACCTTGGCAGCGGCATCGGCGTTCTTGCCGTTCTTCAGGCCTTCCTTGACGTCGGTCTGGGTGGTGTTGGCGGCAGCCAGCACCTTCGAACCGTCAGCGGTGAAGACCTGGGCGTACAGGTGCTGGCCGGTGCGCAGCACCGACAGGCGGGCGACGCCGAGCTCACGGATGTGGGCGCGGGTCGACTTGGCGCGACGCAGGCGGGCGATGTTCTTGTTCATTTTGATTATTCCTTGAAAGCTGAAGGATGGGCTTCTCCCTGAGGAGTCCGCACATGGATGTGCGGGCTCTTGCGAGGGAATCGCACTTACGCCTTCTTGGCTTCCTTACGGATGATGACTTCGTCGGAGTACTTCACGCCCTTGCCCTTGTACGGCTCCGGCTTGCGGAACGCACGGATCTTGGCGGCGACTTCACCGACGACCTGCTTGTCAGCGCCCTGGACCAGGATCTCGGTCTGGGTCGGGGTGGTGATGGTGATGCCTTCCGGCGCCACGAACACGACCGGGTGCGAGAAGCCCAGCGACAGGCTCAGGTCCTTGCCCTGCATGGCAGCGCGGTAACCCACGCCAACCAGCTCCAGCTTGCGCTCGAAGCCTTCGGACACGCCCTTGACCATGTTGGACAGGATCGCACGCACGGTGCCGGTCAGTGCGACCAGCTCGGCGTTCTCGGTGCTCAGGGTGGCAACGCCATTGTCGACGTTGATGGCAATGCCGGCCGGCTTGGCCAGCGACAGGGTGCCCTTCGGGCCCTTGGCGGTGACGCTGTCCGACTGGACGTTCAGTTCAACCTTACCCAGGGTGATCGGCTTCTTGGCTACGCGGGACATAGTTCTACTCCTTTCGCCTTAGGCCACGAAGCACAGGACTTCGCCGCCGACGCCCAGCTGGCGCGCCTGCGCATCAGTCATGATGCCCTTGGAGGTGGAAATGATGGAGATACCCAGGCCGTTCATGACCTTCGGCAGCTCGCTCTTGCCGCGGTACTGGCGCAGGCCCGAACGCGAGAAGCGCTTCAGGGTCGCGATGACCGGCTTGCCTTCGAAATACTTCAGCACGATTTCCAGCTCGGACTTGTTGTTTTCCAGCTGGGTCACGCGCAGGTCGGTGATGTAACCCTCGTCCTTCAGGACCTGGGCGATCGCAACCTTGATCTTGGACGACGGGGCTTTCACCGTCTGCTTGCCAACTGCGGCCGCATTCTTGATGCGGACCAGCAGGTCGGCGATGGGATCAGTCATGCTCATATGAGTACCTTTGAGTGCACCGATATCCGCTTTCGCGAAAATCTGTTGTCTCCTGGAAACGGGCCAGGTCCCTTGATGCAGCGGGCCGGGGCCCACTCCTACAACCCCGTCTGCACAGGGCAAGACGCGGGAGTATACGCCAAAAGAGCCCGACTTGCGTCGGGCTCTTCGGGTTTTTTCGCAGAAAGGAAGCTGAACGCCTCCCCTCCCCGGTTCAGCGGCCCCCGCAGGGGCTGCTGATCGCAGGGCCGGCTGGGATTACCAGCTGGCCTTGCGCAGGCCCGGGACGTCGCCACGCATGGTGGCTTCGCGCAGCTTGTTGCGGCCGAGGCCGAACTTGCTGTACACGCCACGCGGACGACCCGACAGCTCGCAACGGTTGCGCTGACGGCTCGGCGACGAATCGCGCGGCAGCTTGGCCAGCTTGGTTGCGGCGTCGATCTTCTCTTCGTAGGTCGCGTCCACGGAGGACACGATCTTCTTCAGAGCCGCACGCTTCTCAGCGTACTTCTTGGCCAGCTTTTCCCGCTTGATGTCGCGGTTGACCATGGAGGTCTTTGCCATTTCGGTTTCCTCGACAGATCAGTTACGGAACGGGAACTTGAACGCTGCCAGCAGCGCCTTCGCTTCCGCGTCGGTCTTCGCAGTGGTGGTGATGGCGATATCCATACCGCGGATCGCGTCGACGGCGTCGAAGTCGATTTCCGGGAAGATGATCTGTTCCTTCACACCCATGTTGAAGTTGCCGCGGCCGTCGAAGGAACGACCGGAAACACCACGGAAGTCGCGCACGCGCGGCAGCGAGATGTTGATCAGGCGGTCCAGGAACTCGTACATCTTGTGGCGACGCAGCGTGGTCTTGCAGCCGATCGGCCAACCATCACGGATCTTGAACGACGCAACCGAGATACGCGACTTGGTGACAACCGGCTTCTGGCCGGAAATCTTGGTCATGTCCGCGACGGCGTTTTCCAGGATCTTCTTGTTGGTGGCAGCCTCGCCGACACCCATGTTCAGGGTGACCTTGACGAGCTTCGGTACTTCCATCGGATTGGTGTAGCCGAACTGCTTCATCAGCGCCGGCACCACTTCTTCCTTGTAGATCTTTTCGAGACGGGAAGTCATCTTCACATTCCTCAGGCGTCGAGCGCCTCACCGCTGGAGCGGAACACACGCAGTTTGCGTCCATCCTCCAGCACCTTGAAGCCAACGCGTTCGCCCTTGCCCGAAGCCGGGTTCAGCACGTTCACGTTGGAGATATGGATCGAAGCTTCGCGCTCGACCACGCCGCCGGCAACACCTGCCTGCGGGTTCGGCTTGGTGTGGCGCTTGACGATGTTCACGTTGGCGACGACCACACGGTCGCCGTCGACGCGGACGACTTCGCCCTGCTTGCCCTTGTCCTTGCCAGCGTTGACGACAACCTGGTCGCCCTTCTTGATACGGTTAGCCATGATTATCTCCTGTCGCTCACAGCACTTCGGGAGCGAGCGAGACGATCTTCATGAACTTCTCCGAACGAAGTTCACGGGTCACCGGCCCGAAGATACGGGTACCGATCGGCTCCTGCTTGTTGTTCAGCAGGACGGCAGCGTTGCCGTCGAAGCGGATCAGCGAACCGTCGGCGCGACGCACACCCTTGCGGGTACGCACCACGACGGCGTCATACACTTCACCCTTCTTGACCTTGCCGCGCGGAATCGCATCCTTCACGGTGACCTTGATGATGTCGCCGATGCCGGCGTAACGGCGCTTGGAACCACCCAGCACCTTGAAGCACATCACCTGCTTGGCACCCGAATTGTCCGCGACGTCAAGGTAGCTCTGCATCTGGATCATGATTCAGACTCCTTATTCAGCCGCACGCGTGATGACTTCCACCACGCGCCAGTTCTTGGTCTTGGACATCGGAGCAATCTCGGTCACGCGGACGACATCGCCTTCCTTGCAGGCGTTGTCGGCATCGTGGGCGTGCAGCTTGGTCGAGCGCTTGATGTACTTGCCGTACAGCGCGTGCTTGACCTGACGCTCAACCAGGACGGTAACCGTCTTGTCCATCTTGTTGCTGACGACACGGCCTTCGACCGTGCGCAGCGTCTTCTTTTCAGTATTGTCGCTCATAGCGGCCATCCTTACTTCGTGCTGCCGAGCAGGGTCTTGACGCGAGCAATCTCGCGACGGACCCGGCGAATGTCGTGGGTCTTCGGCAGCTGGCCGGTGACCTGCTGCATACGGACAGAGAACTGTTCCTTACGCAGGTCGATCAGGTGGGCCTTGAGTTCGTCAGCCGACTTTTCACGGAGAGTTTTGATATCCATCAGCGCACCGTACGGGTCACGAAAGTGGTGGTGACCGAGAGCTTGGCGGCGGCCAGGCGGAACGCCTCGCGAGCCACTTCCTCGGAAACACCCTCGATTTCATAGATCATGCGGCCGGGCTGGATCTGGGCCACCCAGTATTCCACGTTACCCTTACCCGAACCCATTCGAACTTCGATGGGCTTCTTGGTGATGGGCTTGTCGGGGAACACGCGGATCCACATCTTGCCGCCGCGCTTGACGTAGCGGCTGATCGAGCGGCGGGCCGCTTCGATCTGACGCGCGGTCAGCTGACCGTGTGCGGTTGCCTTCAGGCCGTATTCGCCGAAGCTGACAGCGTTGGCGCTCCAGCTCAGGCCATCGTTACGGCCCTTGTGTACCTTGCGGTACTTGGTTCGCTTGGGTTGCAACATTGTCGTTACCTCGCTTCACGGGCCGGGCGCTGACGGTCACCACGGTCGCCGCGATCGTGACGATCGTTGCGCGACGGGGTGTCGTCCTGCTTTTCCTGGCCAACCTGGGAGAAATCGAAGACCTCGCCCTTGTAGATCCAGACCTTGATGCCGATGATGCCGTAGGTCGTCTTGGCTTCAGCGAAGCCATAGTCGATGTCGGCACGCAGGGTGTGCAGCGGCACGCGGCCTTCGCGGTACCACTCCGAACGGGCGATTTCAGCACCGTTGAGGCGGCCACCAACGTTGACCTTGATGCCCAGGGCACCCAGGCGCATCGCGTTGCCGACCGAGCGCTTCATTGCACGGCGGAACATGATGCGACGCTCCAGCTGCTGGGCGATCGACTCGGCAACGAGCTGCGCGTCCAGTTCCGGCTTGCGCACTTCGGTGACGTTGATGTGCGCCGGGACGCCCATCATCTCGCTCACTTCCTTGCGCAGCTTCTCGATGTCCTCACCGCGCTTGCCGATCACCACGCCCGGACGGGCGGTGTGGATCGTCACGCGAGCGGTCTTGGCCGGACGCTCGATCAGGATCTTGCTGATGCCGGCCTGGGCCAGCTTCTTGCGCAGCATTTCGCGCACTTTCAGGTCGGCTGCCAGGTAACCGGCGAACTCGGCCTTGTTGGCGTACCACTTGGAGTTCCAGTCCTTGGAAATGCCGAGGCGGATACCAATCGGATGAACTTTATGACCCATGGTCTTTTCCTTATCCGCTTACTTGGCGGCGCCCACAACCACAGTGATGTGGCTGGTGCGCTTGAGGATGCGGGTACCGCGGCCTTTCGCCCGCGCCATGAAACGCTTCAGGGTCGGACCTTCATCAACCATGATGGTCTGAACCTTCAGCTCGTCGACGTCGGCGCCCTGGTTGTTCTCGGCGTTGGCAATTGCCGACTCCACCACCTTCTTGATCAGGTGGGCAGCCTTCTTGTCCGAGAACTTCAGCAGGTTGACCGCACGTTCGGCCGGCAGACCGCGCACCTGGTCAGCGACCAGACGAGCCTTCTGCGGGGAGATGCGCGCAGTGCGCAGGATGGCTTTCGCTTCCATTGTCATCTCTCCTTACTTGCCCGACTTCTTGTCACCACCGTGACCCTTGAAGGTCCGGGTGATGGCAAATTCGCCGAGCTTGTGGCCGACCATGTTCTCGTTGACGAGAACCGGGATGTGGTTCTTGCCGTTATGCACGGCAATGGTGATGCCTACCATGTCAGGCAGGATCATCGAACGGCGCGACCAGGTCTTGATCGGCTTCTTGCTGCCCGCAGCGGCCTCCACCTTCTTGACGAGGTGGTGATCGACGAACGGGCCCTTCTTGAGTGAACGTGCCATGGTCGATTAGCCCCTACGATCGCGGACGATGAACTGCTGAGTGCGCTTGTTATGGCGCGTCTTGTAACCCTTGGTCGGAACACCCCACGGGGTGACCGGATGCGGGTTACCCTGGCCGGCCTTGGCCTCACCACCACCGTGCGGGTGGTCAACCGGGTTCATGGCAGCACCACGAACGGTCGGGCGGACGCCGCGCCAACGCTTGGCACCGGCCTTGCCCAGCTTTTCCAGGCTGTGCTCGTCGTTGCCGACTTCGCCGATGGTGGCGCAGCACTCGACCGGAACCTTGCGCATTTCACCCGAGCGCAGGCGCAGGGTGGCGTAGATGCCTTCGCGAGCCACCAGCTGCACGGCCGCACCAGCGGCGCGAGCGATCTGAGCGCCCTTGCCCGGCTTCAGCTCGATGCAGTGGATGGTGGTGCCGACCGGGATGTTGCGCAGCGGCAGGGTGTTGCCGGCCTTGATCGGGGCGTCCGAACCAGCGATCACCTGATCACCGGCCTTCAGGCCCTTCGGGGCGATGATGTAGCGACGCTCACCATCGACGTAGCACAGCAGGGCGATGTGGGCGGTGCGGTTCGGATCGTATTCGATGCGTTCCACGCGCGCCGGGATGCCCAGCTTGTTGCGCTTGAAGTCGATGATGCGGTAGTGCTGCTTGGCACCACCACCGACGTGACGCACGGTGATGCGGCCGTGGTGGTTGCGGCCACCCGAGCGGCTCTGCGACTCGACCAGTGCGGCGTGCGGAGCACCCTTGTGCAGGTCGGGCGTAACCACGCGCACGGCCGAACGGCGGCCGGGGGAAGTGGGCTTGAATTTCATCAATGGCATGGGATGTACCTCAGGCCTTGGCCGTTACATCGATCGACTGGCCGTCGGCCAGGCGAACGTACGCCTTGCGCCAATCGCCGCGGCGGCCAGCACGGTTACGGAAGGACTTGTTCTTGCCCTTGACGTTGACCACGTTGACGGCTTCGACCTTGACGTCGAACAGCTGCTCAACCGCGGCCTTTACATCGGCCTTGGTGGCTTCGTTCGAAACTTCGAAGACATACTGGTTGGAGAGTTCCTGCAGGCGCGCGGTCTTTTCGGAGACACGCGGGGCACGCAGCACGCTGAAGATTTTTTCGTTGCTGTTCATGCCAGCCACTCCTCGACCTTCTTGACCGCGTCAGCGGTGATGACGACCGTGTCGGCACCCACCAGCGAGACCGGATCCAGACCCTGGACGTCACGCACCTGCACGTACGGCAGATTGCGGGCGGACAGGTACAGGTGCTCGGACGCTTCTTCGGTGACGATCAGCGGGCGCTTGCCCACTTCCAGGCCGGCCAGCTTGGCGATCAGACCCTTCGTGTTGGTCACTTCGACATCGAAGGACTCCACGATGGTCAGACGGCCCTGACGGTTCAGCTCGGACAGGATCGCGCACATGGCGGCACGGTACTGCTTACGATTGACCTTCTGCTCGAAGCTGCGCGGCTTGGCCGCGAAGGTGACACCGCCGCCGACGAAGATCGGAGCCGTCAGTGCGCCATGACGCGCGCCGCCGCCCTTCTGCTTCTTCGACTTCTTGGTGGTACCAGCCACTTCGGAGCGAGTCTTCTGTGCCTTGGTGCCGGCGCGACCGGCGTTGCGGTAGGCAACGACGACCTGGTGGACCAGATCTTCGCTGAAATCGCGACCGAACACGGCGTCGGAGACCGAGACCTTGTTGTTGCTACCCGTGATAACGAGTTCCATCGTCATCTCTCCTTATGCCTTGCTCGCCGGACGGACGATCACATCGCCACCCGCCGCGCCCGGAACGGCGCCGCGAACGGCGATCAGACCGCGCTCGACGTCGACCTTGACCACTTCCAGGTTCTGGGTGCTCTGCTGCACCGCGCCCATGTGGCCCGACATCTTCTTGCCCGGGAAAACGCGACCCGGGGTCTGGCGCTGACCCAGCGAACCCGGCGCGCGATGCGACAGCGAGTTACCGTGGGTTGCATCGCCCATACGGAAGTTGTGGCGCTTGATGGTGCCCTGGAAGCCCTTACCCTTGGTGACACCCTGGACGTCGACGATCTGGCCGACTTCGAAGATGTCCGCCTTGACTTCGCCGCCAACGGCGAAATCGCCGAGCTGCGCGTCTTCAACGCGGAATTCCCACAGGCCACGACCCGCTTCCACCTTCGCCTTGGCGAAGTGGCCGGCTTCCGGCTTGTTGACCAGGGCAGCGCGACGCGCGCCGACGGTCACCTGCACGGCGCTGTAGCCGTCGGTTTCGACGGTCTTGATCTGCGCGATGCGGTTCGGGGTTGCTTCGATCAGGGTCACCGGGATGGAACGGCCATCTTCGGTGAACACGCGGCTCATGCCGGCCTTGCGGCCCACGAAGCCCAACGAATACTTCTTCGTCATGGTCGTAGTCCTCAGGTCAGCTTGATCTGAACGTCGACGCCGGCAGCCAGTTCGAGCTTCATCAGCGCGTCCACGGTCTTGTCATTCGGGTCAACGATATCGAGCACGCGCTTGTGCGTGCGGGTCTCGTACTGGTCACGCGCGTCCTTGTCGACGTGCGGGGAGACGAGAACGGTGTAACGCTCGATCTTGGTCGGCAGCGGGATCGGGCCACGCACTTGCGCGCCGGTCCGCTTTGCCGTTTCAACGATCTCGCTGGCCGAACGGTCGATCAGACGATGATCGAACGCTTTCAGCCGGATCCGGATCTTTTGGTCCGCCATGGCGGTAGGTTCCTTCGTTAAAAGAGCGACAGACAAAGCCTCTGGGTTGCTTTGCCCCATGAAATTCCTGAATACGGACGGCCCGCAGTCCTGCAGGCCGACAAGGTCACTCCATGGACCTCAAAAACGTAGGCAGACCAGTTTCCCGGCCTGCCCAGACGTAGAAGCATAATGGCACGCAAGGCAGCTGTCAACAGTCGCCTGTTGACGCCGCCTGAATGGCATTGACCCTTCCTGGTCCGGGGAACACAAGGCACATCCTGTGCCTGCTTTCCCATTTGATACGCCCCGATGCCCTACCCAGGCAACATCGGGGCGCAGATACTACCAGATTACTCGATGATCTTCGAGACCACGCCGGCGCCGACGGTACGGCCGCCTTCGCGGATGGCGAAGCGCAGGCCTTCGTCCATTGCCACCGGGTTGATCAGGGTGACGACCATCTTGACGTTGTCACCCGGCATCACCATTTCGACGCCTTCCGGCAGCGCAGCTGCGCCGGTGATGTCGGTGGTGCGGAAGTAGAACTGCGGACGGTAGCCGTTGAAGAACGGGGTGTGGCGGCCGCCTTCGTCCTTCGACAGGACGTACACTTCGCCTTCGAACTTGGTGTGCGGCTTGATCGTGCCCGGCTTGGCCAGCACCTGGCCACGCTCGACGTCGTCACGCTTGGTGCCGCGCAGCAGCAGGCCAGCGTTGTCGCCTGCCTGACCCTGGTCCAGCAGCTTGCGGAACATTTCAACGCCGGTCACGGTGGTCTTCTGCACCGGACGGATGCCGACGATTTCGATTTCGTCGCCAACCTTGATCACGCCGCGCTCGATACGACCGGTCACCACGGTGCCGCGGCCCGAGATCGAGAACACGTCTTCCACCGGCATCAGGAACGGCTTGTCGATCGCACGCTCCGGCTCCGGAATCCAGCTGTCCAGCGCGTCGACCAGCTTCAGGATGGCCGGCACACCGATGTCGCTCTGGTCGCCTTCCAGCGCCAGGCGGGCCGAACCGGCGATGATCGGGGTGTCGTCGCCCGGGAACTCGTACTTGCTCAGCAGTTCGCGCACTTCCATCTCGACCAGCTCGAGCAGCTCGGCGTCGTCGACCATGTCGGCCTTGTTCAGGAACACGACGATGTACGGCACGCCGACCTGGCGCGACAGCAGGATGTGCTCACGGGTCTGCGGCATCGGGCCGTCAGCGGCCGAGCACACCAGGATCGCGCCGTCCATCTGGGCGGCACCGGTGATCATGTTCTTGACGTAGTCAGCGTGGCCCGGGCAGTCAACGTGGGCGTAGTGACGGATCGGGGATTCGTATTCGACGTGCGCGGTCGAGATCGTGATACCACGAGCCTTTTCTTCCGGCGCGGCGTCGATCGAGGAGTAATCCTTGAACTCGCCACCGAAGCGCTCGGCACCGATCTTGGTCAGTGCGGCGGTCAGCGTGGTCTTGCCGTGATCGACGTGACCGATGGTGCCGACGTTGACGTGCGGCTTGGTGCGCTCGAACTTACCCTTTGCCATTGTTCTATACCTTGATTGTTCGTAAGTGGTTTCAAGAGAGGCTGAGCGAGGCTCAGCCCTTCTTCATGACGGCTTCGGCGATGTTGGTCGGAGCCGGCTCGTAGTGATCGAATTCCATGGTGAAGGTGGCGCGGCCCTGGGTCTGCGAACGCAGCGCAGTGGCGTAGCCGAACATTTCACCCAGCGGGATCATCGCGTTGATGATGCTGGCCGAACCGTCACCGGTGGTGTCGGAACCCTGCAGCACGCCGCGACGACGGCTGACGTCGCCCATCACGTCACCCTGGTAATCCTCCGGGGTCACGATCTCGACCTTCATGATCGGCTCCAGCAGCACCGGCTTGGCCTTGGCGAAGCCCTGCTTGAAGGCCATCGACGAAGCCAGCTTGAACGCCATTTCCGAGGAGTCGACGTCGTGGTACGAACCGAACACCAGCTTCACCTTCACGTCCACGACCGGGAAGCCAGCCAGCGGACCGCTGGTGATGGTTTCGCGCAGGCCCTTTTCAACCGACGGAATGAATTCCTTCGGGATCACGCCGCCGGTGATGTCGTTGATGAACAGGAAGTCGTCCTTGATGGCCGGAGCCAGCTTCGGATCGGCACGGTCTTCAGCGGTGATCGGCGACAGCTCGATCACGACGTGACCGTACTGACCCTTACCACCGGACTGCTTGGCGTGCTTGTAGTCCGACTTGACGTCAGCCAGGGTGATGGTTTCGCGGTAGGCCACCTGCGGCGCGCCGACGTTGGCTTCAACGTTGAACTCGCGCTTCAGGCGATCGACGATGATGTCCAGGTGCAGCTCGCCCATGCCCGAGATGATGGTCTGGCCGGATTCTTCGTCGGTCTTGACGCGGAACGACGGATCTTCCTGCGCCAGACGGCCCAGGGCCAGACCCATCTTTTCCTGGTCCGACTTGGTCTTCGGCTCGACGGCCATCGAGATCACCGGCTCCGGGAACGTCATGCGCTCCAGGATGATCGGCGCGTCCACGGCGCACAGGGTGTCACCGGTGGTGGTGTCCTTCAGGCCCACGGCAGCAGCGATGTCACCAGCCAGAACTTCCTTGATTTCCTCGCGGTTGTTCGAGTGCATCTGCAGGATGCGACCGATGCGCTCCTTCTTGCCCTTCACCGAGTTCAGCACGGTGTCGCCACCGTTCAGGGTGCCCGAGTAGACGCGGAAGAAGGTCAGCGCGCCGACGAACGGGTCGGTGATGATCTTGAAGGCCAGCGACGAGAACGGAGCCTTGTCGTCCGACTTGCGGGTCATCTCGACGGTGTCGTCGTCAACGTCCACGCCCTTCACGTCCGGCACGTCGACCGGCGACGGCAGCAGCTGGATCACGCCGTCCAGCATGGCCTGCACGCCCTTGTTCTTGAAGGCCGAGCCGCAGTACATCGGCACGATCTCGGTGGCCAGGGTACGGGTACGCAGCGCGTTGATGATTTCAGCCTCGGCCAGCTCTTCGCCGCCCAGGTACTTTTCCATCAGCTCTTCGCTGGCTTCGGCAGCGGTCTCGACCATGAACTGGCGAGCCTCTTCGGCAGCCGCCTGCAGATCGGCCGGGATGTCGCTGTATTCGAACTTCATGCCCTGCGAAGCCTCATCCCAATGGATGGCCTTCATCTTCAGCAGGTCGACAACGCCCTTGAAGTTGTCTTCAGCGCCGATCGGCAGCTGCATCGGCACGGCGACCGCGCCCAGCTTGGCCTTCAGCTGGCCGACGACCTTCTGGAAGTTGGCACCGGTGCGGTCCATCTTGTTGACGAACGCGATGCGCGGCACGTGGTACTTGTTGGCCTGGCGCCACACGGTTTCCGACTGCGGCTGCACGCCACCGACGGCACACAGGACGAAGACGGCACCGTCGAGCACGCGCAGCGAGCGCTCCACTTCGATGGTGAAGTCGACGTGCCCGGGGGTGTCGATGATGTTGAAGCGGTGCTCCGGCAGGGACTTGTCCATGCCCTTCCAGAACGCGGTGGTGGCAGCGGACTGGATCGTGATGCCACGCTCCTGCTCCTGCTCCATCCAGTCCATGGTGGCGGCGCCGTCGTGCACTTCACCGATCTTGTGGCTCTTGCCGGTGTAGAACAGGATGCGCTCGGACGTGGTGGTCTTGCCGGCATCGATGTGAGCCATGATGCCGAAGTTACGGTAACGCTCGATGGGAGTGGAACGGGCCACGGGAGCCTCTCAGATTTCTTGGATTTCGGATGGCCGAACGCCGCCTTTCGGCGGCCTTCGGATTGGCGCAGCCCTTCTGGGACCGCGAGGCAGCACGCACCGAAGTGGTGCTGCCCTGCCTGTTTTACAAGGCCGTCAAACTCACCAGCGGTAGTGGGCGAATGCCTTGTTGGCTTCGGCCATGCGGTGGGTTTCTTCGCGCTTCTTGATGGCGCCGCCACGGTTTTCCGAGGCGTCGATCAGTTCAGCAGCCAGCTTCTTCGGCATGGTGTTCTCACCACGCTTGCGCGCGGAGTCGATCAGCCAGCGCATGGCCAGGGCCATCTTGCGCGACGAACGCACTTCGACCGGCACCTGGTAGGTGGCACCACCGACGCGACGCGACTTGACTTCGACCGCCGGAGCGACGTTGTCCAGAGCCTTCTGCACCAGTTCAATGGCGTTGGCGCTGCTGTTCTTCTCGGTGATCACGTCCATGGCGCCGTACACGATCTTTTCGGCGACGGACTTCTTGCCGCTCTGCATGACCATGTTGATGAAGCGGGCGATGGTTTCGCTTCCGTGCTTCGGATCGGGCAGGACGGAACGCTGCGGAGTATTACCCTTACGCGACATAGTGCTCTCTCCTTATGCCTTCGGACGCTTGGCGCCGTACTTGGAACGGGCCTGGCGACGCTTGGCAACGCCGGCGGCGTCGAGCGAGCCACGAACGGTGTGGTAACGCACACCCGGCAGGTCCTTGACGCGACCGCCGCGGATCAGGACCACGGAGTGCTCCTGCAGGTTGTGGCCTTCACCACCGATGTAGGAAATCACTTCTTCCTGGTTGGTCAGGCGGACCTTGGCAACCTTGCGCAGAGCCGAGTTCGGCTTCTTCGGAGTGGTGGTGTAGACACGGGTGCAGACGCCACGGCGCTGCGGGCACTTGTCGAGCGCCGGCGAGGCACTCTTGTAGGTGGTCGCTTGCCGCGGCTTGCGGACCAGCTGGTTGATCGTCGCCATCAGTAGGTTCTTCTGATTGGTGGCCGGAAAATCCGACCAGAGATGCGGAAATGTTAAAGCAGGCCGAAATTCTGGCCTGCTGAGACAGACGATTGTAGCAACCTGCCAGGAAAGCAGTCAAACGCCTCCTGTCAAGCCCGTCCCTGATCCCGGGACGTTACTGGGGGGCCTCCATGTACCCCGTTCAGGTTGACAGGGTTGATCGCGGACGATCTCCCCTGCCCTTTCCCAATCCCATCGATGGACCGATGGGGTGGTCCGGCCTTGCGGCCGGACCGGCTACCTCATTCGTCGCCCGACGCCTGTTCAGCTTCGGCTTCAACCACCGGCGCCTCGACCGCGGCCGGGGTACCGGCCAGGGTCTGCATTTCCGACTCGGTGAGACCGGAAGCGCCGCGACGGCGGTTGCTGTGGTACGCCAGGCCGGTACCGGCCGGAATCAGGCGACCCACGATGACGTTTTCCTTCAGGCCACGCAGGTTGTCCGAGGTGCCGCGGACGGCCGCTTCGGTCAGCACGCGGGTGGTTTCCTGGAACGAAGCAGCCGAGATGAACGATTCGGTCGCCAGCGACGCCTTGGTGATACCCAGCAGGACCGGATCGAAGTGCGCCGGCAGCTCGTTGCGGGCCGACAGGCGCGCATTTTCCTCGATAACGCGCTGACGCTCCACCTGTTCGCCGTTCAGGAACTTGCTGCTGCCCTGATCGGTGATCTCGACCTTGCGCAGCATCTGGCGGGTGATCACCTCGATGTGCTTGTCGTTGATCTTCACGCCCTGCAGGCGGTACACGTCCTGGATTTCCTTCACCAGGTAGGCCGCCAGCGGCTCGACGCCCAGCAGGCGCAGGATGTCCTGCGGGCTCGGCTCGCCGTCCACGATGGTTTCACCCTTGGTGACATGCTCGCCTTCGAACACGATGACCTGGCGGTACTTCGGGATCAGCTCTTCGTGCTCCGAACCATCGGTGTCCTTGATGATCAGGCGCTGCTTGCCCTTGGTGTCCTTGCCGAAGCTGATGATGCCCGAACGCTCGGCCAGCACCGCCGGATCCTTCGGCTTGCGCGCTTCGAACAGGTCGGCCACGCGCGGCAGACCACCGGTGATGTCGCGGGTCTTCGACGCTTCCTGCGGGATCTTGGCGACGACGTCGCCCACGCCCACCGGGGCGCCGTCCTGCAGGTTGACGATCGAACGCGGCGGCAGCAGGTACTGCGCCGGCAGGTCGGTGCCCGGAATCGACAGGTCGTTGCCCTTGGCGTCGACGATGCGCACGATCGGGCGCAGGTCCTTGGCCTGGGTACCACGACGCTTCGGATCGGTGATTTCGCGCGAAGCCAGGCCGGTCAGCTCGTCGGTCTTCTCGATGACGGTGATGCCATCAACGAAGTCGATGAAGCGGATGAAGCCGGCCACTTCCGACACGATCGGGTGGTTATGCGGATCCCAGTTGGCCACGGTCTGGCCAGCCTTGATCGCATCACCGTCCTTGGACGTGATGGTCGCACCGTACGGCAGCTTGTAACGCTCACGCTCACGGCCGTGGGCATCGAGCACCGAGATTTCGCCCGAGCGCGACACTGCGACCAGCGAGCCGTTGGCATGCTCGACCGACTTGAGGTTGCTGAACTTGACCGAGCCGGTGGTCTTGACGGTGATGTTGTCGACCGCTGCAGCTCGCGACGCCGCACCACCGATGTGGAACGTACGCATGGTCAGCTGGGTACCCGGCTCACCGATGGACTGCGCGGCGATGACGCCGACTGCTTCACCGATGTTGACCAGGTGGCCACGGGCCAGGTCGCGGCCGTAGCAGCGCGAGCAGACACCGAACGCCGATTCGCAGGAGATGGTCGAGCGGACCTTGATGGTCTGCACGCCGGCATCTTCCAGCTTGGCGACCCAGGCTTCGTCGAGCAGGGTGTTGCGGGTGACGATCGGATCCTCGTCGTTGCCCGGCAGGAATACGTCCTCGGCGACCACGCGGCCCAGCACGCGGTCCTTCAGCGGCTCGACCACGTCGCCGCCTTCCACGATCGGGGTCATGATCAGGCCTTCGGTGGTACCGCAATCCACCTCGGTGATCACCACGTCCTGCGCGACGTCGACCAGACGACGGGTCAGGTAACCCGAGTTCGCGGTCTTCAGTGCGGTATCGGCCAGACCCTTACGGGCACCGTGGGTGGAGTTGAAGTACTCCTGCACGTTCAGGCCTTCGCGGAAGTTCGCCTTGATGGGCGTCTCGATGATCGAGCCGTCCGGGCGGGCCATCAGGCCGCGCATGCCGGCCAGCTGACGGATCTGCGCCTGCGAACCACGCGCACCGGAGTCGGCCATGATGTACAGCGAGTTCATCGACTTCTGGTCGATGGTCTCGCCCTTGGCATTGACCACCTTCTCGGTACCGATGGTGTCCATCATCGCCTTGGCGATGCGCTCGTTGGTGCGCGACCAGATGTCGACCACCTTGTTGTAGCGCTCGCCGGCGGTGACCAGGCCCGACTGGTACTGCTCCTGGATTTCCAGCACTTCGGCTTCGGCCTCGGTGAGGATGCCCTTCTTCTCGTCCGGGATCAGCATGTCGTCGATGCCGATCGAGACGCCGGCGCGGGTCGCGTAGGCGAAGCCGGTGTACATCAGCTTGTCGGCGAACACGACCGTGTCCTTCAGGCCCAGCTGGCGGTAGCTGGAGTTGATCAGGCGGCTGATGTTCTTCTTGGTCAGCTCGGTGTTGGCCAGCGCGAACGGCAGGCCTTCCGGCAGGATTTCAGCCAGCAGGGCGCGACCGATCGTGGTGTCCACGATCGAGGTCTTGTTCTGCTTGTTGCCGTCTTCGTCGGTCACCACCTCGGTGATGCGGACCTTGACCTTGGCGTGCAGTTCCACCACACGGTTGTCGTAGGCACGCTTCACTTCGGCGATGTTGGCGAAGGCCATGCCCTCGCCCTTCTTGTTTTCCAGCGAGCGGGTCATGTAGTACAGACCCAGCACGACGTCCTGCGACGGCACGATGATCGGCTCGCCGTTGGCCGGCGACAGGATGTTGTTGGTCGACATCATCAGCGCACGCGCTTCCAGCTGGGCTTCCAGCGAGAGCGGCACGTGGACGGCCATCTGGTCACCGTCGAAGTCGGCGTTGAACGCGGTGCAGACCAGCGGGTGCAGCTGGATGGCCTTGCCTTCGATCAGCACCGGCTCGAACGCCTGGATGCCCAGACGGTGCAGGGTCGGCGCACGGTTCAGCATCACCGGATGCTCGCGGATGACCTCTTCCAGGATGTCCCAGACTTCGGCTTCTTCGCGCTCGACCAGCTTCTTGGCGGCCTTGATGGTGGTGGCCAGGCCACGACGCTGCAGCTTGGCGAAGACGAACGGCTTGAACAGCTCCAGCGCCATCTTCTTCGGCAGGCCGCACTGGTGCAGGCGCAGGTACGGACCGACCACGATGACCGAACGGCCCGAGTAGTCGACGCGCTTGCCGAGCAGGTTCTGGCGGAAGCGACCCTGCTTGCCCTTGATCATGTCGGCCAGCGACTTCAGCGGGCGCTTGTTGGTGCCGGTGATGGCACGACCGCGACGGCCGTTGTCCAGCAGCGCATCGACCGATTCCTGCAGCATGCGCTTTTCATTGCGCACGATGATGTCCGGCGCGCTCAGTTCGAGCAGGCGGCGCAGGCGGTTGTTGCGGTTGATGACGCGGCGGTACAGGTCGTTCAGGTCGGAGGTCGCGAAGCGGCCGCCATCCAGCGGGACCAGCGGGCGCAGGTCCGGCGGCAGCACCGGCAGCACGGTCATGACCATCCATTCCGGACGGTTGCCCGATTCCAGGAAGGCCTCGATCAGCTTGATGCGCTTGGTGAGGCGCTTGAGCTTGGTTTCCGAACCGGTAGCGGCGATTTCCTCGCGCAGGCGGGTCATTTCCGACTGCAGGTCGATCGTGCGCAGCAGCTCGTACACCGCCTCGGCGCCCATCGCGGCGTCGAAGTCGTCACCGTGCTCCTGGCGGGCCTGCAGGTACTGTTCTTCGGTCAGCAGCTGGCGGCGCTCCAGGGCGGTCAGGCCCGGCTCGGTCACCACGTACGCTTCGAAGTACAGCACGCGCTCGATATCGCGCAGGGTCATGTCCAGCATCAGGCCGATGCGCGACGGCAGCGACTTCAGGAACCAGATGTGCGCGACCGGCGACGCCAGGTCGATGTGGCCCATGCGCTCACGGCGCACCTTGGCCAGGGTCACTTCGGTGCCGCACTTTTCGCAGACCACGCCGCGGTGCTTCATGCGCTTGTACTTGCCGCACAGGCACTCGTAGTCCTTCACCGGGCCGAAGATGGCGGCGCAGAACAGGCCGTCGCGTTCCGGCTTGAAGGTACGGTAGTTGATGGTTTCCGGCTTCTTCACTTCGCCGAAGGACCACGAACGGATCAGGTCCGGCGAGGCCAGCGCGATCTTGATCGCGTCGAAGTCCAGCGTCTGGCGCTGCTGGTTGAAGAGGTTGAGCAGGTCTTTCATGGTGTTCTCCAGAAGGAGGAATGCTGTGTCGATGGGCTTTCAGTTGACTGCCAGCGGCGCGGCGGCGGAGGCGGCCGCGCCGGCATGGATCAGTTGTCTTCCAGTTCCATGTTGATGGCCAGCGAGCGGATTTCCTTCACGAGCACGTTGAAGGATTCCGGCATGCCCGCGACCATCTCGTGCTCACCGTCGACAATGTTCTTGTACATCTGGTTGCGGCCCTGCACGTCATCGGACTTCACCGTCAGCATTTCCTGCAGGGTGTAGGCCGCGCCGTAGGCTTCCAGCGCCCAGACTTCCATTTCACCGAAGCGCTGGCCGCCGAACTGCGCCTTGCCGCCCAGCGGCTGCTGGGTGACGAGCGAGTACGGACCGGTCGAACGGGCGTGCATCTTGTCGTCGACCAGGTGGTTCAGCTTCAGGTAGTGCATGTAGCCAACGGTGGTGTGGCGATCGAAGGCTTCACCGGTGCGGCCGTCGTACAGCTGGGTCTGGCCGCTGCTCGGCAGGTCGGCCAGTTCCAGCATGCGCTTGATTTCCGCTTCGGTGGCGCCGTCGAACACCGGGGTAGCCATCGGCACGCCGTCGGTCAGGTTGCGCGCCAGGCGCAGCAGTTCCTCGTCGCTGAACTGCGACAGGTCGACACGGTTGGCCACGTTGGTGTCGTCGTGGTTGTAGATGTCGTCCAGGAACTTGCGCAGGTCGGCGACCGCCGCCTGGGCTTCCATCATCGCCTGGATCTTGCGACCCAGACCCTTGGCGGCCCAGCCCAGGTGCACTTCCAGGATCTGGCCGATGTTCATGCGCGACGGCACGCCCAGCGGGTTCAGCACGATGTCCACGGTTTCGCCCGAGGCCATGTACGGCATGTCCTCGACCGGCACCACGTTGGAGACCACACCCTTGTTGCCGTGGCGGCCAGCCATCTTGTCGCCCGGCTGGATGCGGCGCTTCACGGCCAGGAACACCTTGACCATCTTCAGAACGCCCGGAGCGAGGTCGTCACCGGCGGTGATCTTGCCGCGCTTGTCGGCGAAGCGACGCTCGAACTCCTTCTCGTGCGCCTGGATCTGCTTCTGCGCGCGCTCGATGGCTTCCGAAGCGTCCTCGTCCTTCATGCGCAGGGCGAACCAGTCAGCCTTCTTCAGGCCGTCCAGGAAGGCGTCGGTGATCACGTCACCCTTCTTCAGGCCAGCGCCACCGTTGACCACCTTGCCCACGATCTGCGAACGCAGACGCATGTAGATGGCGGCTTCCAGGATGCGGAACTGGTCGTCGAAGTCCTTCTTGACGCGCTTGATTTCAGACTCTTCGATCTGGCGGGCGCGCTTGTCCTTCTCGATGCCGTCGCGGGTGAAGACCTGCACGTCGATGACGGTGCCGTCCATGCCCGGCGGAACGCGCAGCGAGCTGTCCTTCACGTCCGAAGCCTTCTCGCCGAAGATCGCGCGCAGCAGCTTCTCTTCCGGGGTCAGCTGGCTTTCGCCCTTCGGGGTGACCTTGCCGACCAGGATGTCGCCGGCACGGACTTCCGCGCCGATGTACACCACGCCGCTCTCGTCCAGGCGGTTCAGCGCCTGCTCGGAGACGTTCGGGATGTCGGCGGAGATTTCCTCCGGCCCCAGCTTGGTGTCACGCGCGACGCAGGTCAGCTCTTCGATGTGGATCGTGGTGTAACGATCCTCTTCCACCACGCGCTCGGAGAGCAGGATGGAGTCTTCGAAGTTGTAGCCGTTCCACGGCATGAACGCGATCAGCATGTTCTGGCCCAAGGCCAGTTCGCCGATGTCGGTGGACGGACCGTCGGCCAGCACGTCGCCGCGGGCGATGACGTCACCGACCTGGACCAGCGGGCGCTGGTTGATGCAGGTGTTCTGGTTCGAACGGGTGTACTTGACCAGGTTGTAGATGTCCACGCCTGCGTCGGTGGCGCCAACGATCTCTTCCTCGTTGACCTTGACCACGATGCGGGCCGCGTCGATCTGCACGATCTCGCCACCACGACGGGCATTCACGGTCACACCGGAGTCACGCGCCACGGCGCGCTCGATGCCGGTACCGACCAGCGGCTTCTGCGCACGCAGGGTCGGCACGGCCTGACGCTGCATGTTGGCGCCCATCAGTGCGCGGTTGGCGTCATCGTGCTCCAGGAACGGAACCAGCGCAGCCGCGATCGACACGGTCTGCATCGGCGAGACGTCCATGAAGTGGACTTCCGCCGGCGGCTTCAGCAGCGATTCGCCCTGGAAGCGGCACGGGACGAACTGCTCGGTCAGGGTGCCCTTGGCGTCGGTCAGCGCGTTGGCCTGCGCAATGACGTACTCGTTTTCTTCGATCGCCGACAGGAACTCGACTTCGTCATAGACCTTGCCGTCCACGACCTTGCGGTACGGGGTCTCGAGGAAACCGTACTGGTTGGTGCGGGCGTACACGGCCAGCGAGTTGATCAGGCCGATGTTCGGGCCTTCCGGGGTTTCGATGGTGCAGACGCGGCCGTAATGGGTCGGGTGCACGTCGCGCACTTCGAAGCCGGCGCGCTCACGGGTCAAACCGCCCGGGCCCAGGGCCGAGACGCGACGCTTGTGAGTCACTTCCGACAGCGGGTTGTTCTGGTCCATGAACTGCGACAGCTGCGAGGAGCCGAAGAACTCCTTGATGGCAGCGGCGACCGGCTTGGCGTTGATCAGTTCCTGCGGGGTCAGGCCTTCCGACTCGGCCATCGACAGGCGCTCCTTGACCGCGCGCTCGACGCGGACCAGGCCGACGCGGAACACGTTCTCGGCCATTTCACCGACCGAACGCACGCGACGGTTGCCCAGGTGATCGATGTCGTCGACCACGCCGCGACCGTTGCGGATCTCGGTCAGGACCTTGATCACGTCCAGGATGTCGGAGCTGTCGCCGTGGGCAGCGACCAGGCGCTTGGACTCTTCGTCGTTGCGCTCACCGAAGTACTTGCTGTCGTACAGCACGGCTTCGCCGGTGGTTTCCTTGCGGCCCACGCGACGGTTGAACTTCATGCGGCCGACCGCGGACAGGTCGTAGCGCTCGAAGGTGAAGAACAGGTTGTGGAACAGGTTCTGCGCGGCATCCTTGGTCGGCGGCTCGCCCGGACGCATCATGCGGTAGATCTCGACCAGGGCTTCCAGCTGGGTCTTGGTCGGGTCGATGCGCAGGGTGTTGGACAGGTACGGACCACGATCCAGGTCGTTCACCCACAGGGTGCCGACCGCATCGACGCCGGCCTTGCGGAAGGCCTGCAGCTGCTCGTCGGTGATCTCGTCGTTGGCCTGGGCCAGCAGTTCGCCGGTGGAGGCATCGACCACGTCGTGCGACAGGATGCGGCCGACGATGTAGTCGTCCGGCACGGCCAGGGCGGCGATGCCCGAGGCTTCCAGCTGCTTGATGTGGCGCGCGGTGATGCGCTTGCCGGCTTCCACGATGACCTTGTCGCCGTCGGCGAGGTCGAAGCCCAGGGTTTCGCCACGCAGGCGCTCCGGCACCAGCTCCAGCTGGACGCCTTCATCCGGGTTGATGTGGAAGGTGTTGATCTCGAAGAACTCGGCCAGCATCTCCTCGTTGCTGTAACCAAGCGCGCGCAGCAGGATCGACACCGGCAGCTTGCGGCGGCGGTCGATACGGGTGAACAGCGCGTCCTTCGGGTCGAACTCGAAGTCCAGCCAGGAGCCGCGGTAAGGAATGATGCGGGCGCTGTACAGCAGCTTGCCCGAGCTGTGGGTCTTGCCACGGTCGTGGTCGAAGAACACGCCCGGCGAGCGGTGCAGCTGCGAGACGATGACGCGCTCGGTGCCGTTGACGATGAAGGTGCCGTTCTCGGTCATCAGCGGGATTTCGCCCAGATAGACCTCCTGCTCCTTCACGTACTTGATGGCCTTGGTCGACGACTCACGGTCGTAGATCACCAGGCGCACGGTCACGCGCAGCGGGGCGCCGTAGCTCATGCCGCGCTGGCGGCACTCACGCTCGTCGAAGACCGGTTCGCCCAGCTTGTAGCCGACGTATTCCAGGGCAGCATTGCCGCTGTAGCTGGCGATCGGGAAGACCGACTTCAGCGCAGCGTGCAGGCCGTGGTCCGTGCGCTTGGCCGGATCGACGTTTTCCTGCAGGAATTCACGATAGGAATCCACCTGGATGGCGAGCAGGAACGGCACTTCGAGAATCGAGCGCTGCTTGCCGAAATCCTTGCGGATACGCTTTTTTTCGGTGAACGAATAGGACGTCATGAGGTCTTCCACCTTGTTGTGCGGATCGTGCGCCCACGATCCGAAGGGAACTTGAAATTGTCAGTTGGAAGTCGCTGGTATTGCCGGCACCAGCACGCCTTCTCCCGCTACTTCCAACTGCCAACTCGTCTGCTACCACTCCCCCGCTGCCGCGCCGTGCGCTGGCCTGCCGGGGTTTGACTGCAGCCCGTGTTGGGCTTTTTCCTGCTTTTGAAACAGTCGACTAACAGTCGACCCTACCGGTACCGCAACAACGACCAAAGGCCGGGGGCTTACGCCCCCAGCCTTGGCTGCATCGCCGTGAATCGGTGACGATGCAAGGTAACTGCTTACTTGACTTCGACAGTCGCGCCAGCAGCTTCCAGGTCCTTCTTCATCTTCTCGGCGTCTTCCTTCGAAGCGCCTTCCTTCAGGACGCCACCGGCTTCGGCCAGGTCCTTCGCTTCCTTCAGGCCCAGGCCGGTGATGGCGCGGACGGCCTTGATGACCTCGACCTTCTTCTCGCCGGCGGTCTTCAGGGTGACGGTGAACTCGGTCTGCTCTTCAACAGCAGCGGCCGGGCCAGCGGCAGCAGCCACGGCAACCGGAGCAGCGGCGGAGACGCCGAACTTCTCTTCGATGGCCTTGACCAGCTCCATCACTTCCATCAGGGACTTCTCGGCGATGGCGTCGACGATCTGTTCGTTGGTAAGGGACATGATTAATACCTTTGGATGATTTTCTGGGTTGAGGTTCCGTCAGGAACCACGGTAAGTCGAAACTCAGGCGGTCTCGGCGGCCGGCTCGGCAGCGTCGGCGGCGACATCGCCACCCCCCTGCTTCTCGCCAACGGCCTTGATGGCGCGGGCAAACATCGTGACCGGCTCGGTCAGGACGCGGGCCAGCATGGCCAGGGCCTGGTCGCGGGTCGGCAGCGAGGCCAGCACTTCGACGTGGCTTGCCGGGAACACTTCGCCACCGATGGCGACGACCTTAGCCTTCAGCTTGTCGTTGCCCTTGGCGGCTTCCTTGATCAGGCGACCGGCAGCGCCGGGCTCCTCGAGCGAGAACGCGTACAGCAGCGGACCAACCATCTGGTCCTGTGCGACTGCGAACTCGGTGCCTTCAACGGCGCGCGAAGCCAGGGTGTTCTTGACAACCTTCAAGAAAACACCGGTTTCACGAGCCTGCTTGCGCATCGCGGTCATCTGGGCGACCGTGGTGCCAGCGTATTCGGCTGCGATCAAGGAGTGGGCCTTGGCGGCGACGTCTGCCAGCTCGGCGACTACTTCTTGCTTCTGGGACAGATTGAGAGCCATTGCACTCCTCCTATTGAACTCCGCTTACGGCTCCTGCCGTGTGCGGTCCTGTGCGGCATCCGTCCTGGACGCCGGGAACATCGGGATGATGTTCCGGGGGTGGGCCGTTCTAGACCTGGAGTGGGCCAACCTGGGAAACCCAGACGTGCGTGAACCAGAAAAACTCCAGAAGGGCACCATCTACGCAGGGTGATTCCGGGGAATCGATTAAGCGCTCATGACTGCTCCGGCGGCGACTCCTTGCCAGATCGAGCTTCCGTGCCCGTCGCCGGTATTGCCACGACCGCGCCTGCGGTCTTTGACGGCTACCGCAGGCGATGCACTGCCAGCGATGCCTTCAAATGTCACGGTCACGGCACCGAAGGTACCGTGACCGCTTGAAACAATTACTTCAGGGTCAGCGACGACTGGTCGACGGTGACGCCCGGGCCCATCGTCGAGCTGACCGAAACCTTCTGCAGGTAGGTGCCCTTCGAGGTGGCCGGCTTGGCCTTGATCAGGTCCAGCAGCAGCGCGGTCAGGTTCGACTTCAGCGCGTCTTCGGCGAAGTCGGCCTTGCCGATGGTGCAGTGGATGATGCCGGCCTTGTCGGTGCGGTAACGGACCTGACCCGACTTGGCGTTCTTCACGGCTTCACCCGGGTTCGGGGAAACGGTGCCGACCTTCGGGTTCGGCATCAGGCCGCGCGGGCCCAGCACGGTGCCCAGCTTACCGACGACACGCATGGCGTCCGGGGTCGCGATGACGACGTCATAGTTCAGATCACCGGCCTGCATCTTCTCGGCCAGATCGTCCATACCGACGGCTTCGGCGCCAGCGGCCAGGGCTTCATCAGCCTTGGCACCGGCCGGAGCGAACACGGCGACGCGGACCGACTTGCCGGTACCGGCCGGCAGCACGGTGGAGCCACGGACCTGCTGGTCGGACTTCTTCGCGTCGACGCCCAGGCGCACGGCAACGTCGATCGACTCGACGAACTTGGCCTTGGTGGCGGTCTTCAGGATGTTGATCGCGTCCTCGAAGGCGTACGCCTTGCCCGGAACGACGGCGGCCTTGATGGCCTTCTCACGCTTGGTCTGTGCCATCTTATTAACCCTCCACCACGAGGCCCATGGAACGGGCAGAGCCAGCGATGGTACGCACGGCGGCGTCCAGGTCGGCGGCAGTCAGATCCGGTTCCTTCGCCTTGGCGATCTCTTCCAGCTGCTTACGGGTGACCTTGCCGACCTTCTCGGTGTTCGGGCGCTTGGAGCCCGACGAGATGCCAGCGGCCTTCTTCAGCAGGGTGGTAGCCGGGGTGCTCTTGGTGATGAAGGTGAACGTACGGTCCGAGTAGGCCGTAATGATCACCGGAACCGGCAGACCCGGCTCGAGCTTCTGCGTGGCAGCGTTGAACGCCTTGCAGAATTCCATGATGTTCAGACCACGCTGACCCAGCGCAGGACCGACCGGCGGCGAGGGGTTGGCCTGACCGGCCTTCACCTGCAGCTTGATGTAACCGACAACTTTCTTTGCCATGTGAGTGCTCTCCGGGTGCTAGCGCCTTTCGACAACAGGCTCCCCATCGGACCGGGAATCACGCGTCCCGGCATCGCGTTTTGAAATCATGCTGAAGGCCACCTTGCGGCGGCCTCGTCCTGCTGGCTTTCCCAGCAGGGAGCCGCGCACTATAACAGGTTTTTTCTTCACATGCCTGAAGCAGCAGGTAAACGAACGAAACCGGGCCAGGCCCGGTTTCTGGTCCGACGCCGAGCATGGCTCGACGCTACAGGCAGGTCAGACGGCCTTTTCGACCTGGCCGAACTCGAGCTCGACCGGGGTCGCACGACCGAAGATCAGCACCGAGACGCGCAGACGGCTCTTCTCGTAGTTGACCTCTTCGACGACGCCATTGAAATCGTTGAACGGGCCATCGGTGACACGGACCATCTGGCCCGGCTCGAACAGCACCTTGGGACGCGGCTTCTCGACACCTTCCTGAACGCGGTTCAGGATGGCCTCGGCCTCGGAATCGGCGATCGGCAGCGGGCGATCAGCGGTACCGCCGATGAAGCCCATCACGCGCGGGGTTTCCTTGACCAGATGCCAGCTTTCGTTGTCGATGCGCGGAATGCCGGCTTCTTCGTGGGTCTCGATCTGGACCAGCACATAGCCCGGGAAGAACTTGCGCTCGGAGCGGCGCTTCTGGCCAGCGCGCATCTCGACCACTTCTTCGGTTGGAACCAGGACGTCGCCGAAGCGCTCTTCCATGCCATCACGGACGATGCGATCGCGCAGGGCCTGCGCCACCGACTTCTCGAAGCCCGAATAGGCGTGAACGACGTACCAACGCTTCATGCAATTCTCCTTAGCGGCTCAGGAACCACTGAGTCAGTTTCTGGATCAGGAAGTCGAAGCCACCCAGCAGCAGGCTGAGGATGAGCACCACGACGATCACGACCCAGGTCATGCGGATGGCTTCCTGGCGCGTCGGCCAGACCACCTTGCGCAGTTCGAAGCGCGACTCGGAGAGGAATTCGCGGGTGTCGCG
Source organism: Stenotrophomonas sp. CASM110 (assembly GCF_049384345.1). Classification (NCBI taxonomy): domain Bacteria; kingdom Pseudomonadati; phylum Pseudomonadota; class Gammaproteobacteria; order Lysobacterales; family Lysobacteraceae; genus Stenotrophomonas; species Stenotrophomonas sp. CASM110. Next base: position 36,688 of record NZ_JBMRGI010000018.1, read on the forward strand.
CCCCTTGCCGGTCAGCATGAACACGCCGATACCGCCAACCAGACCGACCACGACCGCCAACGCACGCACCTGACCCGCCCACGCACCCAGCTGGGCGGCGCGACCGGAGTCGGCGGAGAACCAGAACCAGACGAACAGACCGGCCAGCACCAGCAACGATGCGGCGACATACTTGACGATATCTCCACCATTGGCGGAGTTGTCCTTGGAGTGTTCGATCTTGCTATTCATCCGGCTGTGTCTGCTTTAGCGGCGCAGGCCGCTGGGTAAGGTGGGCAGATGGCACGCCAGGAGGGACTCGAACCCCCAACCTGCGGTTTTGGAGACCGCTGCTCTGCCAATTGAGCTACTGGCGTACGTTGAAAACTTGCCTTCCCTTAGACGGCGAAGGCGGACCGAGGTTCCCGGCCCGCCATTCGCGTAACCGGCGGCGCTATGCAACCACCGGTACTGCAGGCTTACTCGATGATCTTCGAGACCACGCCGGCGCCGACGGTACGGCCGCCTTCGCGGATGGCGAAGCGCAGGCCTTCGTCCATTGCCACCGGGTTGATCAGGGTGACGACCATCTTGACGTTGTCACCCGGCATCACCATTTCGACGCCTTCCGGCAGCGCAGCTGCGCCGGTGATGTCGGTGGTGCGGAAGTAGAACTGCGGACGGTAGCCGTTGAAGAACGGGGTGTGGCGGCCGCCTTCGTCCTTCGACAGGACGTACACTTCGCCTTCGAACTTGGTGTGCGGCTTGATCGTGCCCGGCTTGGCCAGCACCTGGCCACGCTCGACGTCGTCACGCTTGGTGCCGCGCAGCAGCAGGCCAGCGTTGTCGCCTGCCTGACCCTGGTCCAGCAGCTTGCGGAACATTTCAACGCCGGTCACGGTGGTCTTCTGCACCGGACGGATGCCGACGATTTCGATTTCGTCGCCAACCTTGATCACGCCGCGCTCGATACGACCGGTCACCACGGTGCCGCGGCCCGAGATCGAGAACACGTCTTCCACCGGCATCAGGAACGGCTTGTCGATCGCACGCTCCGGCTCCGGAATCCAGCTGTCCAGCGCGTCGACCAGCTTCAGGATGGCCGGCACGCCGATGTCGCTCTGGTCGCCTTCCAGCGCCAGACGGGCCGAACCGGCGATGATCGGGGTGTCGTCGCCCGGGAACTCGTACTTGCTCAGCAGTTCGCGCACTTCCATCTCGACCAGCTCGAGCAGCTCGGCGTCGTCGACCATGTCGGCCTTGTTCAGGAACACGACGATGTACGGCACGCCGACCTGGCGCGACAGCAGGATGTGCTCACGGGTCTGCGGCATCGGGCCGTCAGCGGCCGAGCACACCAGGATCGCGCCGTCCATCTGGGCGGCACCGGTGATCATGTTCTTGACGTAGTCAGCGTGGCCCGGGCAGTCAACGTGGGCGTAGTGACGGATCGGGGATTCGTATTCGACGTGCGCGGTCGAGATCGTGATACCACGAGCCTTTTCTTCCGGCGCGGCGTCGATCGAGGAGTAGTCCTTGAACTCGCCACCGAAGCGCTCGGCACCGATCTTGGTCAGTGCGGCGGTCAGCGTGGTCTTGCCGTGGTCGACGTGACCGATGGTGCCGACATTGACGTGCGGCTTGGTGCGCTCGAACTTACCCTTGGCCATGGCTGCTTATCTCGAATTCGTCTGAGAGGTGATGCTTAAGATGGTGCTCACGAAAGGAATCGAACCTTCGACCTCTTCCTTACCAAGGAAGTGCTCTACCGACTGAGCTACGTGAGCCGAGTTTTGCATTATGACATGAACTCGATAAGATTCAAAGTTCATTCAATGGAGCGGGAGACGGGAATCGAACCCGCACCATCAGCTTGGAAGGCTGAGGTTCTACCATTGAACTACTCCCGCGCCGGGAATGTCACAACGTGAAACTGGTGGAGGGAGGTGGATTCGAACCACCGAAGGCGTAAGCCAGCAGATTTACAGTCTGCCCCCGTTGGCCGCTTGGGTATCCCTCCTTACCACCCCATTCCGTTGCCGCCGAAGCGTTGCGGTGTGTGGTGGTGAGCCGCTTATTCTGCTGATGGGACGGGGGGCTGTCAACGCTTTTTTCCATCTTTTTCACACGTTGTCGCAAACCCATTGATACGCAAGGTTATTGACCGGGGACCGGCAGGGTCTCGCTGGCGAAAATTGCGACATGGGGGACTCCGTCGGCGCCGATCCAGCCCCGATACATGCCCTGGGTGTTGAACGGCGTGGCCATTCTGCCGTCCGCGGCAAGCACGATCGCACCACCGTCGCCGCCCATCTGCGGAATCGTCTCGTTGATCACGCCCTTGCCGGCCTGCTCCGGGCTCTGCCCCTGGTAGCGCATGCGCGCACAGATCTCGTGCGCGGCCGCGGTGCGGATGTAGTACTCGCCCCAGCCGGTGCCCGACACCGCACAGCGCGCATCGGCCCAGGTGCCGGCGCCGATGATCGGCGAGTCACCCACCCGGCCATAGCGCTTGTTGGTCATGCCGCCCGTGGAGGTGCCGGCGGCCAGCTGCCCCTGCGCATCCAGCGCGACCGCACCGACGGTACCGAAGTGCTTTGCGGTCTCCAGGTCGGCATGGGCCTGGCCATTGACCTCTTCCTTAAGCGCGCGCTGCAGCTGCTGCCAACGCTTCTCCGTGCGGAAGTAGGAGGGATCAACCAGAGCAATGCCCTGCTCCACCGCGAAGGCTTCGGCACCCTGCCCTACCATCATCACGTGCCTGGACTTCTGCATCACGGTCTGCGCCAGCAGGATCGGGTTACGCACCCGCTGCACGCCGGCCACCGCACCTGCTGCCTGGGATGCACCGTCCATCACCGCCGCATCCAGCTCGTTGTGGCCGTCATGGGTGAACACTGCGCCCTTGCCAGCGTTGAAGGTCGGATCGTCCTCCAGCACGGTGATTGCCGCAGTGACCGCTGCAAGCGCCGGACGACCGGCCGCCAGTTCGGCATGGCCTTTCAGCAGTGCGGCGCGCAACGCATCGCGCGCAGCCTTCTCTTCGGCCGGCGACAGGTCCTTGCGTTCGACGCCGGCGCCGCCATGGATGACCAGCAATGGCGACGCAGCCGGGGCGGCCTGGGCGATCAATGGAAAGGACAGCAGCGCGGACAGCGCCAGGCGCAGTTTCATCAGGTACGTCTCCAGCAGGACAAGGGAATGGATTGCAGGGTAGCGCCGGCCGCTGGCCGCAAGGGGCGCATCAGCTCAGGGAAAGTGAGTTGCCGGCCAGCGGCCGGCGCTACCGAAGCGTGAACTCGATCTGGCCGTCGCTGATGTCGGCCACGGCCTGGTAGTCGGCCTCGGCCTGGAAATCGTCCAGGCGCATACGGCTGCCACTGGCGACCACGGTCACCGGAACGGCATGGAAGCGCAATGGTTCGCCCTCGACCAGGCGATCGGCATCACGACCGGGGCTGACCACCCAGACCTTGCCCTCGCCATCAGCGCTGTAGACCTGGGCCTGGCCATCGGGCTCCACGCACAGGGCGGTGTCCTCATCAACGCCGATGCCGACGATGTCAGGGTCGCCGCTGTCCTGCGCGGCGCGTGCCACGAACACGATGAGGCGGCCAAGGCGGTCACGCTTGTCGAAATGGGTGTCGGTGACCACGCGCTGCAGGTAGGGCATCTGCAGGAAGCCACTGTCCATGGTGACTGCGCTGCCCATCGGATCGGCCAGCGCACCGGCCGAGCTGATGCTGCCGCCATCCATGGCGCCATAGGCATAGCCGCCGAGGATGGCCAGGCCAGCGCTGGTACCGGCAATCGGCTTGCCGGCGCGTACATGGGCGTTGAGCGCGCGGTTGAGTGCGGTGCCCTTCCAGAAGCGGATGTAGCGCGACTGGTCGCCGCCGGCAATGAAGATGGCATCGGCCGCAGCGACCACGCGCAGCACGGCTGGATCATCGGCACCGCGGCGGCTGTCGAAGACCAGCGTCTGTACCGCGGTGGTGCCGCCGATCTCGCGGTACAGGCGGTCCTGCAGTTCATCGCCACCGGAGGCACGCAGGATCAGTACACGGCCATTGCCGGCCTGCTTCAACCACCACTGGAAGGCATCCGGCACCCACTCGCCACCGCCCATCAGCATCATCGCGGATGCACGCGGCCCGGGACGTGGGGCCTCAAGGTCGCCGACCTCGTAATAGGAAAAGCCCGGGCCCTGCAGATCCTGCGCGGGCGCGGCCGACGGCCAGGCCAGCATGAGCAGCGCCAGCCAGGCAACAGGGGTACGCAGGGTCCGGTGAACGCGTCGCATCTTGATCTCCCTGAACAAAATCGACTTGCAAGCGTTTTCACTCTTTGCCAGATAGGGACCCAGTAGTCAAGGACATAAAAAAGGCGTTAAATGCGCGCGCCCATTCCGGAAATCTGAATGGGGGACAGGCCCCTCCTCTGCGGGCCGGCTTCATTTCCGAGAATTCCTCATGCGTAGAAAGGCGATGGCGTGGTCGATCCAGCTAGCGTTGATGGGTGTGGCTGCTTCCGCGGCCGCCCAGGCTCCGGCGTCCTCTCCGGTACAACAACTGGACGCGGTGCAGGTCACCGGTTCGCGCATTCCGCGCGCCCAGGTGGAAGGCCCCGCCCCGATCACGGTGATCAACGCCGAACAGATCCGCTCCAGTGGCTTCACCAGCGTGCCGGACGTGCTGCGTGCGATGACCCAGAACGGCGGTGAGACGCAGAGCCAGCAGTCTTCCAGCGGCGCCGACTTCTCGCCGGGTGCCCAGCAGGTGGACCTGCGCGGCCTGGGCCCGAACCACACGCTGGTGTTGGTCAATGGCCGCCGTATCGCCGACTTCCCGATGCCGTTCAAGGGCCGCAGCAACTTCACCGATGTCTCCAACATTCCGCTGGGGATGATCGAGCGCATTGAAGTACTGACCGGCAGCGCCTCGGCCATCTATGGATCGGACGCGATCGCCGGCGTGGTCAACTTCATCCTGAAGAAGAAGGCCGACGGCACCACGATCGACATGCGCATGGGCACCACCACTGAAGGCGGTGGCGAGTCGTTCGACATGAGCATCGCCAGCGGTTTCAGCCGTGGCAACTTCAACGCGGTATACAGCGTCGAACTGCAGTCGCAGACGCCGCTGTGGGCCTATGAGCGCGACATCCAGGACTCGACCCAGGACGGCCCCACCGAGGGTTCGCGCATCGCGCGCCGTGCGTACCTGCGCACCGACTACAACGATGACTATCTGGACCCCGGCGCCGCCACCTGCGAAGCGCTGTTCGGCCAGAACCAGGGCAGCACCTACCGCGCCTACCGCCCGAAGTACGGCTACTACTGTGGCAGCGACAGCTCGATCGGCTACGGCACCATCCTCAGCAAGCGCCGCGGTGCCAACGGCTACGCGTCGTTGAGCCATGACTTCGACAATGGCCAGCAGTGGTTCGCCGACGTGCAGCTGGGCTACCACACGATGTCGCTGATGCGCGACGTCACCAAGTGGGGCCGCATGGACGCCAACGGCGATGAGTCGGGCTACTTCAACAACGAAGCCACCGGCGAGATCGAGTTCTGGCAGCGCCAGTTCTCGCCCGAGGAAATGGGCGGCCTGCGCAATGCCATGGTGCGCAGCACGCAGAAGACCTTCAGCGTGACCACCGGCTTCAAGGGCAACCTGGCCGGCAACTGGGACTACGAAGCGGCATTGAGCCATTCGCAGTACCAGTCGCGGATCAGCTGGGCGCAGATCATCGCCGCCAAGGCCAATGACCTGTTCCTCGGCCCGCAGCTGGGCGTGGATGACGACGGTTTCCCGATCTACAACGCCGACCCGTCACGCCTGTACCGGCCGCTGACCCGCGCCGAGTACGATTCGATCGCCGCGCGTACCACCTACACGCCGAAGTCGCGCACGGAGACGGCGGCATTCACTCTGACCAATTCCGCGCTGTTCGGCCTGCCCGGCGGTGACGCCGGTTTCGCCGCGACCGTGGAAGTGGGCCAGCAGGCGTACTCGCTCAATCCTGATCCGCTGGCGACCCAGTACTACTATTACAGCTGGAAGGATTCGGACGGCCAAGGTTCGCGCAACCGCTGGGCTACGGCGGCCGAGCTGCGCATGCCGCTGCACGAAACGGTCAACCTGAGCGTGGCCGGCCGCTACGACCAGTACCGCTATTCCGGCCACACCATCGGCAAGGCGACCTGGAGCGGTGGCCTGGAATGGCGCCCGATCGACACGCTGCTGGTGCGCGGTTCGTATGGCACCGCGTTCCGTGCGCCGGACCTGCACTATGTATTCGCCGGCCCGGGCAACGATGAGACCACCGCCGAAGACCTGTACAGCTGCCGCGCCGACGGCGCCACCGACTGCGCCGACTACGAGCGCAACCTGATCCGCAGCCGCACCGGCAACCGCCAGCTCGACCCGGAAACCAGCACCTCGTGGAGTGCCGGCTTCGTCTGGTCGCCGGCCGTCGGCCTGGACCTGTCGGTGGACTGGTTCGACATCGACATGCGCGACCAGGTGCAGGACATGGACGTGCGCACGATCCTGGCCAACGAAGCGAACTGCCGCTTGGGCAGCGCCGACATCACCTCGCCGACCTGCGTGGATGCACTCGCCCGCATCACCCGCAGCAACGACGGGCGCCTGTATGGCGTGCGCGTGGCGCCGATCAACGTCGCCCGCGAATCCACCTCCGGCATCGACGTCGGCCTGCGCTACCGCCTGCAGACGGGCATCGGCGACTTCATCTTCAACGGCACCCACACCTGGGTGAAGAAGCATGACTTCCAGCGCTACCCGGGCGACCGCACCGAAGACCAGTTCGCAGTGAACAGCGGCTTCGACATCCCACGCACCAAGACCAGCCTGAGCGTGACCTGGGAAAAGGATGCGTGGTCGGCAACGGTGTACGGTTCGCGCCTGGGCAAGCTGCCGACCTCGGACAGCTACGACCAGGTGTTCGACTGGGACAGCGGCGACAGCCCGTACGTGAAGGCGACCTATCGCTACAACGCCTCGCTGCAGTACCGCTTCGACGACTACTCGCGCCTGTCGCTGTCGGTGGTCAATGTGTTCAACAAGATGCCGCCGAAGGACCGTACCTACACTGCATACCCGTACTACGACGTGTCCTGGTTCGACAGCGTGGGGCGCACGATCAACCTGCAGTACACCCACAAGTTCGGTGGCAGCGCGCTGTAAGCGCCCGGCCAGCGCAGATACAGGAGACCCCCGCTTCGGCGGGGGTTCTTTTTTTCCGCCGCCTGAACGGTACCCGCGCGCAGGCTCCGGCCCGACCGGCCAGCCGGGGATTTTAGGAAACAGCTGATTCCGCGCCGCGCGCGCCGCTCCCTAGCATCGTTGCATGTTCCGCTTCCCCCGCCCTTCGCTGCAGCAGGCCGTGCCATCGACCACCGCGTCGGTGCTGCTGCGCTGCCTGACCGTGTGCGTCTTCGTCTGCCTGGCCGCCGCGGCCGGCTTCTACCTGCTCACGGCATTCACCGAGGACATCTCGACCCATCGCCGCGAGATGAATGCAGCGGCCTACAGGGCCCAGATCTATTTCGACCAGCGCGAAGCCCTGCTGCGCTATCTGGGCGATTCGGTGGTGAGGGGCAACCCGGATGCACCTGCGGCGGACAGCGAAGGCATGCGCCAGGTGCCGCTGGATGGTGCTGGCGGCCAACCGGGCCAGCGGCTGCTGTTGTCAGCGCGCGCCGAACACACGCTGCAGGCACTGCAGACGCATCTGCTGCTGGTCGATGCGCACGGCACGCACTGGCTGGCCGGCGGCGAGGTCGACGTGGACCTGGCGCACCTGCCATCGCTGCGTGCGCTGCAGGCACGCAGCGGCAGCCTGGAGGCGGCCGACCCGGTGCACTGGCTGCGCCCGGGTGACAGTGGCGTTGCATTGGCGCAGCCGGTACAGGCCGGCCCGCATCCGACGCAGTGGCTGGTGCTGCTGCTCGATGGCGCGGCGGCGGCGAGCATGATCGACGGCCAGGGCATCGGCGGCTATGCGCTGCTCGACCGTGCAGGGCAGCCGGCATTGTCCAGCCAGACCCCGCGTCTGGATGGTGCGGGCTGGAAGACCCTGCGGGAACGCCAGGACGACAGCTTCGGCACGCTGTGGAGTGGCGGGCTTCCGCGCGGTGTAGCGCTGGTGAAAAGTGTCGGCAACGACGGCTGGCGGTTGGTCTACCACCTGCCGTCGCAACTGCTGCTGGGTGACCTGGCGGTGCCGCTGCTGGTCTGCGCGCTGTTGCTGCTGCTGGCCGGCGTCGCGCTGCGCCTGCTGCGGCATCGCGTGGACCTCCAGTTGATCCAGCCGGCCCTGCAGCAACAGCGCAGGCTGCTGGAGAACCTGGATTTCAGTTCGACGGTGATCGACATGGCGCCGGTCGGCATCTGCGTCCTGCGCCGCAGCGACCGCGCGCTGCTGCTCTCCAACCAGCTGCTACGCGACTGGCTTGGCGAAGAAGGCGAACACAGCGACTGGCAGGCGCCATGGCGCGGACATGCCGGCGAGCGCGGGCGTGGACTGGAATTCACCACCCGCGACGGTCGTCAGCTGCAGGTGCTGCACGCGGCCTGCCGCTACCAGGGCGACGACGTGCTGCTGTGCGTGTTCCATGACATTTCCCGGCACCGCCAGGCACAGGCCGCGCTGTCGTCGGCACGCCAGGCCGCCGATGCGGCCAACCAGGCCAAGAGCGCGTTCCTGGCCACCATGAGCCATGAAATCCGTACTCCGCTCTACGGCGTGCTGGGCACGCTGGAGCTGCTCGGGCACACCTCGCTGGACGCCCGGCAGTCGCAGTACCTGCGCACCATCGAGAGTTCCTCATCGGTCCTGCTGCAGTTGATCAGCGATGTGCTGGATGTTTCCAAGATCGAATCCGGGCAGCTCAGCCTGGAGCCGGCGCCGTTCTCGCCGCGCGAGCTGACCGAGAGCGTGCTGCGCAGTTTCGCTGCCTCGGCCACCTGCAAGGGCCTGCAGATCCTGGTCTGCACCGACCCGCGCCTGCCCACGCGCGTGCTGGGTGATGCCGACCGCATCCGCCAGGTGCTGGGCAACCTGCTCAGCAACGCGATCAAGTTCACCGAGCATGGCCGGGTGGTACTGCGCGTGCGCCAGGTACAGCGCGAAGGTGAATCGAGCGTGCTCGCCTGGCAGGTCACCGATACCGGCGTGGGCATCGCCGCGGAGGAACAGGCGCGGTTGTTCGAACCGTTCCGCCAGGTCCGCGGCGCGGCCAGTGCACAGGGCACCGGGCTGGGCCTGTCCATCAGCGACCGCCTGGTGCGCCTGATGAGCGGCGAGCTGCAGGTGGTGAGCGAGCCCGGCCTGGGCAGCAGCTTCAGCGTGCGCCTGCCCTTGCCGGTGCTGGCCGCCGCCGAGGATGGCCCGACCCTGCTGCCGGAGCCGCCGATCCTGGTGCGCGGCCGTGATCGCGAACTGGTCGACAGTGCCTGCGGCTGGCTGCGTCGCTGGGGCGCCAACGCACAGCCCCTGCAGGGCGACCCTGCACTGCTGGACCATGACGGCGCGATCCTGATGGACGGCGAGGCCGGGATACCGCTGGCCTGGGCAGGCCCTCGCGTGGTGGCATCGATCGACGGCGGCGACCAGCCCACCGTTGCCGCCGATGGCAGCCTGGTGGTGACCCTGCATGGGATGACCGCGATCGGCAATGCACTGGCCAACGTGCAGCAGCAACGTGCGGCGCTGCCGGAAACATCGCGCGCGGCAAGGCCGATGCCGCTGGGCCTGCACGTGCTGGCCGTCGAAGACAACCCGATCAACCGGGTGATCCTGGCCGAGCAGCTGCGCACCCTCGGCTGCGACGTGGAGCTGGCACAGGACGGCGTGGAAGCCCTGCAGCGATGCCGAGAGCAGTCTTTCGACCTGGTGGTGACCGACATCAACATGCCGCGCATGGACGGCCACGCGTTGGCCCGGCAGCTGCGCGAGGACGGCAACCCGGTGCCGGTGATCGGCGCCACCGCCAATGCCACTGCCGAGGAGCGCGAGCGCTGCCTGGCCAGTGGCATGCAGGGCTACCTGAGCAAACCCATCGACATCGCACGCCTGCGCAAGGCGCTCACCTCACTGCGCCAAGGAGACCCCGCATGACCCAGCGTGTCCTGATCCTGGAAGACCAGCCCTTCCAGCGTGGTTTCCTGGCCAATCTGTTCGGCAGCCACGCAGGCGTGCAGGTCGACGCCTGCGAAGACGTGGATGCGGCCATCGCGCTGTGTGCGTGCCAGCCCTACGACCTGGTGGTCAGCGACCTGCTGATGCCCGGGCAGGACGGCATCCAGTTCATCCAGGCGCTGGCGGCACAGCCGCGCCCGCCACGCCTTGCGGTGGTCAGCGCGGCCCCGCGGCGGATGATGACCTCGGCACGGATGATGGCCGAATCGCTGGGGCTGGATGTGGTCGGCCTGCTGCCCAAGCCGGTGGCGGCCGCCGACGTGGACGCTCTGTTCGAGGCCTTGGCGCAGGCGCGTCCGGCCGCCGGCGAGGCCCCCACGCGCGCGGCGGCTGCGCCCGAACCGGATGCATCGCAGCTGCGCCAGGCCATGGCCGATGGCAGCCTGACGGCCTGGTTCCAACCGAAGAAGTCACTGCAGTCAGGACGCGTGGTGGCGGCCGAAGCACTGGTGCGCTGGCGACATCCGCAGCTGGGCACGCTGGCCGCTGGCAGCTTCCTGCCGGCAATCTGCCGCTACGGACTGGAGGGCGATCTGCTGCGGATGATGCTCAAGGCCAGCATCAGCGCGCAGGCACGCTGGCGCAAGCAAGGGTTCCGGGTACCGGTATCGATCAACCTGCCCCCTCACCTGCTGGAGCAGTCGGACCTGCCCGACGAACTGCTGGCACTGACCCTGGCCAACGGCGGTACGCCCGGTGAATTGTGCTTCGAACTGATGGAAAACAGCATCACGCGGCACGTCAGCGACTTCTATGCCGGCGCCTGCCGCCTGCGCATGAAGGGCTTCGGCCTGGCCCAGGACGATTTCGGGCAGGGCCTGAGCTCGGTCCACAACCTGGTCAATACCCCTTTCACCGAGGTCAAGATCGACCGCGCGCTGGTCAGCGGATGCGCGCGCGACCCGGCCTTGCACCTGACCCTGTCGACGGTGATCGCGCTGGCCAACCAGCTGGGCCTGACCATCGTGGCAGAGGGCGTGGAAAGCGATGCCGACCTGGCTGCCCTGCGCCAGCTGGGGTGCAGCCAGGTGCAGGGCTTCCTGATCTCGCAGGCGCTGCCGTCCGACGAGTTCACCCGCCTGCTGGACGAAGAAGCGCCGCAGTTGGACGAGTCGCCGCGAGCCGCCCTGCGCTGACACGGATTCCACGTCCGCTTCACGAAATCATCAAGTGGCATTGACGATCCTGTCTGTGCAGCGGTGGCGGATGTCCCTCCGTTGCTGCCCCATGGTGCCGCTGACCGCTCCCTGCCCTGAGACCTGCCATGCCGGCCGAGGCCGCTCCTGTACGCCGACTCGCTCGCCGCTCACTGCGCGTCCACGCCCTGCTGATCGGCGTTGTGGTGCTGGCCACGCTGCAGGCCGGACTGCTGCTGTCGGCCGGCTCGCAACTGTTCAACGAAGAGCGCAGCAAGATCGAGTACCACTTCCGCCGCCTGGACGGCACGCTGCGCGAGCAGGAGCGCTTCCTGCGCCAGTGGCGGCTGCATGATGTCGGCACGCATGGGCAGCCGGTGGCCGATGCCAGCGTGGAGCTGCAACGCGGGCCCTTGTTCGCCAACTTTGCGGTAATCGGAAGCGAGGGGGCCAGTCTTTCGCCACCGACTGAACTGGGCGACCGTTTCCTGCGCTTCTACGGCACGTTCTGGTCGGCCTCGCGCTATCCACCGCCGCAATGCCTGCTGGTCGATGGCCAGGGCACGCGCGGGCTGCTGGCACCGGTACAGATCGCCGGTACCGACGCGAGCCAGAACAGCCCGCATCACCTGCGCCCGGCGATCGCCGACATCCACCGGGTGCTGGGTACGCGACCGGCGGTGCAACGTGGTGGCATCGTCTGGGTGGGCGTGCCATGGCGCGACCGGCAGACCTGGCTGCTGGCCATCGCCCACGCCCCGCAGGATGCGCGCCTGTGGGGCGAGGACGACAAGGACTCGCAGGCCGCACTGGCCTGCCTGCTCGATCCTGGCCGTGTCGATGACTATCGCCAGGTGCTGGGTGTCCCGGTGTTCCAGCGGCTGTCGCTGTTCGATGCCAACGGCCAGCGCCTGCTGGGCGATGCAGCCGATGCCAGCGAGGCCGGCACCTCCTGGCAGGCCGGCCTCGCTGGCCTGCAGTTCCGCATGCGCAGCGAGCGCGGCTGGCTGGCGGTCTACCACGTCGGCTGGCGGCAGGTGTTTCAGCACCCGCAGGGGCCATTGCTGGGCGCGACCGTGGTCGCCCTGCTGCTGGCACTGGGCGGCACGCTGGTGCTGCGCGCGTACCGGCGTTCGGTCATCGAGCCGCTGCGCAGCAACCACGCGCGCCTGCTGGAAAGCGAAGCCTTCAGTCGCACGATCCTGGACAACGCGCCGATCGGGCTGTGCCTGCTGCGTCGTACCGATGGCAATGTGCTGCTGGACAACGCCCTCGCCCGCCGCTGGCTGGGCGAGGACTATCATGCCGGCGGCTGGCATGGCCCGTGGCGGCGCAGCGTACTGGCTGCCGGCGGCACCACGCTGGGCGATGGCCTGGCCTACGCCACGCCCGAAGGCCGCCACCTGCTGGTAACGGCGACACCGGCGCGCTATCGCGGTGAGCCGGCGGTGCTGTGCCTGTTCATTGACCTGAGCAGCCAGCATGAAGCCGAACAGGTGCTGCAGCAGGCGCGCCGCGCCGCCGACCAGGGCAACCGCGCGAAGAGCCAGTTCCTGGCCACGATGAGCCATGAGATCCGCACGCCGCTGTACGGTGTGCTCGGCACGCTTGAACTGCTGGGGCTGACGCCACTGGATGCACGGCAACAGGACTACCTTGCAACGATCCAGCGTTCGTCCTCGACCCTGATGCAGCTGATCAGCGACATCCTGGATGTCAGCAAGGCCGAGGCCGGGCAACTGAGCCTGGAGCCAAGCCCATTCGATCCAGTGCGGCTGACCGAGGACGCGCTCGACTCGTATGCTGCCGCGGCCGCCAACAAGGGGCTGCAGTTCTACGCCTGCATCGATGCCGACGTACCGCCCGGGGTGTGCGGTGATGCCGCGCGGATCCGACAGGTGCTCAACAACCTGATCAGCAACGCACTGAAGTTCACCGACAGCGGGCGCGTGGTGGTCCGTGTTTCGGCACGCTGGCAGGAGCAACGCTGCTGGCTGCAATGGCAGGTGGCCGATACCGGTATCGGCATTGCCAGCGAACACCAGGCGCATCTGTTCGAGCCATTTTTCCAGGCCAACCCGGGCACCGATGCGATGCGCGGCACCGGCCTGGGGCTGGCCATCTGCGCGCATCTTGTGGCGTTGATGGAAGGCCAGCTGCGCGTGGTCAGCGAGAGCGGCCTGGGCAGCAGCTTCAGCGTCGAACTGCCGCTGCCCTCGGCTCCACCGGATCCACAGCAGGCCCCGCCGCCGCAACTACCCGCCGGCCTGCAGGTACAGGTGCGGGGCAGCGTGCGCGAACTGGTGCAATCGCTGTGCGAGCGCCTGCAGCAGCGCGGTGCACAGGCCAGCGTGTACCGGGAGGACAGCGCAGCAGGCCTGCCATCGTCCGCCGTGCTGCTCGAGCTGGTCCTGGACGACCCTCTGCCCGCATGGGCGGGTGGACCGCGCGTGATCGCATGCCGCGAAGGCGGGGTGCGGCCACGGCAGGTCGATGGCGCCTGGCAGGTCGGCCTGTATCGATTCGACGCGATCGTGCTGGCCCTGGCCGCGGCCAGCGGCCAACCGCTGGCGGCCAGCGCCGAAGGGCGCCTGCCGGCGACGCGCCATTTCGGCCTGCAGGTGCTGGTCGCCGAGGACAACCCGATCAACCAGGCGATCCTGCGCGACCAGCTGGAACAGCTCGGCTGCCGCGCCGTGGTCGCCAGCGATGGCAATGAAGCGCTGGGCTACTGGCAACAAGGGGCGTTCGCGCTGGTGCTGACCGACCTGAACATGCCCGGGCTGGATGGCTACGGCCTGGCCCGTGCCTTGCGGGCACGGGGTGTCAGCGTGCCCATCCACGGCGCCACGGCCAATGCCGACCCGGCCGAACGCCAACGCTGCCAGGAATCGGGCATGCAGGGCGTGCTGGTCAAGCCGATCACGCTGGAAGCCCTGCAGCGCCTGCTGACCCGGATCACCGACGGTGATGCACCGGCCGTCGCGATGCAGGAGCACCCTGCGTCCACTGCGTCGCACGACAAGGATCCCCCGCTGCAGGTTCCCGCGAAGATGCAGTCGCTGTTCGTACAGACCATGCAGGCCGACCTGGACAGCCTGCGCCAGGCGATCGCCGCTGCCGATCCCGCCAGGGTGGCGCAGGTTCTGCACCGCATCCGCGGCGCGCTGGTGATCGTCGGTGCACCTGCGCTGGTCGACAGCGGCCTGCAGATCGAACAGTGCCTTGCCGGCGGCGATGACCTGGCCACCCAGGCGGCCGCTCTTGCCGGGTTCCAGCGACGCCTCGAGCAGCTGCTGCATCCGTTGCGCGACGCTGCATCCCCCTCCCTTCCCGACGACCCGACCCTGCCATGACCACACGGATCCTCATCGCCGACGACCACCCGATCGTGCTTGCCGGCATCCGCGACGTACTGGCCGGGGAACTGGACCTGGACATCGTGGGCGAAGCGGCCGATCCGGCGACGCTGATCGAGCTGATGACCCGGACCCGGCCACAGGCGGTAATCACCGACTACAGCATGCCGGGAGGCGATCGCTTCGGGGACGGCATCAAGCTGATCTCGTTCCTGCGCCGCAGCTTCCCGGAGACGCGCCTGCTGGTGCTGACGATGGTGTCCAATCCGTCGTTGGTCGCGGCGATGTATGCCGCCGGCGCCGGTGGCGTGGTGCTCAAGAGCCATGGATTGGGCAGCCTGGTACAGGCCCTGCGCGTGGTGCTGGCCGATCGCGTCTACCGCCCCCCGGGACTGCTGCCGGTAGCTGCGAGCGAACCGGCCGATGCGGATGCGGTCCGTGCGAGGCTGTCGCCGCGCGAGCTGGAGGTGATCCGCCTGTTCACCAGTGGCATGAGCGTGGGCGACATCGCACGCCAGCTGCAGCGCAGCGCCAAGACGGTCAGCACGCAGAAGATCAGCGCGATGCGCAAGCTCGGTGTGGACAGCGACCAGGCGCTGATCGAGTACTGCCTGCAGGCCTCGCTGTTCGGCTGAGGCCACTCCCGGCTGAATCCCGCCGGCCCTGCGACGGGGCCTGCAACCGCTTTAGGAAACGCCTGATTCCATCGGACAGTGCCGATTTCTAGGCTGGAGACATCCCGCCAAGGTGCGCCTGCCGGCTGTTGCCGCATCGCCGTGGGGGACGGAAGTCCGATGGCGCCTGCAATTGCCGTGGCGTGGGACTTCCGCAGCGACGCGGCCCTGCCGCGTCAGTCCGCGCAGCCTCGCTGCGCCCTGCCACAGGAAGTCCATCAGCATGAACGCCTCCCCCACACGGCACGGCCGTGCGTACGGGCGCGCGCACGGAAAGCGCGTACCCCTCATTCCCAGCCTGTTGGCCACTGCGCTGTGGGCAGCCCTGCCGGCGCATGCCGCAGACCTCACCGGCCCGCTGCTGGTCAACGACGGTGACACCCTGCAGCTGGGTGCCGACGACGTCCTCACCCACAGTGCGGGCAGCTTCGCACTTGCGGTCACCGGTACCGGCAGCAATGCGCTGATCGACGGCAGCCGCATCCACGTGACCGGCAATGGCAGCGGCGTGTCCGCTGCCAATGGTGGCCAGGTGCAGCTGCGCGACGCAACGCTGTCGATCGCACCGGCGACCGGGACGGGCTTCTATGCGCTGTATGCCAATGGTGCCGGCAGCGTGATCGATGCGCGCGATGTCCACATCGATGCCACGCGCAACGGCAGCGGATTCGGCAGCGTGCAGGCCTACAACGGTGGCGTGATCCACTATGCCGGGGGCAGTCTTTCAATGACCGGGACCGGTGGCACGCTGGCCGGTGCATCCGGCAAGGGCAGCGAGCTGCACCTGGCCGATCTGCGGATGAGCGCCGACGGCGGTGCCCGCCTGCGCGCCGACAGTGCCGGCCTGCTGACGATCCGCAACAGCCGCATCACCCTCGCCCCCGGTGGCATCCTTGCCGGCGTGGCGGCCAACGGCGTGGGCAGCCGCGCCGAGCTGTACGACACCTACCTGCAGGGCGGTTGGTTCGATATCGACAGCGGCGGCAGCCTGCTGCTGGAGAACGTGGAAGCCCATTCGGTGGGCGGCAGCATGCGCCTGCTCGGCAGCCACATCAGCAAGACCTATTCCAGTGCAGTGATCAACGGCGGCAGCTTCTACACCGTCGGTGGCTATGGCGTGAACATCAACAGCTGGGGACAGTTGACCGCAAGCGATGCCGCGTTCGATGTTCGTGATGGCTACTCCGGATTCTGGCTGGCCAGCGATGAGTCGCGCCTGCAGCTGACCGACAGCAGCATCGACACCTGGACCGACACCTACGGTTATGGCGTTGAGATCGCCGGCGGCGTTGCCACCGTGCAGGGCGGCCGGATCACCACGCACGGTGATGCGACCTACGGCGTGCGCGTGACCGGCTCCACCGGCAGCACCGCCAGCCGCATCGAAGCCAACGGCAGCGTGATCGACGTGCGCGGCAACGGCGGCGGTGGCGTGTTCATCGGCGGCTCCACCGCCACCGCGCTGCTCGATGCCGTTGCGATCCGCAGCGATGGCGAGAACGTGTTCGGCATCGTGCACATGAACACCGCGCGGCTGACCCAGGCCGATCGCCTGGACATCCGCATGACCGGCAGCAACAGCGGCGGCTACCGCTCCTACCTGACCGCGTTCGGCCCGTACTGGAACCGTGCCACCTTCAATGACAGCCACATAGAGACCGCCAGCGGCGCAGCGTTCTGGCTGCAGGGCAGCAACCATGCCTTGAACGTCAATGGCAGCGATGTGACTGCGGGCGACGGCAGCGGCCGCCTGCTGCGGGTCAGCGACACCGTGTTCACCGATGGCAGCAGCGTGGCGACCAGTCGCATCGACTTCAGCGCCGACGCCAGCATGCTGCGCGGTGACGTGGTGGTCGACAGCGCAACGGCTGAGGTGCACATGGTGCTGGGCAACGGCACCACGTTCAGCGGCGCCCTGCGCAACGACTCCGGCTACCAGGTCGCACAACTGGCGCTGGATGGCAGCAGCCAGTGGAACGTACGCGCCAGTTCCAGCGTCGGCACGCTCGAACACGCCGGCACCATCGCTTTCGATGCGCCGGCGGCCGGCGATTTCAAGACCGTTACCGTCAGCGGCGACTACGTGGGCAACGGTGGCCAGTGGATCTTCAACCGCGCGCTGGGCGACGACACTTCGCTGGGCGACCAGCTGGTGATCAACGGCAACAGCAGCGGCACCGCCAGCGTGAGTGTGCGCAATGCCGGCGGCGCCGGTGCGCTGACCCAGGAGGGCATCCGCCTGATCACCGTGGCCGGCCAGTCGGATGCACAATTCAGCCTGCAGGGGCGCGCGGTTGCCGGTGCCTACGACTACTTCCTGTTCAAGGGCGGTGTGTCGACCCCGGACGATGGCAACTGGTACCTGCGCTCGGAGTACGTGCCGCCGGTCGATCCGCCGCAGCCGCCGGATCCCCCGATCGACCCGCCGCAGCCGCCGGATCCGCCGGATCCGCCGGTCGACCCACCGTCACCGCCGGAGCCGCCGATCGATCCGCCGTTGCCGCCGGAGCCGCCGATCGATCCACCATTGCCGCCGGAGCCGCCGATCGATCCGCCGCGCCCGCAGGTGGAACGCCCGGAACCGGCGGCCTACCTGGCCAACCGCAGCGCCGCACTGGGCATGTTCCGGCACAGCCTGCACGACCGCGCCGGTGATCCCGCCGCACAGGCCGGCACCCGAGGTGATGCCGTGGCCTGGATACACCTTCGCAGCGCGCAGCCCGACAGCCACGACCGCAACCGCCAGGTCCAGGTCGATGGGCAGATCAGCAGCGTGCTGGTCGGCGTCGGCCGCCGCTTCGAAGTGGGTGGCACGGGCGAGCTGCAGGCCGGTGCGATGCTCGGCCACGGCCGCGCGCGCAATGACAGCCGCTCGCAGGTGACCGGCTACACCGCGCGTGGCGTGGTCACCGGCACCAGCGTGGGTGCCTATGCTACCTGGCTGCAGGATGCGCACATGCAAGGCGGCGCCTATGTGGATGGTTGGCTGCAATACGGCCGCTTCCGCAACAGCGTGCAGGGCGAAGGCCTGCAGAAGGAGCGCTATGACGCCCGCAACTGGAGTGCGTCGGCCGAGGCCGGCTATGTGCTGCCCCTGCGGCGCACCGCGCAGCGCGGCATTTACCTGGAACCGCAGGTGCAGGTGGTGCACAGCCGCTATGACAGCGACCGCGTGGTCGAGGCCAACGGCACGGTAGTCGACGACCGCGGTGGTGGCGAGACCAGCACCCGCCTCGGCCTGCGCCTGTACCGCCGTGGGTTGAGCCCGGCGCAGGGCCAGGTGCACCCGTACGTGGCGGTGAACTGGTGGTCCGGCGGCAATGGTGCGGGCCTGACAATGGACGGCGAGCGCCTGCAGCGGCAGTTGCCGCGTGACATCTACGAAGCCAAGGCCGGCGTGCAGGTGGATCTGTCCGGCGGCTGGCGCGGCTGGGGTGAACTGAGCCGGCAGAGCGGTGGCATGGGCTTCCACGACGTCGGTGCCCAGCTGGGCGTGTCGTACACCTGGTGACGCGGGACGTGCCCGGCAAGGGAATGCCGGGCACTTTTTCCACATGCGGCGTGGAAAGCGATGGGGGTTTGGTGTGGACAAGTGGGTTCGAGCGTTGCGGGGCAGGCGCTTCCGGGCGTGGTGAGTTTTTGTCCACGTCTGCAGTTCTTTTCCACAACGCGCGTGGAAAGCGATGGGAACTAGGTGTGGACAAGTAGTTGTGAGCATTGCACCGCAGGCGTTTCGAAGCGTGGTGAAAATTTGTCCACACCGCACCGCCAAGCCTCGTAGAGCCGAGCCCATGCTCGGCTGATGGCAACCTGAGCCGAGCGCAGGCTCGGCTCTACAGAGGCGCGCGGGGTTTTCCACACCACGCGTGGAAAGCGATGGGAGTTTGCTGTGGACAAGTACCGGCGAACGTCACACCGCAAGCGTTTCGCAGCCTGGTGTTTTTTTGTCCATCACCGGAAACGCGAACGCCCCGCACAGGGCGGGGCGTCCGGGGTCGATCCGATGCCGCAGGATCAGACGTTGAAGCGGAAGTGCAGGATGTCGCCTTCCTGCACGCGGTACTCCTTGCCTTCCAGGCGCAGGCGACCGGCTTCCTTGGCGCCGGCTTCGCCCTTGTACTTGATGAAGTCGTCATACGCGATGGTTTCGGCGCGGATGAAGCCCTTCTCGAAGTCGGTGTGGATGACGGCGGCAGCCTGCGGAGCGGTAGCGCCCTTGCGCACGGTCCACGCACGGACTTCCTTCACGCCGGCGGTGAAGTAGGTCTGCAGGCCGAGCAGGCTGTAGGCCGCGTTGATCACGCGGTTCAGGCCCGGCTCGCTCAGGCCCAGGTCCGCCAGGAAGGTATCGCGGTCTTCGTCGTCGAGCTGGGACAGCTCTTCTTCGATCGCGGCCGACACCGGCACCACCTGCGCGCCTTCGGCGGCAGCATGCGCACGCACGGCTTCCAGGTGCGGGTTGTTGTCGAAACCGTCTTCCAGCACGTTGGCGATGTACATCACCGGCTTCAGGGTCAGCAGGAACAGGTCGCGCACCAGCGCCTTCTCTTCCTCGTCCAGCCCGGCCGAGCGCCCAGCCTTGCCCTCCGACAGTGCAGCCTGCAACTTGGCCAGCACCGGCTTGCGCGCCGCCGCATCCTTGTCGCCACCCTTGGCCGCACGCTCGGCACGGTTCAGCGCCTTCTCGACACTGTCCAGGTCGGCCAGCGCCAGTTCGGTGTCGATGGTTTCGATGTCCGAGATCGGGTCGACCTTGCCGGCCACGTGCACGATGTCACCGTGCTCGAAGCAGCGCACCACGTGGGTGATCGCATCGACTTCGCGGATGTGCGCCAGGAACTTGTTGCCCAGGCCCTCACCGCTGGCGGCACCGGCGACCAGGCCGGCGATGTCGACGAACTCGACCGCGGTCGGGATGACCTTCTGCGGGTTGATGATGCCCGCCAGCTCGTTCAGGCGCGGATCCGGCACCGGCACGATGCCGACGTTCGGTTCGATGGTGCAGAACGGGAAGTTCGCCGCGGCGATGCCCGCCTTGGTCAGCGCATTGAACAGGGTCGACTTGCCGACGTTGGGCAGGCCGACGATGCCGCATTTGATACCCATGGGTGACAGCTCTCTGGGGTGAAAGTGATTGGGGAAACAGCGGCCTGGGCGCTGCTTTTCCAATCATTCTCCGTATCGACCAGCGGTCGATACCTACCGGTCTGGTTGGTTCAGTACCGACCAACGGTCGATACCTACCGCTCTGGTTGGCTCCGTATCGACCAACGGTCGATACCTACCGGTCTGGTTGGTTCCGTACCGACCAACGGTCGATACCTACCGCTCTGGTTGGTTCCGTACCGGCCAAAGGTCGGTACCTACCGGTTATTTCGGGGTGTGCAGCCGCTTCATCGCTTCGTTGAAATCGCCCTGCACCGCCAGCGGCAGCACGTCGATCGCATCGTCGATGGCGCGTGCGATCAGCACGTCATCCTCCTTGGACGGGCGCCCCAGCACCCAACCCACCACGCGGTCCTTGTGGCCGGGATGGCCGATGCCCACGCGCAGGCGGTGGAATTTGCCATGACCCAGCAGGCGGATGGTATCGCGCAGGCCGTTCTGGCCGCCGTGGCCACCGTCGAACTTCAGTCGCGCCGCACCGGGCGGCAGGTCCAGCTCGTCGTGGGCCAGCAGGGTTTCCTCCGGCTCGATCTTCCAGAACCGCTGCGCGGCGGTGACCGACTTGCCGCTGAGATTCATGAAGGTGGCGGGCTTGAGCAGCCACACCGTCTGCCCGGCGATCTCGACCTTGGCGGTCTCGCCGAACAACTTGCTGTCCACATTCCATCGCGCACCGGCTTTTTCCGCCAGGGCCTCAACGAAATGAAACCCGGCATTGTGCCGGGTCCGGGCGTGTTCCGATCCGGGATTGCCCAGACCGACGATCAGTCGCAGTCCTGCCATGGTTCCTTCCAGTACGGTGCCTGCCCGGAGGCAGGCACCGTAACGGTATTACTCGGCGGCAGCCGCTTCTTCGTCAGCCTCGTCGGCCTTGCCGGCCTTGGCGGTGACGATGGCGTCGTCGTGGTCCTTGCCCAGCGCCAGCGCCGGGATTTCCACGCCCTTCGGCAGCTTGATGTTGGACAGGTACACGACGTCACCGGCCTTCAGCTCGCCCAGGTCGACTTCGATCGACTCCGGCAGGTCCTTCGGCAGGCAGGTGATGGTCACTTCCTTCAGTTCGTGGGTGACCACGACGTCGGCAGCCTTGCCGGCCGGCGAGGTGTCTTCGTTGACGAAGTGCAGCGGGACCGAAGCGGTCAGGGCTTCGTTCTCGTTCACGCGCTGGAAGTCCAGGTGCATGATCAGCTGCTTGTACGGGTGGCGCTGCATGTCACGCAGCAGGACCTTCTGCACCTGGCCATCCAGGTTCAGGTCCAGGATCGAGGCATAGAACCACTCGTTCTGCTGGGCCAGCCAGATTTCGTTGTGGTCCAGGCTGATGGCGACCGGCTCGGCGTTGCCGCCGTACACGATGGCCGGGATCACACCAGCGTGACGCAGGCGGCGGCTCGCACCCTTACGCTGCAGTTCACGCTTGGTGACCTTGATTTCATGGGTCTTCGACATTTTCGACTACTCAGGTTGTTGCCGCGCCCTGCGGCGTGGCGGTTGAAGATGCTTCCGCGACCAGAAGCATCCGGGTATGTCCCCGCCGTTGCCGGCAGGGACGAAAACTCAGTCGACGTACAGCGAGCTGACCGACTCGCCGAAGGCGATGCGGCGCATCGTTTCGGCCAGCATTTCCGCCACGCTCAGCTGGCGGATCTTGCTGCACACCCGCGCTGCGTCCTTCAGCGGGATGGTGTCGGTCACCACCAGCTCGTCGAGCTGGGAATTGGTGATGTTGTCCACCGCCGGGCCCGACAGCACCGCGTGGGTGCAGTAGGCGGCGACCTTGAGCGCACCGCGCGCCTTCAGGGCAGCGGCAGCGGCGCACAGGGTGCCGGCGGTATCGACGATGTCATCGACCATCACGCAGGTCTTGCCTTCGACGTCACCGATGATGTTCATCACGGTGGAGACGTTGGCGCGCGGGCGGCGCTTGTCGATGATCGCCAGGTCGGCGTCATCCAGGCGCTTGGCCACCGCACGGGCGCGGACCACGCCGCCCACGTCCGGCGAGACAACAATCAGGTTCTCGGTGCCGTAGGCGCGCCAGATGTCGGCCAGCAGCAGCGGGGACGCATACACGTTGTCCACCGGAATATCGAAGAAGCCCTGGATCTGGTCGGCGTGCAGGTCGACGGTCAGCACGCGATCAGCGCCAGCGGTGCTGAACATCTTGGCCGCCAGCTTGGCGGTGATCGGCACGCGCGAGGAACGCATGCGGCGGTCCTGGCGCGAGTAGCCGAAGTACGGCACCACGGCGGTCACGCTGGCCACCGATGCGCGCTTGAGCGCGTCGATCAGCACCAGCAGTTCCATCAGGTTTTCCGCGCTCGGCGCGCAGGTCGGCTGGATCACGAACACGTCCTGCTTGCGGACGTTCTCTTCGATTTCCACCTGCACTTCACCATCGGAGAAGTGCGACACCAGCGCCTTGCCCGGGCGGACCCCCAGTTCCTTGCAGATGTTCTGCGCCAGACGTTTGTTGGCGTTGCCGGAAAAGACCAGCAGGTTCGGGGACTCTTGCATCATGATTGTCTCGGGCGGGGACGAGTGGCGGGGATCCGGAGTCGGCAAGGACCCCGATGGACCCTTGCTGCTGACAACACCGCGGTTGTTTCCACGTCCCGCGCGGGCGATGCGCTGGAAGGCGCGGACACAGCCGCTATTGGCAGGGGCGGTAGGATTCGAACCTACGAATGCCAGGATCAAAACCTGGTGCCTTGGGCCTCTTGGCGACGCCCCTGCATTGATAAATCAGTGTTGCTCGAGTGCATCCAGCAGTGGCGAACGCGCAACGCCCGCTGCCACCCTTGCCCGCAACTCCTTCGGCAACTTCGACCGCCCCTGCTCTGCAGCAGCCTGCGATGCGAACTCGACGAAACAACCACTTCCCGAACCGGTCAGCCGCGCCGCGCCGATGTCGCTCAACGCGGCAAGCGCTGCCTCGACGGCAGGCTCACGGCGGCGCAGCACCGGTTCGAACGCGTTCCCGACCAGGGTCCCGGAAGCGAAGTCCTCTATTTTCGCCACTGGGCTGTCGCGCGTCAAATCCGGGTCTGCAAACAGGACCGGCGTAGGAACATGAACACCCGGTTCAACCACCACATACCAGGCCGGCGCCAGCGTGATCGGCTGCAGGCGCTCGCCTACCCCTTCGGCCCAGGCATTGCGGCCACGCACGAACACCGGCACGTCGGCGCCCAGACGCAGGGCCAGCGCGGCCAGGGCATCCTCGTCCAGGCCGGAGCGCCAGAGCCGATTCAGCACCACCAGCACGGTGGCCGCATCGGACGAACCGCCGCCGAAGCCACCACCGGCAGGAACGTGCTTTTCGACGATGATGTCAGCACCTTGCGCGCCCTTCGCCTCATCCTGGAGCAGGCGCGCGGCCCGCACCGCTAGGTCATCGGCCTCGGCCACGCCGGCCAGGCCCTCGCCCTGCCGACGCACCTGACCGTCTTCACGCAGGCGCAGGCCGATGCGGTCCCCCCAGTCCAGCAGGCGGAATACGGTCTGCAGCTCGTGGTAGCCGTCGGCCCGGCGGCCAGTGATGTGCAGGAACAGGTTCAGCTTGGCCGGGGCCGGCCACCAGGACCAGCCCGCGTCGTCGCGCCCGGCGCTCATGGCGTGCCCTGCCCCCACTGGTCCACCAGCAGGCGCACCTTGGCGTCGCCATTGCTGGCCTCGATCCGTCGCGGCAGCGCCGGTCGTCCGGCGTCGGCCGGGTACCAGTCCAGGTACTGCACCTGCCAGCCCATCTGCTGCATGCGGCGCGGCCGGCCTTCACCGTCGCGCTCGACCTTTTCCGGACCGGCAGCATCCCCGGCCACCAGGCCGCGGATCCACTCCGGCAGCTGATTGACCGGGATGTCCCAGCCAGTCGCTTCCAGCAGCAGCTGCTGGGCGTCCTCGCCATCGCGCGGACCGCCGGACAGCCCTTCCAGGCGACCGGCTTCGGAATGGGTGTCGCCGGTCAGCTTCCAGCTCTGCCGGGTCACCGGCGCGCTCAGTTCGACCACGTAGCGGCGGCCGTCCTGCTTCCAGTCGATGCGACCGCTGCCGCCGTCCTTGCCCTTGCTGACCGCCACCCGCCCCTGGAAGGCCCAGTCCGGCTGTGCCTGCAGCGCGGCCACGCGCGCTGCCTCGGCCTGCGCCGCTTCAGCCGAAACAATCTCGACCACCGCTGGCGCCGGGGTCTTCTGCGTGCCGACACTGGTACAGGCGCTCACCGCCAGGGTCACGGTCGCCAAGAGCAGCGGCCGGATCAGGGAACCACTCATGGATTGAATTTCTCACGGGCGCGCAGCAGCGCGCGGTTTTCAGGGTCGAGCTTGGCCGCTTCGTCGAAGAAGTGGCGGGCCTCGTCATGCTTGCCCAGCACCCACAGCACTTCGCCGACGTGGGAAGCGATCTCCGGGTCCTTGGCCAGGGTCCAGGCCCGGCGCAGCTGTACCAGTGCCTCTTCCTTGCGGCCCAGGCGATACAGCACCCAGCCATAGCTGTCGACGATGGCGGCGTTGTCCGGCTCGGCCACGCGGGCGCGGTCGATCAGCTCCAGCGCTTCCTGCAGGCGGCCGGTGCGATCGGCCAGGGTGTAGCCCAGCGCGTTCAGCGCCGGCACGTTTTCCGGGTCGGTCACCAGGATCTTGCGCAGGTCGGCCTCGGCGCGCGGGATGTCGTCGCGGCGCTCCCAGGTGAGCGCACGTGCGTACAGCAGGCCGTTGTCGTCCGGGTAGGCGGCCAGGCCGCGGGCCAGCGCATCCAGTTCACCGGCGCTGTCGTCACCACGCTGGCGCAGTTCGGCTTCCAGCAGGTAGGCGTCACGGCGCACATCGTCGTCGACCACCGCGTCGGACTGGATCGCGTGCACTTCCTCCAGCGCCAGCGGCAGGCGCCCGGCCAGGGCCTGGGCATTGGCCGCGCGCAGGCGCGCTTCGCTCAGCTCATCGCCACCGGGCACGCTGTGGTACCACTGCACCGCCTCGGGGTAACGCTTAAGGTATTCGGCGATCTTGCCCAGCAACAGGCGCTGCGCCGGATCCGGCTTGGCCGCCTGCCGCGACAGCTCGTTGTAGAGGTTGGACAGCGCCGCCTTGTCGCCCTGCTTGGCCAGCAGCGAGGCGCGCATGCCCCAGGTCTGTACGTCCTGCGGGCCGAACGCCAACACGCGCTCGGCCGCAGCCGGCTGGCCCAGGCTGTCGTAGGCGATGGCCACCGCATTGCGCAGCTCGGGGTCCTGGCGGGTCTTCGGCTCGACGTCGTGCAGCAGCGACAATGCCTTGTCGGTCTCGCCCGCCTGCTGCAGCTGGCTGGCACGCAGCAACGCTACGCGCGGCTCTTCCGGGAAGCGCTTGACCACTTCATCGATCATGCGCCGCGCCAACTCGGGCTTGTCCATGCGCAGGGCCAGGCGACCGAACTCCTGCCAGGCCTCGATCTTCGGCGGAATCGCATTGGCATCGACCAGCTCGCCGAGCACCTGCGCCGGCACCGCCGGGTCGCGGCCACCGCCGATCAGCGCGGCCAGGGCGAACTTCCAGCCGCGCTCGTCGGGGTCGGCCAGCAGCGCCTGCAGCTCGGTGCGGGCAGCCTTCACATCGCCCTGGCGCATGGCCAGCGCACCGGCGGCGCTGCGCATGGTCAACGAGCGCGGGGCGCGCTGCTGCCACAGGGCCAGGCCCTTGGCGGCGCTGGCATCATCGTTGGCCAGCATGGAGATACGGGTCGCGCGCTCGGCCAGGCCGGCGTCGCCGTCGGTCTGCTGCGCGGCCTGCAGGTACCAGCGCGCGGCCTCGGCCAGCTTGCCGGCCTGCAGGGCGAACTCACCGGCCATCACCGGTTCCAGCGCCAGTTCCTCAGTGGCCGCGGCCCGCACGGGGGCCTTGGCCGGCACCGCCGCCAGGGCCTGGGCGCAGGCCAGGGACAGCAGCAGAACACTGGGGATGCGAATCAATGCGGGCATCGTCGGCATCGGGGCCTTAAAATGTCGTCCAATGGCCAGCAGCTTATCGCAAGCAACTGAACAATGACCCTGTGGGTGCTCGGACTGAATCACCAGACCGCACCGGTGGAGCTGCGCGAGCGCGCGGCCTTCGCCGGTGAGGCGTTGCCGCGTGCGCTGGGCTCGCTGCGCGATACCCCGCAGATCGCCGAGGCAGTGCTGCTGTCCACCTGCAACCGCACCGAACTGTATGCCGTGGCCGAGTCGGCACAGGCGCTGGACCAGTGGCTGCACAGCCAGGCAGGCGACCTGCAGGGCTACCTGTACCAGCATGCCGATGCCGAGGCCGTGCGCCACCTGTTCCGGGTCGCCACCGGGCTGGACTCGATGGTGCTGGGCGAACCGCAGATCCTCGGCCAGGTAAAGGATGCCTGGTCGACCGCGCGTGACCACGGCCTGCTCGGCCAGCGCCTGGACCGCCTGTTCCAGCAGACCTTCTCGGTAGCCAAGCGTGCGCGCACCGATACCCAGGTCGGCGCCAACCCGGTGTCGGTGGCCTCGGCGGCGGTGCGCCTGGCGCAGAACGCCTTCGCGCGCCTGGATGACTCCACCGTGCTGCTGGTCGGTGCCGGCGAGACCATCGAGCTGGCTGCACGCCACCTGAGTGAGGGCAAGGTGCGGCGGCTGCTGATCGCCAACCGCACCCTTGCCCACGCGCAGGAACTGGCCAGCCGCCATGGCGGCGTGGCCCTGCCGCTGACCGAACTGGACCGCCACCTCGGCGAGGCCGACATCGTGTTCTCGGCCACCGCCGCGCGCGAACCTGTGATCCATCGCGAGATGGTGGCCAAGGCACTGCGCGCGCGCCGGCACAAGCCGATGCTGCTGTTCGACCTGGCCGTGCCGCGCGACATCGAAGCCGAGGTCGGCACGCTCAACGACGCCTTCCTCTACACCGTCGATGACCTGGAACGCGCGGTGGAAGACAACCGTCGTGGCCGCCGCGAGGCCGCCGCCGAGGCCGAGGCGATCATCGACCTGCAGGTGTCGCGTTTCATCGAGACCCAGCAGGCCAGCGCCCACCAGGCACCGCTGCGGCAGCTGCGTGCGTTCGGCGAAGCGACCCGCGCCGAACTGCTGGAGCGCGCACGGCAGCAGCTGGCCAACGGCAAGCCCGCCGACGAAGTGCTGGAACTGCTGGCCCATGGCCTGACCAACCGCCTGCTGCATCCGCCGACCGCCGCTCTGCGCGCGGCCGCGCTGAGTGGCGATGCCGACCTGACCCGCGCCGCCGAGCGCCTGTTCCCGGCCACGCCGGGTTACCGCCACCCACCCGTGAGACCCGATGACGCCGACCCTGCGCCGTAAGCTGGAAGCGCTGGCCGAGCGCCGCGAAGAACTGGAACGCCTGCTCGCCGAACCCGATGTGGTCGCCGACAACACCCGTTTCCGCGACCTTTCGCGCGAATTCGCCCAACTTGAACCGGTCGCTGCCGCGCTCGCCGAGGAAGCCCGTGCCAAGGCCGACCTGGCCGCCGCCGAAGGCATGCGCGCCGACCCCGACCTGCGTGAACTGGCAGACGAGGAAATCGCCGCGGCGCAGGCGCGCCTGCAGGAACTGGAACAAGAACTGGCCCTGCTGCTGGTACCACGCGATCCGCGCGACGAAGGCAACCTGTTCCTGGAAGTACGCGCCGGCACTGGCGGCGATGAAGCCGCGATCTTCGCCGGCGATCTGTTCCGCATGTACGCCCGCTATGCCGAGCGCCAGGGCTGGAAGGTCGAGATCGAATCGGACAACCCCGGTGAGCATGGCGGCTACAAGGAAGTAGTGGCGCGCGTGGTCGGCCGTGGTGCGTTCTCGCGCCTGAAGTTCGAATCGGGCACGCATCGCGTGCAGCGCGTGCCGGCCACCGAATCGCAGGGCCGCATCCACACTTCGGCGGCCACCGTGGCGATCATTCCCGAGGCCGACGAGGTCGATGACATCGTCATCAACCCGGCCGACCTGAAGGTGGATACGTTCCGCTCGTCCGGTGCCGGCGGCCAGCACGTCAACAAGACCGAATCGGCCATCCGCATCACCCACGTGCCGACCGGCGTAGTGGTGGAGTGCCAGACCGAGCGCAGCCAGCACGCCAACCGCGACAAGGCGATGAAGCGCCTGAAGGCGCAGCTGCTCGATGCCGAGCGCCAGCGCCAGGACGCCGCGCAGGCCGAATCGCGGCGCCTGCAGGTCGGCAGCGGCGACCGCAGCCAGCGCATCCGCACCTACAACTTCCCGCAGGGCCGGATCACCGACCACCGCGTGGAAGGCCTGACCCTGTACGACCTGCCCAACATCCTGGCCGGCGACCTCGACCCGCTGCTGCAGCGGCTCAGCCACGAACACCAGGTCGATGCCCTGGCCCAGCTGTCGGCGGGCTGAGCACGATGTCGGCCTGGCAGCAGCGACAGCACCTGCAGCAGGCGATCGCACGCCAGCCCGGCGATTTCGTCGCCTGGGTGATGCTGGCCGACCTGGAACTGGAAGCCGGCGACATCGCCGCCGGCGAGCAGGCGGCACGACGCGCGCTGCAGCTGCGCCCGAACCACCCCGAGGCCTTGGCGCGCCTGGGCCGCGTGGCCTGGATGGCCGGCGCGCACGCCGACGCGGCGAAGCTGCTTGGCCAGGCCTCGGCATTGGCCCCGCAGCACCCGGGCATCGCGCTGTGGCTGGGCCATGCGCTGGAAGACGCCGACGATGCCGAAGGCGCAGCAGCGGCCTATCGCCGCGCGCATGCGCTGATGCCGGATGAACCCTACATCGCCGCGCAGCGCCTGGCATGGCAGCGCCGCCTGTGCGACTGGCAGGACATGGACACGCTGGCTGCGCAGGTACGCGCCGCGCTCGCCGCCGGCCACGGTGCCGTGGAACCCTTCGCCTTCCTCAGCGAAGACGCCAGCGCGGGCGAGCAGTTGGCCTGTGCACGTGCGCGCGCCGCACTGATCGCCGCCTCGGTCCGGCCCTTGCCGGCAGTGACGGTACGCGCGCGCGGCCCGTTGCGCGTCGGCTTCCTTTCCAATGGCTTCGGCGCCCATCCCACCGGGCTGCTGACCGTGGCCCTGCTCGAACACCTGCGTCATGACCCGGCGTTGCAGCTGCACCTGTTCGCGCTGAACCGCGCCGATGGCAGCGGCATCCGCGAACGCCTGCAGTCCGCGACCCGGCTGCATGAGGTGGCCGCACTGCGGCATGCCGACATCGCGGCCCGCATCCGCGCACAGGGCATCGACCTGCTGTTCGACCTGCGCGGCTGGGGCGGCGGCGGCACGCCCGAAGTGCTGGCGATGCGCCCGGCCCCGCTGCAGCTGAACTGGCTGGCCTACCCCGGCACCTCGGGCGCGCGATGGCTGGACGCCGTGGTCGCCGACGAATTCGTACTGCCGGCAGCCCTGGAACCGCACTTCAGCGAACGCGTCCTGCGCCTTCCGCGGGCCTTCCAGCCCTCGGACAACACCCGCACGCTGGAGCCGTCGCCGTCCCGCGCCGAGTGCGGGCTGCCCGAGCACGGCGTGGTGTTCTGCTGCTTCAACAACAGCTACAAGCTCAACCCGCGCAGCATGGGCCGCGCCTTCGCGGTTCTGCAGGCGGTGCCCGGCAGCGTGCTGTGGCTGCTGTCCGGCCCCGGCCAGGCCGACGCCCGCCTGCGCACCGCCGCGCAGGCTGCCGGCCTGGACCCGGTGCGGCTGGTGTTCATGGCCAAGCTGCCGCAACCGCAGTACCTGGCCCGCTACCCACTGGCCGACCTGTTCCTCGACACGCATCCGTACAACGCGCACACCACCGCCTCCGATGCACTGTGGGCCGGCTGCCCGGTGCTGACCTGCCCGGGCGACACCTTCGCCGCGCGCGTGGCCGGCAGCCTCAACCACCATCTGGGGCTGGCCCGGATGAATGTCGCCGATGATGCGGCGTTCATCGCCACCGCCAGCGCACTGGGCAATGACCCCGCAGCACTGGCCTCGCTTCGCGCCGAGCTGGCGCAGGCGCGCGACCGCAGTGGCCTGTTCGACATGGCCGGGTTTGCCCGCGACCTGTCGGCCCTGCTGCAGCGGCTTGCCGGTGAACACGGCTGGCAAGGTGTCGACAACACCTGAGCGACCCCTGCGTTACGCTCGGGCTTCCTCCCCGCGTGGTGTGACGATGGCCAAGCTCAAGCGCAAGGACTACGACGAACTGCTGCTGCCGCTGCAGCTGGAACTGACCGCGATGGCGCGCTGGGTGCAGCTCAGCGGGCAACGCCTGCTGGTGCTGTTCGAGGGACGGGATACGGCAGGCAAGGGCGGCGCGATCCAGGCCATCAGCCAGCATCTCAATCCACGCCAATGCCGGGTGGTAGCACTGCCCAAGCCTACCGACCGCGAAGCCACGCAGTGGTATTTCCAGCGCTATGCCTCGCATCTTCCCGCCGCCGGCGAGATCGTGCTGATGGACCGCAGCTGGTACAACCGCGCAGGCGTCGAGCGGGTGATGGGCTATTGCAGCGAAACCGAGTACCAGCAGTTTCTGCGCCAGGCACCGGTGTTCGAGCAGCTGCTGGTGGATGACGGCATCCTGCTGTTCAAGTACTGGCTGTGCGTGGACCAGGAGCAGCAGGAGAAGCGCTTCGCCGAACGCCACCTCGATCCGCTGAAGGGCTGGAAGCTGTCCCCGGTCGACCTGAAATCGCGCAGCAAGTACAGCGCCTATACCGAAGCCCGCGAGGCGATGCTGCGCGCGACGCATCGCGAGGCGGCGCCGTGGACGCTGGTGGATTTCAACGACCAGCGGCTGGGGCGACTGACCCTGGTGCGCAACCTGCTGGACCGGTTGCCGGACACACGGGTGGATGCGCCGTTGCCGGAGCTGCCGAAGCTGAAGGGCAAGCTGCATCGCGAGCACTACGATGTGCTGAAGCCCATCGAGGATTTCCCGGTCGAGGATTAGGGTTGTTCGGCAGGGTTGCACCCTGCACCTGCTCAACGCAACGGCAACGGCAACAGCAACAGCGGGCATCCGCGGGATGGCGGCGCGGTGGGTGGGCACGACCGTTGGCGCCATGGATGGCGACATCGAACCCCCATGGACGGGTCTACGGCGTGTCCTACCCACCCAACCGCCCCGCCTCTGACAGATCCCTGCGGCTGTTGGTAGGTGTCGACCTTGGTCGACACATCTGTCAGATATCGAAATGGAGCCGGGGTCAGATCCGTTTTCCTGCGGAAAGCGGATCTGACCCCATCGGCAATCCCATTGGCCTGGCGGGCGTCGGATCGTGTCTGGGGCAGAGCCCCCTGAGTCAGGGGGCGGCCGCGAAGCGGCGGGGGTTTGGGTGTTGGTAAATGGGGCCCGCGGTTCGCGCAGCGAAGCGTGGGAGCGGCAGCGCGCATGCGATGGCGCGTACCGAGGTGCAGGGCCGCAGGCCCTGCCGACCCACCCACTACTTGGCGGCCGCGATCTGCTTTTCGATGTCGGCGGCGGTCACCGGGCCAAGGAAGGTGTGGGCCAGCTTGCCCTGCGGATCCAGCAGATGCGTCAACGGCAGGCCTCGCGGCGTGGCGAAGTCGGCCGGCGGATCGAACGGGTCCACGATCACGATCGGATAGGTCACCGGATGCTTGGTCAGGAACGACTGCATTTCCGGCACTTCGATGTCCTCGTAGGCCAGGCCGACCACCTCGATGTTGCTGCGCATCGCATGCAGCGCCGACAGCTCGGGCATCTCCTTGCGGCACGGGGCGCACCAGGTCGCCCAGAAGTTCACCACCACCCACTTGCCACGATGCGCGGCCAGATCGTAGTCGCTGCCATCCACCGCCTTCATCTTCAAGGTCGGGAATTCGGCAGTGGTGCGCTCGGCCGGGGTTTCATCGACCGGTGCCGGAGTGGTCGGCGTCGGCGCCTGTGCCGGCGGCTGGCTGCTGGCCGGTGTCGGCTCCTGGGCCGGCTTGCAGGCCGCCAGGGCCAGCAGCAGGGTCAACGGGAGCAGCAGCGGCAACGGCGTCTTGCGGGTCATGGCATGTCTCCAGAGTCGGTATAGATATCACTGACCTTGCGCTTCAGGCGCTCGCGCAGGGGCAGCCGCAGATCGTCCAGCGCCGCCAGTGCGGCACGGCCCAGGCTGTCATCACGGTACGGCAGGTGCTGCTCGGCCACCGGGATGCGCAGCTGGGTGCATTCGTACAGATCGGCCAGGCTGACCTGGTCCAGGTCACGCGACAGCAGCCACTCGCCCCGCTCGTCGCGGCGCAGCAGGTCGATCTCCTGCAGGTTGCAGATCAGGTCCTGCAGCAGTGAATCGGTCAGCATCGGCTCCAGCCGCAGGATCTCGTCATCGGCCAGGCCCTTGCCCTTGGCCCGTGCATGCTGGAAGCGGCCAAGCAGGCGCAGCAGTCCATAGAACTCATACCCCTGCGGCAGGCGCAGTTCCACCGGCTGGTAGCGGAAGGCGGCCATCGAAGAAGCCAGCGACGCCCCCAGCAGCACCGCCACCCAGCACAGGTAGATCCACAGCAGCAGGATCGGCACGAACGCCACCGTGCCATACAGTTTCTGGTAGGACTGGAAGCTGCCCAGATAGGCACCGATGCCCCACTTCACCAGTTCCAGGATGACCGCCGCCAGGATCGCGCCGGGCACGGCATGCCGCCATTTCACCGTGTGGTGCGGCACCACCCGGAACATCAGCGTGATGCAGACGAACTCGATCAGGATCGGCGCCAGCCGCAGCGCCAGCTCGGCCAACCAACGGCCCTCCTGGGTACCGAACAACGGCATCGCGAACACCCGCGCCGATACCGCAAGCGATGCGGCGGCGAGCATCGCGCCCAAGGTCAGCACGGTCCAGTAGACCAGGAAGCGGGTCAGCTTGGGCCGGGTCGAGCCAACCCGCCAGATCTGGTTGAAGGTCTCTTCCACACTGTTGAGCGTGATCAGCAGTGAGGCCACCAGTGCGATGAAGCCGGCCGCCGTCAGCTGGCCGGCACTGGCCGAGAACTGCCGCAGGTAGCCCTCGGCCGCACGCGCCGCGGAGGGCACGAAGTTGGAGAATACGTAGTCGCTGAGCTGATCGCTCCAGCGGTCGAAGACGGGGAAGGCCGACAGCACACCGAATACCACGATCGCCAGCGGTACCAGCGCGAACACCGTGGTGTAGGCCAGCGCCGCCGCTGCCTGGAACAGGCGGTCGTCGAGGAAGCGATGCCACAGGAAGCGGCCGAAACTGATGGCCCGTGCGCGATCCCGCGCGCGCTCCATCCACAGGTTGAGCGTATCCAAAGGTTCCATCGGTGGAAGGGTACCCGATGCGGAATGCTGGCAGGATAGCCATACTGGTAGCCACACGACGAGGAGAAGCGGGCACGATGGGCGAGATTCTGGTGCTGTACTACAGCCGGGGCGGTTCGGTGGCACGGCTGGCGCGCCAGATCGCGCGGGGCATCGGCGAAGTGCCGGGCATGACCGCGCGCCTGCGCACGGTGCCGCCGGTGGCCGCCGTGACCCAGACCGCGCAGCCACCGGTACCCGACGATGGCGCCCCCTACGTGAGCGTGCAGGACCTGGTCGACTGCCAGGGCCTGCTGCTCGGCAGCCCCACCCGCTTCGGCAACATGGCCGCGCCGGTCAAGCACTTCCTGGATGGGCTGGGCGCCGAATGGGTCAATGGCACCCTGTCCGGCAAGCCGGCCGGCGTGTTCACGTCCACCGCCTCGATGCACGGCGGCCAGGAATCGACCCTGCTGTCGATGCAGGTGCCACTGCTGCACCACGGCTGCGTGATCGTCGGCATCCCGTTCACCGAACCGGCGCTGAGCCACACCATCAGTGGCGGCACGCCCTATGGCGCCAGCCACGTGGCCGGTGCCGCCGACGATCCGCAGCCGACCGACGACGAAGCGGTGCTGGCGCGCGCGCTGGGGCGCCGGGTGGCCGACATCGCGCAGCGGTTGGCCCGATGAACCGCGCGCCGCGCACGGTCCTGCTGTTGGCCCTGATGGGGCTGGCCGCGCTGTTCGCAGGCTGGTTCATCAATGACAGGCACTGGCTGGCCACCCAGCTGGTGTTCACCGCGCCACCGCTGGCGCTGGCCATCGCCGTGCGCCTGGGCTGGCGCAAGGCCGGCTTCTGGGCCTCGGTGCTGGCGCTGGGCTGGTTCAGCCACGGCGTGATGAGCGCCTGGAGCCACCCGGAGACGCGCTGGCTGGCGCTGATCGAGATCGCGCTGGCGCTGCTGGTGATCTTCAGCGCCAGCCTGCCCGGCCTGCGCGCCCGCTTCGGCAAGCGGCGCTGACGCTGCGCGCCCAGGGCCTTATCATCTGCATTCCTGGCCCCGCGCCGCAGTCCCTGTCCTGGTTTCGCGCATGCACATGATGGAAGAGCTCCTGGTCGTCACCACCGGTGGCACGATCGACAAGATCTACTTCGACGACAAGTCGGACTACCAGATCGGCGATCCGCAGATCGGCATGATCCTGCGCGAGCTGGGCGTGACGTTCCGCTTCAACGTGATTCCGATCCTGCGCAAGGATTCGCTGCACATCAACGACGAAGACCGCGAGCTGATCCGCGCCACCATCGCCGCGCAGCCCACCCGGCACGTGCTGGTGACCCACGGCACCGATTCGATGGTGCAGACAGGCAAGGTGCTGGCGACGATCCCGGACAAGACCATCGTGATGACCGGTGCGCTGAGCCCGGCACGCTTCCGCGGCTCGGATGCGGAGTTCAACATCGGTTGTGCGATCGGCGCGGTGCAGTCGCTGCCGAGCGGCGTGTACATCGCGATGAACGGGCGGATCTTCGACCCGCAGCATGTGCGCAAGAACGTGGCGGCGAACCGTTTCGAGTCGGTCTGAGGAACAGCGTGCCGGCCGAGGTCGGCACCCACCCGGACAAAAACGCCCCGGCCGAAGCCAGGGCGTGCCCTTGGAGAGGGACTTGGGCTCAGTACTGGGCGCTGAGGGTCAGGCCCGAGAAGGTGCTGTACGCCTTCACCCGCACATACCAGGTGCCGGCGGCAGGGCTGTTGATGGTGCAGGTCTCGCTGTTGCCGCTCAGATACGGACGGCAGGTGTAGGTGGTATCGGTCGGGGCACTGCCCTGGCGCACGTACAGGTCGGCATCACCGCTGCCGCCACTGATTGCCACGCGCAGCTGGGTGCTGCCGGCCGGGACGGCGACGGTGTAGTTCAGCTCGGCACCGGTCGCGGCGCCCAGGCCGGTCACCGGCACATTGTTCTGCAGCACGTTGCCACCCGGGTTCGGGTTGCCACCGCCGTTGATCGCTGCGGTGACCGCCGCGTTGGCGTCGACGATGCCGGCGCCGCAGCCCCCCGAGCAGGCGCCCGGCAGCGGGCGTGCGGTGCTCTTGATGATGCTCTCGACCTGTGCCGGGCTCAGCGGGCTCGGCGCCACCGACTGCATCAGGGCCACCACACCGGCCACATGCGGCGCCGCCATCGAGGTGCCGTTGTAGGACGCGTAGCTGGCGCTGCCCGGCGTGGTGGTGCCGGTGTTGAGGGTGGACAGGATGCTCTGGCCCGGGCCGGAAATGTCGATGCCGGCACCATAGTTGGAGAAGCTGGCACGCGCACCGGCCGAGGTCGTGGCCGCCACCGCGATCACGTTCGCGCAGTTGGCCGGCACCGACGAGGACACGTTGGTGTTGCTGTTGCCGGCGGCGACCACCACGGTGGTGCCGCGGCTGACCGCGCCGTTGATCGCGTTCTGGTAGGTGGCCGAGCAGGTGCCGCCGCCGCCCAGCGACATGTTGATGACTTCCGCCGGATTGGCATTGGCCGGCACGCCACTGACGGTGCCGCCGGAGGCCCACACGATCGCATCGGCGATGTCGGAGGTATAGCCGCCGCACTTGCCGAGCACGCGCACCGGGACGACCTTGGCGTTGAACGCCGTGCCGGCCACGCCGGTGCTGTTGTTGGTCACCGCCGCCACGGTGCCGGCGACGTGGGTGCCGTGCCAGCTGGAGTTGGACGCCGGGATGCCCGAGCCGCACTCGTTGGCGCCATACCAGTCGCCCTCGTCGTTCGGGTTGCTGTCGCGGCCACCGCCATCGCGCGCCATCGCGGCATCGCTGATGAAGTCATAGCCGGGCAGGATGTTGGCGTTGAGATCGGGATGGTTGGTGATGCCGGTATCGATCACGGCCACCACCACGCCGGTGCCGGTGGCCTTGTCCCAGGCCGGCCGCACGTTGATCGACGCGTTGGAGGTACCAAAGCCCCACTGTTCGCTGAAGCGGGTGTCATTCGGGGTCAGCGTCGCGCGCATGATCTGGTCGACTTCGACGTATTCCACGTTCGGGTCGGCGGCCAGCTTGCGCATCAGCAGCTCGGATTCAGCCTGGTCAAGCGGGCGGTCGGTCCTGACCAGGGTCGGGCCGACGGCCAGCTTGCGGACCTGCTGCAGGCCCAGCGCACGGCCCTGGCTGCTGGCCAGGCCGGCGGCGGCACTCTTCAGCGAAGAGGCCAGTGCGGTGGTGTTGGCCACCGGCGCACTGCCGTCGCGGTACTTCACGATGAAGCGCTGGTGCGTCGGCGCGGACTGCAGGCCGCTGAGCTGGACGTCACCGGCCAGCGCAGGCGTGGCCAGCAGCAGCGATGACAGAACGGACGCACCAAGGACCACCCACACTCGACGCACACGCGGTTGCGTTACCTGGGACATCGTATTTCCCTTTCTAGTGGTGTGAATGCCGGAATCGGCAGAAGCACCGGCCCGAACCCTGGGCTGGCTTGCGTTGGCGAGGTTCGAAGTCCGGCGAGTCAGCGGATCCCCCTAACGATCCGCCGTGCAGACGACGCTAATGGCCAGAACCGGACACCACAAGATTTTCAGCGTCTTTTCAGCAAGATGAAATGTTCGTTCTGAGACTTCCCGGGTCGAGGGTTTGTGAAGGTGAAGGAACTTTCTCATCTTCTGCACACACCTGACTGGGTCATCACCTGTCCTGCGATGACTTTGCCGACATCGGCATCCGCCGATTCGGGGTCGGAGCCGGGGTCAGATCCCTTTTCCCACGGAAAAGGATCTGACCCCACCCACCTGTCCACAACGCAGAAAGCCCGTCACAGGGACGGGCTTTCCAGAAACGCAGCCGGGCGTGGGCTCGGCTCTACAGTTCAGCGTGAGCGATCAGCCCAGCTTGACCAGCCAGTTGTGCCGGTCCGGCAGGCGGCCGTACTGGATGTCGGTCAGTTCCTTGCGCAGCGACATGGTCACTTCGCCGGCCGGCGCGTTGATGTCGCCCACCGAGAAACCCTCGCCCTTCAGCTGGCCGATCGGGGTGACCACCGCCGCAGTGCCACAGGCAAACACTTCGCTGATCGCACCGGAGGCCACGCCGTCCTTCCACTCGTCGATGCTGACCTTGCGCTCTTCGACCTTCATGCCACGGTCGCGCGCCAGCTGCAGGATGCTCTCGCGGGTGATGCCCTCGAGGATGCTGCCGGACAGTTCCGGGGTGACCAGCGTGCCGTCCTTGTAGACCAGGAACACGTTCATGCCGCCCAGTTCTTCCAGGTACTTGCCTTCGACCGGGTCCAGGAACAGCACCTGCGAGCAGCCCTGCGCCTGCGCCTTCTGCTGCGGCAGCAGCGAGGCGGCGTAGTTGCCACCGCACTTGGCGGCGCCGGTGCCGCCCTTGGCCGCGCGCGCGTATTCGGTGGACAGCCAGATCGACACCGGGGCCACGCCCTTGGCGAAGTACGGGCCGGCCGGGCTGGCGATGACGTAGTAGCCGGCCTTGTGCGCGCCGCGCACGCCGAGGAAGGCTTCGTCGCCGATCATGAACGGGCGGAAGTACAGGCTCGACTCGTCGGCCGACGGCACCCACTCGCTGTCGACGGCGATCAGCTGCTTCAGCGATTCGACGAAGATCTCCACCGGCAGTTCCGGCAGCGCCAGGCGCTGCGCCGAACGCTGCAGGCGACGGCCGTTGGCATCCGGGCGGAAGGTCCAGATCGAGCCGTCAGCATGGCGGTAGGCCTTGATGCCTTCGAAGATCTCCTGGCCGTAGTGCAGCACGGCCGCAGCCGGGTCCAGCTGCAGCGGGCCGTAGGCACGCACGCTGGCGTTGTGCCAGCCGGCATCCTTGTCCCAGCGCACTTCCACCATGTGATCGGTGAAGTGCAGGCCGAAGCCCGGCTTCTCCAGGATCTTGGCGCGCTCTTCAGCGCTGCGCGGGTGGTCCGAACGGGTGACGGCGAAGCTGGGAATGGACTGGGACACCGGAGGATTCCTGTTCTGGTTGCGGGTAGTGCCGGGCCCGCGTCACTGCGGGCCCTGGGTCAAAGCATGCCGGTCTCGAGCCGCGCCGCCTCGGACATCATGTGCTGGTTCCACGGCGGGTCGAACACCAGGTCGACGTCGGCCTCGGCCACCGTCGGGATCATTTCAAGCTTGCTGCGCACGTCGTCGACCAGGATCTCGCCCATGCCACAGCCCGGTGCGGTCAGGGTCATCTTCACGTCGATCTCGCGCTTGCCTTCGTCCAGATGCTTGATCTCGACTTCATAGACCA
The DNA here is from genome assembly GCF_049384345.1 of Stenotrophomonas sp. CASM110. NCBI lineage: Bacteria > Pseudomonadati > Pseudomonadota > Gammaproteobacteria > Lysobacterales > Lysobacteraceae > Stenotrophomonas > Stenotrophomonas sp. CASM110. The sequence goes on from NZ_JBMRGI010000018.1 coordinate 75,724, forward strand.
GGCCCAGTTCAACGATGTTGACCGGAATCTCCGGGTCGAAGCAGGTGCGCAGCTGCTGCCACACCAGTTGTTCCACCTGCTCATCGGTGGCGTCGGCCGGCAGCTCAAGCGGTGCCGGCGCCTCCTTGCCGATGGCGTCGCCGTCCTTGCCGGCGATGCGGAACAGGTTGCCCTCGACGAACACCGAATAGCTGCCGCCCAGCGCCTGGGTGATGTACCCATAGCTGCCGGCAGGCAGGGTCACGGTATCGCCCTGCGGGACCATCACGGCCTCGCAATCGCGTTCGAAGTGGACAGGTTCGCTGCTACGGGAATACATGGGGACCGATATGGGGCCGTGGCCGGGGCCACGCAAGACGGCATTCTAGCCCAGCCGCCCCGGCACCGCCGGTGCACTGCGGCAAACCACAGTATCCTGTGGGTGATCTTCAGGGAGCTTCGATGTCCTCCATTGCCACGCGTGCCAGGACCGTCACCTGGCTCTGGTCCCTCATGCTGTTGCTGGGTCTGCTTGTTGCTCCCCTCGCCTGGATGGTCCTGGCGCTGATGACCGGCCGACAGGTCGGCTGGATGGCGGTAGTGTCCGCCCTGGAACTGGTGTTCATGCTGCGCCTGGGCACACTGGGCCCGGGCCGGTTGCGCATCGCCCTGGTCGTGCTCGGCACTCTGCTGGTGGCCGCCGTGGCCAACTGGGCCATCGCCAGCGCCTGGATGGGCGGCTCGATCGGTCTGGACCTGTGGGACGCCACCATGCGGATGGGCCCGCACCTGGCCTGGACCCTGATCACCCTGGCCAATGGCGCGATGGAATGGCTGTGGCTGGCCGTGGCCGTGGTCGTCGGCGCCTGGCTGGCGCGCTGAGCGCGTAGATCCACGCCACGCGCGGATGGGGGTTAGTGCCGGCCGCTGGCCGGCAAAAGCGCGCGGCCCCAGGTCCGCACTACCAGATGCAACCACCACGCGCGGATCCGGTAGTGCCGGCCGCTGGCCGGCAAAAGCGTGCGGCCCCAGGTCCGCACTACCAGATGCAACCACCACGCGCGGATCCGGTAGTGCCGGCCGCTGGCCGGCAAAAGCGTGCGGACCAAGGCCCGCACCTACCAGATGCAACCATCACGCGCGGATCCGGTAGTGCCGGCCGCTGGCCGGCAAAAGCGCGCGGCCCCAGGTCCGCACCTACCAGATGCAGCCGCCACGCGCGGATCCGGTAGTGCCGGCCGCTGGCCGGCAAAGGGGGCAGAGCCCTGTCCTGCGGAAAGGGATCCGACCCCGGTCTTCAATGCCCGCCGTCGAGCGCCTTCAGCTCGCTCACCAGCGAGGCGGCCGCTTCGGCGCCGTCGCCATAGAGCATGCGGGTATTGTCAGCGTAGAACAGCGCATTCTCGATACCGGCGAAGCCGGTGCCCTTGCCGCGCTTGATCACCACCACGTTGCGCGCGTTGACCACGTCCAGCACCGGCATGCCGTAGATCGGGCTGGCCGGATCAGTACGCGCGACCGGATTGACCACGTCGTTGGCACCGATCACCAGTACCACGTCGGTGTTGGTGAACTCCGGATTGATGTCATCCATGTCGGCGATCAGGTCGTAGGGCACGCCCGCTTCGGCCAGCAGTACGTTCATGTGCCCGGGCATGCGCCCGGCGACCGGGTGGATGGCGAACTTCACCTTCACCCCGCGCTGGCCCAGCCGCTGCGCCAGTTCCCAGATCTTGTGCTGGGCCTGGGCCACGGCCATGCCGTATCCAGGCACGATCACCACGCGTTCGGCGTAGGCCATCATCGCCGCGACATCCGGGGCTTCGATCGGCTTCTGCGCGCCGCTGATCGCCTGCGCTTCGCCACCAGCACCGCCGCCGAAGTTGGAGAACAGCACGTTGCGGATCGGCCGGTTCATCGCCTTGGCCATCAGCCGGGTCAGCAGGATGCCGGCCGCGCCGACCATCATGCCGGCGATGATCAGCGCCTCGTTGCCCAGCACATAACCTTCGAACGACACTGCCAGGCCGGTGAACGCGTTGTACAGCGAGATCACCACCGGCATGTCGGCACCGCCGATCGGCAGCGTCATCAGCACGCCCAGCGCCAGTGCCAGCACGAAGAAGGCAACGATCGCCCAGGCACTGAGCGTACTGGCCGCGATGATCGCCAGCACCACCACCGCCAGCGCCACCAGCAGGTTCATCACCTGCTGGCCGGGCCAGGTCACGCGCTTGTCCAGGCGTCCATCCAGCTTGGCCCACGCGATCACCGAGCCGGACAGCGACACCGCGCCGATCGCCGCGCCGACCACCGCCAGCAGCAGCATCGTGCCGGACGGCTGGCGCGCGGCCAGGTCGGCCAGCGCCTGCGCGCTCCAGTGGCTGGTATCGCGGTGGGCCAGGAAGGCATAGCGCAGCAGTTCCACCGCACCGATCGCCGCCGCCGAGCCACCACCCATGCCGTTGTACAGCGCCACCATCTGCGGCATGTCGGTGATGGCAACCTTGCCGGCCGACCACCAGGCCAGGCCTGCACCCAGCAGCAGTGCCACCAGGATCAACGGCACGTTGTGCAGTTCGGGCAGGAAGAAGGTGGCCGCGGTGGCCAGCAGCATGCCCAGCCCGGCCCAGCGGATGCCGCTGCGCGCGGTCAGCGGCGAGGCCATGCGCTGCAGGCCGAGCAGGAACAGCGTGGCGGCGACCAGGTAGCTGGCCTTGACCAGCCAGTCGAGCAGTTCGACGGTGCTGATGTTCAAGCCTGCGGCTCCTTCGGTTCGTCCTTGCCGCCCCTGGGCGCGCTCGGCTTGAACATTTCCAGCATGCGCGCGGTGACCACGTAGCCACCGGCGGCATTGCCGGCGCCGAGCACCACGGCCAGGAAGCCCAGTGCCTTCTCCAGCGGCGTCTGCGCATGCCCCAGTACCACCATCGCGCCGATCAGCACGATGCCGTGGATGAAGTTGGAGCCCGACATCAGCGGGGTATGCAGGATCACCGGCACCCGCGAAATGATCACGTGGCCGGCGATGGCTGCCAGCATGAAGATGTACAGCGCTACGAACCCGTCACTCACCGGCAACGCTCCTGCTCTGTCTTCGTCGGCCCATCATAACCATGGGCTGAACCCGGCGCGCACCCGGCGTCAACCGGAGCGCCGCTCACGCGTTGTCGATGGTGACCCCGAGCGAGGAACCGTACCCTGTGCTGGTGAGCAGCCCCGCCCCCCCGAGCGCCGAGACCGATGCCCTGCCGGCATCGCTGGAGGCATTCCTGGCCAGCGTCGGCCCGCGTGCGTTCCGCTTCGCCGAGGCCGGCCTGCGCCAGCGCGAAGACGCCATGGATGCGGTGCAGGACGCGCTGCTGCGCATGCTGGATTACACCGACAAGCCGGCCGCCGAATGGGCGCCGCTGTTCTGGAGCATCCTGCGCCGCCGGGTGATCGACCTGCAGCGGCGGCGCCGCTTCCGCCTGCCGTTCTGGCGCGACAACCAGGACGCGGAAGGCGGCGAGATCGACTGGGCCGATCCCGGCCCGGACCCGGCACAGGCACATGAGCAGCGCCAGCAGTACCAGCAGCTGGTGGACGCGTTGCGCACCCTGCCCGCCCGCCAGCGCGAGGCCTTCACCCTGCGCGTGCTGCAGGACCTGGACGGGGCCACCACCGCCCGCGCCATGGGCTGCAGCGAAGGCGCGGTAAAAACCCATCTGGCACGCGCCCGGCAGGCGCTGCAGGACTACCTGGAGACCCACCCGTGAACCGCTCCCTGCCTTCCGATGACACCCTGCGCCGCCTGCACGCGCAGTCGCTGCAGGCGCTGTCGCCGGCAACGCTGGCCCGGCTGCGCCAAGCTCGCCACGGCGCCACGGCCACCCCCCATCGTGGGCGCTGGCGCTGGTGGCTGGCCAGCGCCTGCTCACTGGTGGTTGCACTGGGCATTGGCCTGCAGTTCACCGGCCATGGCACGCTTGCGGGTCCGCCGCCGGACCCCGTGCTTGCTTCAGTGGAAGACAACGGCGCGCTCTACGACGAGAATCCCGATCTGTACCTGTGGCTGGGCGATACCGACCTGGCGATGGAGTAAATCATGTCCCGACTGCTTGCCCTGCCACTGCTGTTGACCCTGGCGCTGCTGCCGGCCGTTCCGGCGCTGGCGCAGAACGCCACGCCCGCCCCTGCCGCACCGGTCGCGCCATTGCCTGCGTGGGAGCAATTGAGCGAATCCCAGCGAGAGTCCCTGCTGGCGCCGCTGCGCGACCGTTGGAACAGCGCTGATGCCGGCCAGCGCCAGCGCATGCTCTCGCACGGCCAGCGCTGGCAATCGATGAGCCCGGAGGAGCGCGACAAGGCCCGCCGCGGCCTGCGCCGCTTCGAGCACATGAGCCCGGAACAGCGTGAACAGGCACGCGCCCTGTTCGGGCAGATGCGCAACATGCCGCCGGCACAGCGCGACGCGCTGCGCGAGCGCTGGTCGCAGATGACGCCGGAGCAGCGTCGGCACTGGGTGCGCGACAACCCGCCGCCGGCGAAGCCGCGGTAAGGCCCCGGGGAACGGGGTCAGAGCCCTTTGCTGACGCAAAGGGATCCGACCCCTGGCAGATTGCGGGAGATCGGGGTCAGATCCCTTTGCCAGAGGCAAAGGGATCTGACCCCACGTCATTCATGCCTGCCAGCGCGTCTTTGCCAGCAGCTCGTCGTCCCAGTCGAAACCGAGCCGCCCCTCGCGCACGAACAGCGCAACGAAGTTGAGCAGGTTGCGCGCATACATCTCACTGGCCTGGGTCGCGCCGCGACTGGCCAGGCCCAGCGGACCATCGATGGTCACGCCCTGGTGTTCGATGCAGTGCCCCGGCTGGGTCAGTGCACAGTTGCCGCCGCTCTCGGCCGCCAGATCGACAATGACGCTGCCGGTGGCCATGCCCTCCACCATCGCGGCGGTCACGATGGTCGGCGCCGGCCGACCGGGTACGGCAGCCGTGCAGATCACCACGTCCACGCTGCGCAGGTGGTCGGCCAGCCGACGCTGCTGCTCGGCGCGCTCCTCGTCGGTCAACGCACGCGCGTAGCCGCCTTCACCGGTCGCGCTCACGCCAAGATCGAGGAAGCGCGCACCCAGTGACTGGATCTGCTCGCGGGTTTCCGGGCGCACATCGAAACCTTCCACCTGTGCACCGAGGCGCCGCGCGGTGGCGATGGCCTGCAGGCCCGCCACGCCGGCACCGATCACCAGCACCTTGGCCGGCCGCACGGTGCCAGCGGCGGTGGTCAGCATCGGGAAGAAGCGCGGCGCGCGTTCGGCGGCAATCAGCGCTGCCTTGTAGCCGGCCATGCCGGCCTGCGAACTGAGTACATCCATCGCCTGCGCGCGGGTGGTTCGCGGCAGCTGCTGCAGCGGGAACAGCTGCAGGCGATCATCGGCCGCCAGCGCGGCCAGCGCCGGATCGTTGGCCGGTGCCAGCAGGCCAACCACGCTGGCACCGGGCCTGAGCTGCTCCAGCACCGTCGCAGGAGGTGCCTGCACGCACAGCAGGATATCGATCTCGGCCCAGCGGCCCGCGTCGAAGACACGTGCGCCGGCGTCGTCATAGGCGGCATCGGTGAAGCCGGCGGCCAGCCCGGCGCCGGCCTCGTACCAGACCGTAATGCCGAGGGCACCGAGCTTGCGCGCGGTTTCCGGTGTCAACGCCACGCGCCGTTCACCCGGCGCGGTCTCCTTGATCCCCAGCAACGCCACGGCCATGCAGGTCCCCGCTGATCGGTGAGTTTTCCCGATCCTAGCAGGCAGCCAGCACTCAGTGCAGGGTGGTGCTGCCCGGGTCGAGGCGGTCGATCACGCCCTGCATGGCGCTGTCGAAGGCGCCATCGTCAACGTGGGCACGCAGGCGGCCGAGCCGCACCATCACCGCCAGCTCTTCTGGCGAGGCCACGCAGAAGCGCACGCCGCGACGGTTGACGAACAGCAGGCGCGAGGAAATCGGGCTGACCCAGGACAGCTTGCCCGCCTGGACCTTGCCGTCCTTGTCGACGAAGTCCAACCAGTTGCCGATTTCCATGCGTCGGAAGCGGTCGGCATCGGCGTTGTCGAAATCGTCGGCATCGATCTGCCCGCTGAGTTCCACCGCTGGCGATTCGGCCACCGGCGGTGCCGGCAGCGCGACCTGCGGCAGCTCGGGCAGCGCGCGCTGCAGTTCCGGCCGCGACTCGGCGATGCCCTGCAACGTGTCGTGCAGGGCGTCGATCGCACCGGTAGCCGCATCGCCGTGCACACCGACGCTGGCAAACACCTTGGCCAGCACCGGCTGCCAGGCCTGCAGCCATGGCTTGCCGACAATCTGCCGGCGTGCCTCGGCCACTTCCTCCAGCAGGCCGTCGCCGAGGCTCAGTGCCTCGGCCACCGACGCGCCTTCTTCGCCCTCGCGCAGCAGCGCCAGGGTCAGGTGGTGCTGCCAGGGCTGGCGCAGGAACTCGGCAATGGCCGGCGGAAGGGTGGCATCACCGATGCGACGATCCAGTTCCGCACCGGCCCGGCTGCGGGCCATTTCCAGCTTTTCCTGGCCGCGCTGCGTTTCTGCGGCGCGACGCTCGGCGATTTCCACGCGGCGGCGATGCTGCACCAGGAACTCGCGGAATTCTTCTTCCAGGGTCAGGAAGATCGCCAGGTTCTCGTTGAACTCGGCCACCAGGCGCTCGATGATCTCCTCGACCTTGGCCATCAGCATGCGCTCGGCCTGGCTCTCGCCGGTGTTGCCCTCACAGGCCTCGGCCAGCGAATTGAGCAGCTTTCGCGCCGGATGGGTCTTCTGCACGAACATGCGGCGGTCGAGCATGGCGACCTTGACGAAAGGCACGACCAGGCGGCCGATCAGTTCGCGCGAGCGGCCTTCCAGTTCACGCTCGTCCAGCATCACGTCGAACAGCATGCCGACCAGGTCGATGGCATCCTCATCCTGCGGGTCCAGCCGGGTCTGGCCCGGATCGACGCCGAGCTGGGTGGCGCTGGACAGCACTTCGCTCTTCAGCCGCTGCGCCAGCGATTCGCCGTCCTCGCCGATGGCTGCACGCAGCGTCGCGCTCGGCGTGGCCTGCAGCAGCGACAGCACCGACATCATTTCGCGCTGGCTGAGCGGGCGCTGCTGGCCGACCGCCACCTGTGCCGCAGACGTGGCGTCCTCACGCACATGGCGGGTCTGCTGCAGCAGTTCGTGCAACGCTTCCAGCAGCATGCCCTGCTGGCCGGCGTAGGCCTCGCCGGCGGCGCCATCATCGCCGCCCAGGTGCTGCTGCATATGCCCGCGGCGCTCGGACCAGCGGGCGGCAAAGCGCTGCGCCCAGGCCGGTGCGGCCTGCTCGTCATCGCTGAACCCCGGATCGACGCCCGCGCCGTGGCGATGCTCGACCAGGTCATCCAGCATCCCGGTCATGCGCGGATCCGGTGCCGGCGGTTGTGGGCGCTGCGGAGCCCCCATCTGCGACATCACGCCGGCTGCGGCCAGCTGCTCGTCCAGCTTCTCGTAGATGCGGCCGACCGGTGCACGCAGGTCGCGCTCGCACAGCTTGATCAGCACCAGATGCACTTCCGGGGCCAGTTCGCAACCGGCAAAGGCCTCGTGGATGGCCACGCCCAGATGTTCGGGGCTGATGGGATTGTGGTCGGCGTCCAGTTCCACGCCGCCGATCAACCGGCCCAGGCGGCGGTCCAGCCGCGCCAGCACCGGCTTGAAGTCACGCAGCAATACAGTGGCGAAATTGCGCACCGCCAACCGCGATTCCAGTACGTGTTCGGCCAGCAGGCTCAGGCCATCCTCGGCCGGCCCCGACAGGGTCGCCTCGGCCGACAGCGGCTCACCGGCCGCCAATGCGGCCCACGCCTGCTGCAGGTGGCCGGCGAAGGCGGCAGCGATCTCCTCACGGCGGCGGCGCAGTTCGCGCATCGCGTCCAGGAACAGCAACTGCGACGAGCCGGCATTGCCGGCGCGGTCGAACAGGGCATCGTCGAATCGCGCCAGTGCGGCCCCGAAGGCCTGGCACAGCGCGGGCAGGACCATGTCCCGGGCAAGCTGGAGCTGGGCCGGGTCACGGCCCGGCGATCCCATCGGTGTGGGCACGCTCATCATTCGGGAAGGCTCCCCACCTTCTCTGGTACGACAGACAGCATGGACATCGCGACGACCGGCACACCCCATGTACCGGAACGTCGATGGTAGGCCGGCCAGCCCGTCACGGACAGTGAAACAGTCCTCACTTCAAACCTCATGACCGGCGGCCCGGCAAGAGGGGTATCGTAAGCCGTGCAAGGCCCACGAGGCGAGGGGAAGCGGCTGTCCGTTTCCCGCCAGTGGCATGATGTTCATCACAGTTTGGTATTCAGGGGCCGGACGCGACACAGACGGCGTCATTGACCACCCCGACTATAATCAAACACCCGTGATGACCGGTTCAGACTCCATGCCCGACCCCGCTGCCCTGCTCGCCCTGGATGCCCGCCGCTCAGTGCCTTCGCGGCAACTGGGCGAGCCCGGCCCGGACCCGGCCACCCTGCAGCGGATGCTGGCGTCGGCCGTGCGCGTGCCCGACCACGGCAAGCGCGTGCCGTTCCGCTTCCTGAAGATCGCCGGCGATGCACGTCACACTCTGGGCGACTTCCTGGCCAAGCGCAGCCGCCAGCGCGACCCGCATGCCGGCGAGGCCGTGTTCGAGAAGGACCGCCAGCGTTTCAGCCACGCCCCGCTGGTGATCGTGGTGGTCGCCAGCCCGCGCCCGGACCCGAAGGTGCCGGAACAGGAACAGCTGATGACCGCCGGCTGCGTCTGCTTCGCCCTGCTGCAGGCCGCGCAGGCGCTTGGCTTCGGCGCACAGTGGCTGACGGCCTGGATGGCCTTCGATCCGGTCGTGCAGGCCCACCTGGGCCTGGTCGAGGGTGAACGCATCGCCGGCTTCATCCACATCGGCACCGCCAAGGCCGACGTGCCCGAGCGCGAGCGCCCCGACCCAGCGACCCTGCTGCAGGACTGGACGCCGCCGGCATGACCCTGCCGGCACCGCCGCCGTCGCTGTACCTGGTCGATGCCAGCATCTACGTGTTCCGCGCCTGGCACTCGCTGCCGGACCAGTTCCAGGACGCGCAGGGCTGGCCGACCAATGCTGTGCACGGCTTCGCCCGCTTCCTGCTGGACCTGCTGGAGCGCGAGCGCCCGCGGCACATCGCCATTGCCTTCGACGAAGCGCTCGACAGCGGCTTCCGCCACCGCCTGTATCCGGCCTACAAGGCCAACCGTGATCCGGCACCGGAAGCGCTCAAGCGCCAGTTCGTGCACTGCAAGGCGCTGTGCGCGGCGTTGGGCCTTGCCGTCCTCGCCCACCACGACTACGAAGCCGACGACCTGATCGGCAGCGCACTGCACGTGCACCGCGGCAGCCATCGCGGGGTGATCATCTCCGCCGACAAGGACCTGTCGCAGCTGCTGCTGGATCACGACGAACAGTGGGACTACGCCCGCAACCAGCGCTGGGACGTGGCCGGCGTGAAGGCACGGCACGGCGTGCACGCGCACCAGATTGCCGATTACCTGGCGCTGTGCGGCGATGCGGTGGACAACATTCCCGGTGTCAGTGGTGTCGGCAGCAAGTCCGCCGCCGTGCTGCTGGCCCATTTCGGCAGCTTGGATGCGCTGTACGAACGCCTGGACGAAGTGCCGTTCCTGCGCCTGCGCGGTGCCGCCCAGATGGCGGTGCGCCTGCGCGAGCAGCGCGAGCACGCCCTGCTCTGGCGCCAGCTGACCACCATCGCGCTGGACGCGCCGCTGGAAGGCAGCCAACCCGGCCTGCTGCGCCAGACCGCCGACCCCGAGCTGCTCGGCGGCCTGTGCCAGACCCTGCGCTTCGGCCCGATGACCCGCCGCCGGCTGTTCGATGCCGCCGGCGTACCCGATATCCTTCCCACCCACAGCGAGCCCGCATGAGCCAGCGCAACACCGAAGCCCCGCGTGTCGTCTATGAAGGCAAGTACCAGCGCATGCTGGTACGCGGCACCTGGGAATACAGCGAACGTACCCATGCCGGTGGCCTGGCCGCGATCATCATCGCGGTGACCCCGGAGGACAAGGTGCTGTTCGTCGAACAGTTCCGCGTGCCGCTGCAGGCCCCCACCATCGAGATGCCGGCCGGCCTGGTCGGCGACATCCACGCCGGCGAATCGATCGAAGTCTCGGCCGTGCGCGAGCTGGAAGAAGAAACCGGCTGGACCGCCGATCACGCCGAAGTGCTGATGATCGGCCCGACGTCCTCCGGCGCCAGCAGCGAGAAGATCGCCTTCGTACGCGCCACCGGCCTGCGCCGGATCGGCGACGGTGGCGGCGATGACAGCGAAGACATCACCGTGCACGAGATTCCGCGCGCGCAGGCGGCGGCCTGGCTGGTGCAGAAGATGGGCGAAGGCTATGAGCTGGATGCCAAGCTTTGGGCGGGCCTGTGGATGATCGAGCACCACCTGGACGGGCGCCCGCGTGGCTGACGCCGATCTGCACGTACTGCCGGCGCTGCTGGGCGCCGACGACCCGGCGATCTATACCCTCCACCGGCCGCAGGGCGCCTCGCCTTACCTGCTGCTGGCCGATCACGCCGGCCAGCAGGTGCCACGCGCGCTGACCGGGCTCGGCCTGGCCCAGGCCGAGCTGGACCGCCATATCGGCTGGGACATCGGCATCGCCGGCACCACCCGCGCACTGGCCGAACGGCTGGATGCATGGGCGATCGAACAGACCTATTCGCGGCTGCTGATCGACTGCAACCGCCCACTGGCCTCGCCGACGCTGATTCCGGAAGTGAGCGACCACACCGTGGTCCCGGGCAATGCCAGGCTGTCGGCTGCACAGCGGCAGCAGCGCATCGATGCGATCCACGCGCCCTACCATGCGCGCATCGACGCGGAACTGGATGCACGCCGCGATGCCGGCCGCCCCACCCTGCTGGTGATGATGCACAGCTTCACGCCAGTGATGAACGGCACGCAGCGGCCGTGGCACGCCGGCGTGCTGTACCACCAGGACACGCGCTTTGCGCATGCACTGCTGCAGGCACTGCGCGATGAAGGCGACCTGGTGGTGGGTGACAACGAACCGTATTCGGTCAGCAGTACCAGCGACTACGCGGTACCGGTGCACGGCGAAGGGCGCGGCCTGGTGCACGTGGAACTGGAGATCCGCCAGGACCTGATCGCCGATGCCGCCGGGCAGCAGGCGTGGGCGGAGCGGCTGGCGCGGATCTTCAGCGCCTTGCAGCCACAGTTGCTGGCGTTCGGTTGAACGCTCTTGGACCCATCCCGTATCGGTAGTGCCGGCCGCTGGCCGGCAACCTCAATGATCCAACCACCCCGGGGTTGCCGGCCAGCGGGCCCGGGCCCGGCACCACCGCAGGCGTGGCACATCCACCTACGGCAGCGCCTTCAATCATGCCTCGTTGACCGGGCAGACGGCAGCAGCCGATTCGACCGGCGCCGGGCGCAGGCCCAGCGCGATCACCACGCCGAGCGCGGCGAACAGCGCGGCGCCGTACTGCGCATTGACCATGCCCTGCAGCGCATCAGGGCTGGTTGCCTCCTGCGTGCCGCGCGCGGCGTTGGCCACCATCACCAGTACCGCCAGTCCCAACGCGCCGCCGATCTGCTGTGCGGTGGCGGCCATGCCGGACGCCACACCCTGCTGCGGCCCCGGCACGCCCTGCCCGGCCACGATCCACATCGCCGTCCAGCTCATGCCCTGGCCCACGCTGAGCACCACGATGCCCGGCAGCAGCGGCCAGTAACCGGCGCCATGCGGCATCGCCAGCGCCACCGCAGTGATGCCGATGGCACCGGCCGCGAAGCCCCAGGCCAGCACCTGCCGTGGCGAACGGCGCCGCAGCATGCGTTCGGCAATGCGGATGCCGAAGGTGCACACCACGGTCGGCAGCAGGAAGGCCATGCCGGCCTGCAGCGGGCTCCAGCCGTAACCATCCTGGAAGTAGAGCGCCAGGAAGTAGTACTGCACGCCATAGCTGCTCATGAAGGCGAAGGTCAGGCCGAGTGCCGCGCGCAGGCCGGGCAGGCGCAGCAGCGCAAACTGCATCAGCGGGTCACGGCTGCGCTTTTCGATCTGTACGAACACCGTCAACAGTACGGCTGAAAGCAGCAGGCAGATGAGCGTGGCGCGGGCCGTCCAGCCCCACTCCGGCCCTTGCACCAGGGTGGTGACCAGCAGGCTGCCGCCGGCGGTGACGGTGAGGCAACCGGCCAGATCGAAGCAACGGCCCTGCACACGCGGGCCATCGGCCGGCAACCACGCGCCGGCCGCGACTGCACAGGCGGTGGCCAGCGGAACGATCACCGCCAGCACCGCCGGCCAGCCGAACGCCTGGGTCAGCACGCCACCGAGCAGCGTGCCCAGCGCCAGGCCGGCCGCACTGGCCATGCTCCAGATCGCCAGTGCGCGGTTGCGCACCGGGCCTTCCGCATACAACGTGTTGATCAGCGCCAGCGTGGCCGGGAACAGCAACGCGGCACCGATGCCCTGCGCCGCGCGCGCGATGATCAACAGGGTGGCATTCGGCGCCAGCGCGCCGAACAGCGACGCCAGCGCGAACAGCAGCATGCCCAGCCGGTAGAAGCGGCGGCGGCCGATCAGGTCGGCGGCGCGCCCGCCCAGCAGCAGGCTGCCGCCGAACGCCACGGTGTAGGCACTGACTACCCATTGCAGCTGCTGCGCGTTGATCTGCAGCGCGCGGCCCATGTCGTGCAGGGCGACGAAGATGATGGTGGCATCCAGGGCGATGATCAGCTGGGCAGTGGCCAGCAGGGTCAGCGCCCAACGCGGGTACTTGAGGGGAGGCATCGGCGCTCTGGTGCGGTGGGGGAGCGCAGTCTCATTGATGCAACCGAATCAATAAACCCCCTGCCAGCCATATCTGTCATGATTTTCATCATGAATGGAACCTCGATGGACCTCAATGCAGTGCGCATGCTGGTGCAGGTGGCAGAAGCCCGCAGTTTCACCGTCGCCGCCGGGCAGCTGGGCCTGAGCCAGTCCGGCCTGTCGCGCGCGATCGGCCGGCTGGAGGCCACGCTGGGGGTGAAGCTGCTGCAGCGGAACACCCGCAACGTGGCGCTGACCCCGGATGGCCGCCAGTTCGTCGATCAGGTGGCACCGCTGCTGTGTGGCCTGGAGGATGCCGAACGCCAGTTGGCCGACCGTCCCTGCACGCCCGCGGGCACCCTGAAGATCAGCGCGCCCTCGATGTTCGGGCGCAAGGTGCTGGTACCGCTGCTGGCGCCGTTGCTGCAACAGCACCCGCAACTGCAGGTGGAGGCCGTGCTCAGTGACCGTCTGGTCGATCTGGTCGAGGAAGGTTTCGATGCCGCCCTGCGCACCGGCGTCATCGCCGACCAGCGCATCGTCGCGCGCCCGCTGCGTCCGCTGCGCTGGGTGACGGTGGCCAGCCCCGCGTATCTGGCCCGCTGTGGCGCACCGGACGATGTGGCCGCGCTGCGGGATCACGCGTGCCTGGCGGTGCGCAACCTGCGCAGTGGCCGGCTGGTGGACTGGCAGTTCCTGCAGGAGGGCCAACTGCGCGACTTCACCCCACCGACGCGGATGGTGTTCGACAGTGGCGATCCGCTGGTGGAAGCGGCCATCGCCGGCATCGGCATCGTGCAGGTGATGGATTTCGCGGTGGCCGACGCGCTGGCTGACGGCCGCCTGCAACGCGTGCTGCAGCCGCTTGAAGGCCGCAGCCGCGCGCTGTCGCTGATCTACCCACCGTCGCGCCAGCACTCGCCAAAGCTGCAGGTGCTGGCCGACGCGTTGCTGGCCGGGGATTGGTAAATCCACGCCATGCGTGGATGAAGGTTTCGGCGGGGTCAGAACCCTTGGGTATCCGGTAGCGCCGGCCGCTGGCCGGCGAGCCACATCGGCCGGCGGCGAAACGGACCGGCAAGGCATTGCCGGCCAACGGCCGGCACTACCGATCAGTCGAAGCCATCGGTGGCGCGCACCAGCGCGTCCACGTTGTCGGCCTCGAACGCCGAATGGCCCGAGGCCTTGGCTATCCGGTAGCGCCGGCCGCTGGCCGGCGAGCCACATCGGGCGGCGGCGAAACGGACCGGTAAGGCATTGCCGGCCAGCGGCCGGCACTACCGATCAGGCGAAGCTATCGGTGGCGCGCACCAGCGCGTCCACGTTCTCGGCTTCGAACGCCGAATGGCCCGAGGCCGGGGTGATTTCCAGCTTCGCCTTCGGCCACACCTTGGTCAGGTCCCAGGCGTTGGCCAGCGGGCAGACCACGTCGTAGCGGCCATGCACGATCACGCCCGGGATGTCGGCGATGCGGTGCGCGTCGCGCAGCAGCTGGTCTTCCACCTCGAAGAAGCCACCGTTGACGAAGTAGTGGTTCTCGATGCGGGCGAAGGCCAGGGCGAAGTGCGGGTCTTCGTGGCTGTTGATGAAGTCATCATCGACGTGCAGGAAACTGGTCGCGCCTTCCCACACCGCCCACGCCTTGGCGGCTTCCAGGCGGGTGGTTTCGTCGTCGCTGGTCAGGCGGCGGTGGAAGGCCGAGATCAGGTCATGCCGCTCCACCGACGGGATCGGCTTCAGGTAATGCTCCCACGCATCCGGGAACAGGCGGTTGGCGCCTTCCTGGTAGAACCATTCCAGCTCCCAGCGGCGCAGCATGAAGATGCCGCGCAGGACCAGTTCGGTCACGCGCTGCGGATGGGTCTCGGCATAGGCCAGGGCCAGGGTCGAGCCCCAGCTGCCACCGAACACCTGCCAGCGATCGACCTTCAGGTGCTCGCGCAGCTTCTCGATATCGGCGACCAGGTCCCAGGTGGTGTTGTCCACCAGGTCCGCGTGCGGGGTGGATCGACCCGCACCACGCTGGTCGAACAGGATGATGCGGTACTTGGACGGGTCATGGAACTGGCGCATCTTGTCGCTGCAACCACCGCCCGGGCCACCGTGCAGCATCACCACCGGCTTGCCGTCCGGGTTGCCGCACTGTTCGAAATACAGCGTGTGGCGGTCGTCGACCTTCAGGGTGCCGACGTCGTAGGGGGTGATGGCGGGGTACAGCGTACGCATGCTTGCAGCTCCAGGGTGATGCCCTGCCGGGGCAGGAGAACCCCCATTCTAGGCCGGTCGCCGGCCCAGGGTGATGCGGTCGCGCTGCTCCAGGTCCTGCACGGTCTGCACCTCGGCAAAACCGGCGGCGTCGAACAGCGCGCGGATCGCCGCGCCCTGGTCCCATCCGTGCTCGATCAGCAACCAGCCACCGGGCAGCAGATGCGCCTGGCCGCCGTCGATGAGGCGGCGGATGTCATCCAGGCCGTCCACACCGGACGCCAGCGCGGAGGCCGGTTCGAAGCGCAGGTCGCCCTGTCGCAGGTGCGGGTCGTCGCTGGCGATGTACGGCGGATTGCTCGCAATCAGGTCGAAGCGCATGCCCTGCAACGGCGCGTACCAATCGTGCCCGCCCTCGGCGAAGCGGACGTTGCGCAGTTCATGGCGCGCGGCATTGCGCGCGGCCACGGCCAGCGCACCCGGGCTGGCATCGGTGGCCAGCACCTGTGCCTGTGGCCGCTCGCTGGCCAGCGCCAAGGCGATCGCGCCGCTGCCGGTGCCCAGGTCAGCCAGCCGCAGCGCACGGTCCTGCGGCAGGCGTTCCAGCGCCAGCTCGACCAGCAGTTCGGTCTCCGGGCGCGGGATCAGCGTGGCCGGATCGACCTCCAGATCCAGCGTCCAGAATCCGCGGCGGCCGGTCAGGTAGGCGACCGGCTCGCCGGCCACGCGGCGGGCCAACAGCGTCTCGAAGGCGGCCTGGTCGGCGGCGGCCAGCGGATCGGTGGCATGCGCGAACAGCCAACTGCGTGGGCGGTCCAGCACATGCAGCAGCAGCAGCTCCGCCTCGTGGCGGGCTTCGACGCCGCCCAAGCGGGCACTGGCGTCGGCCACGATCTGGCGCAGGGTGGGTTCGGTTTGGAAAGGCATTCCGCAATTGTAGAGCCGAGCCCACGCTCGGCTGCTTCTGGAACAGCCGAGCATGGACTCGGCTCTACAAAATCGGAATCCGTTCAGTTTCCCCCGGACGGGATAAGGAAGGGCTATCGGCCCCAGGCAGCGGTCCGGCGAGATTTTCCTTGTCACACAGTCAGTTGCAGGATGAAAGCGGCCGGGTTCAGTGCCTGCTCAGTGCCTTTTGATAGACTCCATCTATCAAATAGATGCAATCAATGCATTGTTCTTATCGCCAGCGAATGGGTAACCTAGCTCCTGTCGATTCACCCAGTCCCCTTCACCAAGAGGAAAAATGATGTCCCTCATCAACACCCAGATCCAGCCGTTCGAAGCCAACGCTTACCACAACGGCGAGTTCATCAAGGTTTCCGACGCCAGCCTGAAGGGCCAGTGGTCCGTCCTGATCTTCATGCCGGCCGCCTTCACCTTCAACTGCCCGACCGAGATCGAGGACGCAGCTGACCACTACGCCGAGTTCAAGAAGGCCGGCGCCGAGGTCTACATCGTCACCACCGATACCCACTTCTCGCACAAGGTGTGGCACGAGACCTCGCCGGCCGTCGGCAAGGCCCAGTTCCCGCTGGTCGGCGACCCGACCCACCAGCTGACCAACGCTTTCGGCGTGCACATTCCGGAAGAAGGCCTGGCCCTGCGCGGCACCTTCATCATCAACCCGGAAGGCGTGATCAAGACCCTGGAGATCCACTCCAACGAGATCGCCCGTGACGTGTCCGAGACCCTGCGCAAGCTGAAGGCTGCCCAGTTCACCGCCGCCAACCCGAACCAGGTGTGCCCGGCCAAGTGGAAGGAAGGCGAGAAGACCCTGACCCCGTCGCTGGACCTGGTCGGCAAGATCTAAGGCAGTACCGGCCTGCCGTGGCCCCACGCCGCGGCGCGCCCTTCATCCCCGTGCCGGTCCCCCCGCCGGCGTGGGGGTGAACCCAAGACAGCCAACGCTCGCCCGCCTTGGCCAGCCAGCCCCTTCCACGGTCGCTGTCTTGGGTTCACCCCTACCCCCCAGCTGGTCCGCTACCTTGCACAGCGGTGCCACGCCCTCTGTTTGCCTGAAGCCAGGAGAAGACCGATGTTGGACGCCAACCTGCAGTCGCAGCTGAAGACCTATCTGGAGCGCGTGACCCGCCCGATCCAGATCACCGCGCACGCCGACGACGGCGCCAAGTCGCAGGAAATGCTGGAACTGCTGCAGACCCTGGACAGCTTGTCGGACAAGATCTCGCTGCAGGTGCTGCGCGATGGGCAGGGCCGTGTGCCGTCCTTCGACCTGGGCACCCCGGGCCAGGACATCCACCTGACCTTCGCCGGCCTGCCGATGGGCCACGAGTTCACCTCGCTGGTGCTGGCGCTGCTGCAGGTCGGCGGGCACCCGTCCAAGGCCACCGCCGAGCTGATCGAGCAGGTGCAGAACCTGGAAGGCGACTACCGGTTCGAGACCTACTTCTCGCTGTCCTGCCAGAACTGCCCGGACGTGGTGCAGGCGCTGAACCTGGCCGCGGTGCTCAACCCGCGCATCCAGCACGTGGCCATCGATGGCGCCCTGTTCCAGGACGAAGTCGAGAAGCGCGAGATCATGTCGGTGCCCACCGTGTACCTCAACGGTGAAATCTTCGACCAGGGCCGCATGACCCTCGAACAGATCGTGGCCAAGCTGGACACCAACGCCGGCAAGCGCGATGCCGAGAAGATCGCCGCCAAGGACGCCTTCGACGTGCTGGTGGTGGGCGGTGGCCCGGCCGGCGCTGCAGCGGCGATCTACGCCGCACGCAAGGGCATCCGTACCGGCATCGCCGCCGAGCGTTTCGGTGGCCAGGTGCTGGACACCATGGCGATCGAGAACTTCATTTCGGTGAAGGAGACCGAGGGCCCCAAGCTGGCCACGGCGCTGGAGCAGCACGTGCGCGAGTACGAGGTGGACATCATGAACCTGCAGCGCGCCAGTGCGCTGGTGCCGGCCGGCGAAGACGGCCTGGTGCAGGTGCAGCTGGAAAACGGCGCGGTACTGAAGTCGCGTTCGGTGATCCTGTCCACCGGCGCGCGCTGGCGGCAGATGAACGTGCCGGGCGAAGACCAGTACCGCAACAAGGGCGTGGCGTACTGTCCGCACTGCGATGGCCCGCTGTTCAAGGGCAAGCGCGTGGCGGTGATCGGCGGCGGCAACTCCGGCGTGGAAGCGGCCATCGACCTGGCCGGCATCGTGTCGCATGTAACCCTGCTGGAGTTCGATTCCAGCCTGCGCGCCGATGAAGTGCTGCAGAAGAAGCTGCGCAGCCTGGGCAACGTGACCGTGCTGACCAGCGCGCAGACCACTGAAGTGCTGGGCGACGGCAGCCGCGTCACCGGCCTGGTCTACAAGGACCGCGTCGGCGGCGATGCCCACCGCGTCGAGCTGGAAGGCATCTTCGTGCAGATCGGCCTGCTGCCCAACACCGAGTGGCTGAAGGATGTGGTGGCGCTGTCGCCGCGCGGCGAGATCGTCATCGACGACCGCGGCCAGACCAACCTGCCGGGCGTGTTCGCCGCTGGCGATTGCACGACGGTGCCCTACAAGCAGATCATCATCGCCATGGGCGCCGGCTCGACCGCCGCACTGAGTGCGTTCGACCACCTGATCCGCTCGTCGGTGAGCAACAGCAGCGGTGCCGTTGCTGAAGCAGCCTGATCCACCGTTCCCAGATCACCGGGAACATTGTCTGCCTGTCGGGTAACCACGCCGTCAGCCGGTCCGTTACCCCTGGGGTGTAAGGATGAACCTACGTGATCTGAAGTACCTGGTAGCCCTGGCCGACCACAAGCATTTCGGCCGGGCTGCCGCCTCCTGCTTCGTCAGCCAGCCCACGCTGTCGACGCAGATCCGCAAGCTGGAAGAAGAGCTGGGCCTGCCGCTGGTGGAACGCGCACCGCGCAAGGTGATGCTGACCCCGGCCGGCCAGGAAGCGGCGGCGCGGGCGCGGGTGATCGTGTCTGAGGTGGAACAGCTGAAGGAGGCGGCGCGACGCAGCCGCGATCCGGAAGCCGGCACGGTGCGCCTGGGCATCTTCCCGACCCTCGGCCCGTACCTGCTGCCGCATGTGATCCCGCGCATCCGCGAGCGCTTCCCGGAGCTGGAACTGCTGCTGGTCGAGGAAAAGAGCGACGTGCTGCTGGACCGCCTGCGCGAAGGCAAGCTCGACGCCGCACTGCTGGCCCTGCCGGTGATCGACGACCAGCTGCATACCGAATTCCTGTTCGAGGAACCGTTCCTGCTGGCCGTGTCCGGGCGCCACCCGCTGGCCCGCCGCGAACACCTGGACGTGCAGGAACTGGCCACGCAGAAGCTGCTGCTGCTGGAAGACGGGCATTGCCTGCGCGACCAGGCGCTGGAAGTCTGCCGACTGTTCGGCGCCAACGAGAAGTCCGAATTCCGCGCCACCAGCCTGGAAACCCTGCGGCAGATGGTCGCCGCCGACGTCGGCATCACCCTGCTGCCGAGCCTGTCGGTGCAGCCGCCGGTGCCGCGCTCGAACAATATCCGGCTGCTCGATTTCACCGGCGAAGGCCGTCCCAGCCGCCGCATCGCCATGATCTGGCGCCGCAGCTCGGCCATGAACGACTTCCTGATGGAGCTGGCCGACCAGTTCAAGCGCCTGCCGCAGGCACTGTTCACGCTGGAGGCGCTTGATGCCGGCAGCGATGCACCGGCCCTGCCCGGCCCCGCGCTGAACGGCTGAGCCCCCGCAGCACCGGCCCGGAATCGGCAGGAGTCGATTCCGGCCGCATTTGTCCCCACAATACAGACAGGCGGCGCCAGCAGGTGCCGCCTTTTGCATGGCTTTCAACCAAGGAGCTTCACCATGAACACCGCCAGCGGCCTGCCGCCGTCGATCACCGTTTCTACCTTCGACATGGACCGCCTGGACGCCATGCTCGAATCCCCTGCGCTGAGCCAGACGCCTGCCGCGCTCGCGCTTGCTGAAGAACTCAACCGGGCCACCGTGCTGGCGCCGGACCAGATTCCCGAAGGCATCGTCATGATGCATTCGCGCGTGGAGTGCGAAGATGAAGTGTCCGGCGAAAAGCACGTCCTGACCCTGGTCTTCCCCCGCGAAGCCAATGTCGATGAAGGCAAGGTCTCCGTGCTGGCCCCGGTCGGCAGTGCCCTGCTCGGCCTGGCCATCGGCCAGAGCATCGACTGGAACGCGCCCGGCGGCCGCAAGCTGCGCCTGCGCGTGACTGCGGTCCACAACGACCGCCCCTGATTACCGCTGCGCACCGCGCGCGATTCGATCCCCCTGCACCAGGAGCCGTAATGAGTACCCCGTCCAAACTGTCCCAGCTGCGCGAACTGTCCGTGGTCGTTGCCGATACCGGTGACTACGAGGCGATCAAGCGCCTGCAGCCGGTGGACTGCACCACCAACCCGACCCTGGTGAAGAAGGCGCTGGACCTGCCGGTCTACGCCGAACTGATCGAACGCGAACTGGCCTGGGGCCGCCAGCAGGCGGGCGACCGCGAAGCCGTGGTGCACGCCGTGGCCGACCGCCTGACCATCGGCGTCGGCGCGCTGCTGAGCACGCTGGTGCCGGGCCGCGTGTCCACCGAAGTGGACGCCGACCAGGCCCACGACACCGCCGCCACCGTGGCCAAGGCCCGCCAGTTCATCCAGATGTACGCCGATGCCGGGGTGCCGCGCGAGAAGATCCTGATCAAGATCGCCGCGACCTGGGAAGGCGTGGAAGCCGCGCGCATCCTGCAGGCCGAAGGCATCGACTGCAACCTGACCCTGATCTTCAACCCGACCCAGGCGCTGGCCTGCAGCGAGGCCGGCGCGTTCCTGATCTCCCCGTTCGTCGGCCGCATCCTGGACTGGTACGTGGCCAACGGCCAGACCCCGGCCAGCATCGACGAAGACCCGGGCGTGAAGTTCGTGCGCGGCGTCTATGCCGAATTCAAGCGCCGCGGTTCGAAGACGGTGGTGATGGGCGCCTCGTTCCGTTCGACCGCACAGATCGAAGCGCTGGCCGGCTGCGACCGCCTGACCATTTCGCCGGACCTGCTGGAGAAGCTGGACGCCGACCACGGCGCGCTGCCGCGCAAGCTGGTGGCCGGTGCCGCTGATGGCGCGGCGGTGCCCCCGATCGATGCGGCGAAGTTCGCGGCAGACCTGGCGGCCGATCCGATGGCCACCGAGAAGCTGGCGACCGGTATCGATGCGTTTGCCAAGGATCTGGAAGCACTGCGCGAGCGGATCCGCGCGGCACTGTGAGGATTCCGGCCAACGGCTGAGCCCCTCGTGGCGGGTCGGTTGGTCGCAAAGAGCAAAAAGCCGCGCTGGGTCGGGCGGGTTGGGTTCGCGGGAGACGCCGTGAATCCATCCCTGGAGGCTTGGCCGCCGCATCCATGCGGCGGACACTCCCGCGA